>JAGVPG010000028.1 GCA_020052375.1 Actinomycetota bacterium | reverse complement strand
TTATGGCTGCGGTCAGGGTGGTCTTTCCATGGTCTACGTGCCCTATGGTGCCGATGTTCACGTGAGGCTTTGATCGTTCAAACTTTTTCTTTGCCATTTTTTTCCTCCCTATTCCTTAAGTGAACCGTGAGTCGTAAGTCGTGAGTCGGGTAAATCGTGCTACAAGATCCGTGATCAGAAAAAAAGTGACCCAATAAAATAAGGATCCGCACTTTCTAAGTACGACTCACTACTCACTACTCACTACTCACTACTTTTCTGGTAGCGGTGGCAGGATTTGAACCTGCGACTCCACGGGTATGAACCGTGTGCTCTAACCAGCTGAGCTACACCGCCTCGCTTCGTGAGTTGTGATTCGTAAGTCGTGAGTCGGGCTTTTTATGTACGGACTCCCTCTCTATCAAAGATCCGTAACCGCAACATCCGTTCTTTAAGAATCCGGATCATAACGGCTCTCTACGGACTATGATAATCCGTACTTTCACAGTTCGGCTCACTACTCACTACTCACCACTCACTTTTGTGGAGCTGGAGGCGGGGATTGAACCCGCGGCCTGCTGCTTACCATGCAGCTGCTCTACCACTGAGCTACCCCAGCTCGCTGTATGTATATTGTCCTTCTTCGCCACTCGCTAGCCTCCGCTAACGCTCCGGCTTATCCGGCTACGAAGGACATTCTTCGCCTTATCTACTAATAAAGATGGTTTACCATTCGAAGCCGTTTAAGACGAACACCGTTAGGTGTGAGTCAAACGTCGGCGAAGAATGGTGGGGGAAGGAGGATTTGAACCTCCTCAAACGCGAGCATTCATTTATTGCGCTCGCGTTTCTTAGGGGAAACCCAGGTTTCCCCTAAGAGCCGCCCATCTTCGCTAAAGCTTCGATGGGCTACACCCCTTCCATAACCTAGACTCTGGGGGATCATCTCCCCCAGAGAATATGACCCCCTCACTTCGGAGGTTCAAAATTATCAATCTGCAAACCACTTGCAGTAAGCCCCCGATATGATACGGGCTTCCCGCAAGTGGTGGGGGAAGGAGGATTTGAACCTCCGAAGGCATAAGCCGGCAGATTTACAGTCTGCTCCCTTTGGCCACTCGGGCATTCCCCCATGTCCGAGAATCGATAATCGATAATCGGTTGCTTCTTTAGTGCGTTAATATAAGTGTTTTCAAGGTTCTTTGATGTTCGGATGTTTAAGGTCTAGTAAGCTCACACAAACAATAAAGTTTATCACATGATATGATGTCCGACAAGAGATTGCAGTTTACAATCAGCAGCTAGATGTCTTGCTGGTGCATCATTCTTACTAAAAATCTGCCGGTGATCATCCCTACAACGACACCCATGATTACACCGCCTGTCATGGCCGCGATAATGAATACCCAGACGGGGCTCTTGTCCGGAACGAGGCCGATAGTGATCACCGGGATCATTACGCCGATCGGCCACGCAATAGCATTCGCGATGATCCATTTCCATGCCTTTACGACATGTTTCTTAAGTTCCAGCCACTGAGCAAAACCGATAGACAATAGAAATACGGGACCCGCTATAAGGAAATACCCGACCACAACAAGCGGATGAAGTCTTGACGGATCCCCTAGGACACTTAAACCCATCCCCAAGATCCAGGCAATAGCTGCCGCCATAGCCGTGTAAAGCACCCAATTACGTCTGGATAACGAGCTGATCCGCGGTCTTAGAACAACCGATTGGGCGAATCCGAGCGCCGCGCCTTCACCCAGACCACCGATCGCGGCCAGCAATAGTATTAGGATCGTACCGACGACCGTACCCTCTCGGACTATTAAGTAACCTACCGCTCCGACCAGCGTTGGCGAGAGGAAACCTACGAGTTCGCCGAGCGTAAGAGCAAGAACCCATTTTATATAGAACGACTTTTTCATAGGGCAATTATAACAAGAAGTTCGAGGCGTCCGGTGTTGTTTTTTATGATTAGCCGACCTGAAGGTCGGCGGCTACATTATTATTTCGTGCGAGCGTTTGGTTATCAATACTATAAAGCCCGCCGGTTGATCCGCGAAAAGAACGTCTCTTAAGGTCTTCTCTCTATTGTAGTTGCGAGCAGGTTCGCGGATGGGGGACCCATAAAACGCGCGCAGCGGTTTGTGCGAGCACGATTTGGGGGAAATCCGCGACTAAAAATGTGAGCAACTAATATAACCGCGTCTTCTAGAGTGGATACAACCGGCGTGCTTTTTCTAATTTATAAGGCGCGAGCACTCACTTTAATGTGTTGCTACTTGGGCCCTTCTTCGCCTTCTGTTAGTTAAACGTGGCCTGCCATTCGAAGCCAGTTAAGACGAACACCGTTAGGTGTGAGTCTAACGGCGGCGAAGAATGGAGCCGGCGGAGGGATATGAACCGCGGCGCCCACTATTACGCGCCGCTTTCTTAGGGGAAACCAACGGTTTCCCCTAAGAGCCGCCCATCTTCGCAAAAGCTTAGATGGGCTACACCCCTTCCTTACAAGTGACAGCGGGGGAGAATCTCCCCCGCTGATTGAATACCCCCTCGTTCAAATCCCTCCTAGATACCAAACAGCTCTTAAAGAACATCGATAGAGGCACCTGATATTCTTTAAGAGCTGGAGCCGGCGGAGGGATTTGAACCCACGACCTGCTGATTACAAATCAGCTGCTCTACCACTGAGCTACACCGGCCAATTCGGTGAAAAGTAAATCGTGAGTCGTGAGTCGGGTAAATCGATAGAACAATCGACTTATCGGGATCCGTGCTTTCAAAGCCCGATTCACCACTCACTACTCACCACTCACCTTTTTAGTTTATTTTTGGCACGGCTGAGAGCGTTGTCAACCGATTTTTGTGATATTGAAAGCTTGACGGCTATATCACGATAACTCTTGCCTGCCATCCTAAGCCGTATCACGCTCACTTCCCGGTCTGTCAGCATCTCCTCAAAAGAATCCTTCGTCTCGTTTAAATTCTCCGCCGCTATCAGCCGGCGAAGCGGAGACGTCGCCTCCTTGACCTCCGTCGCCTCTGCAACGCTTAACGGTAAATACGAGTTCAAAGGTGCGTGCTTTTTCCTGGTGGCGGCCCTTATAGCCGTTACTATCTGCCGGTCGATACATACATCGGCAAAAGAGCGGAAAGATGTCCGCGCGTCGAGTTTATAGTCCCTGATGGCCTTGAACAGACCGATCATGCCCTCCTGTAGCATGTCGTCCCTCTCAAGGCCGCGAGGCACGAATGAGTATGCTTTCACCTTCACGATACCCCGATATCGTTCAAGAAGGATATCCAGACTGTGCGCATTGCCGTTCTGCGCCGCTATGACAAGATCTTTGTCTGTCGGTTTCATACGATCAACCTTCTTATTCTAACAAGCGTTCCGGCAGCCGTATCTTCAAGCAAGATGTCCTGTGAGTCCAGGAACGCCCTTATCGTATCCGCCGTCTGCCATTCCTTCTCCGCTCTCTTCGCGGCACGCAGATCGACAAACTTCTTGACGAAACCGGGAAAGTCCCTGTTGAACAGGACGCCCGCGTCTTTCACGTTCACCCCAGCGAACTTAGCCAGGCCGGACAACATGACCGCCCGCCGTTCTTCTCGCCATTCCTCATCGACGTCTTCCGGAGACAAGAAAGACGTAAACTCGAGGCCGACGGCACCGCCCAACCTGATAAAGAGCTCTTTTATATCCTGCAGCATATCCAGCTCGTCCAGCGAGAATTCATCGTAAGACGCGAGATAAGTATTTATATCGCGCGCCGCCTTGAACAGCCCGCCGAGAGCATCCGGCGCGTTGAAGTCGTCATCCATGGCCTCTACGAACTCGGGCTCGCCGTTCTCGATGAACGCTTTAAGTACGATCACATCTCGTCCCGGTTCAAGACGCGAGACCTTCTCTTCTCTTTTTTTCAAGACACGGTCTATATTGCCGACAAGGTTGTTCAAGCGCTCGTAACTACGGGTGGATTCCTTCAACTTTTCCTCGGAGAAATCGATCGGGCTTCTATAATGTGTCGTTAAGAACAGCATCCTGACCACCATCGGGTCGTATTTCTTGATAACGTCTTTTAGCAGGACTACATTACCGACCGACTTTGCCATCTTATCGCCTGTTAGTGTCACGAAGCCGTTGTGCAGCCAGTACCTGACGAAAGGACTCTCGGCGGTGTAGCATTCGGCCTGGGCTAACTCGTTCTCATGATGCGGGAATATAAGGTCCTGCCCGCCGCCGTGGATGTCGAAAGATCTACCGAGATACTTCAGCGACATCGCCGAACACTCTATGTGCCAGCCCGGACGTCCGTCTCCCCACGGACTGGACCAGCTCGGCTCGCCTTCTTTCGCTTTCTTCCACAGAGCGAAATCGAACGGGTTTCTCTTCCGTTCGTCCACTTCGACGCGCGCGCCCGCTTCCATCTCATCCAGCTTTCTATGCGACAGTTTGCCGTATTCATCGAACTTTCCGACCTCGAAATAGACATCGCCGTCCTCGACATATGCGAAACCCTTGTCTACAAGGCCCTGAATCATCTCGATCATCTCCGGAATATGCTCCGTCGCCTTCGGCCTGATATCAGGCGGATCGAACTTCAGCGCTTTCGAATCCTCGATGAATCCCTGCGAGTATTTCTCTGCGACCTCGCTTGCCGGGATGCCTTCTTTTTTCGCCTGGTTGATGATCTTGTCATCAACATCCGTGAAGTTCTGCACGTGATAGACGTCGAAACCTTTGAACTTAAGATACCGCTTTATGACATCGAAACTTAAATAACACCGGGCATTACCTATATGGATATAGTTATAGACGGTCGGTCCGCAGACATATATAGAGACTTTTCCCTCTTCACGAGGTATGAATTCGACCTTGCTCTGCGTTAGCGTATTATAAACTCGCACGAATTCCTCTACTCTCTACTCTCTTTTTCGATTCTATGCAGCTCGTGATCCATCTTGTCTATCCTTCTTTCGATATAATGGAATATATCGGAGACCGGATCCGGTATCTTCTCGTGATGCAGGTCGGCGGTCGTGACTTCTTCTCCGTAGCATCTCTCGAAATGCCCTGGCACGCCGACTACAGTTGAGTGCGGAGGCACCGGCTTGACGACGACGGAGCCCGCGCCCACGCGCGAACCCTCACCGATCTCTATATTCCCCAACACCTTGGCATCGGCGGATATAACGACGTTATCTCTGACCGTAGGATGCCTTTTACCTTTTTCCTTTCCCGTACCTCCGAGCGTCACGCCCTGATATAAAGTCACATTGTCGCCGACTTCCGCCGTTTCCCCGATGACTAGCCCGTAGCCATGATCGATAAAGACGTCCTTACCGATGGTAGCGCCCGGGTGTATCTCGATGTTCGTAAGAAACCTGGCCACCTCGGAAATAAGCCGCGCCAGCAACCTCAGGTGAGCTTTCCAGACAGCGTGGGATAATCTATGTATCCAGATGGCATGTAATCCGGGATATGTAAACAGTATCTCAAGAAACCCGCTGGCCGCAGGGTCCCTCTCCCTAGCCAACCGTATATCATGCACTATCCCCATGGAAAATCAAATCTCCAATTTCTAATTTCCAATTTCAAATATCTACTTTCTAATCTCTTTTGCTCTGTTCCTTGATCATCGCCACTGCTTGTGCCGCCACGCCTTCCCCGCGCCCGGTAAATCCGAGCCCTTCCGTAGTGGTCGCTTTAACACTCACGTTAGCCTTTTTTACTCCCAGGACTTTGGCGATATATGAACGCATCGTGTCTTTATAGATAGCTATATTGGGTTCCTCCAGGATCAACACAGAATCGACGTTGATGATCTCGTATCCACGCGCGTATAGCGCGGTCACCACCCGCTCAAGAAGCATCATGCTTGAGATATCCTTGAATTCCGCGTCTCCCGCAGGAAAGTGAGCACCGATATCGCCCAGACCGGCCGCGCCCAGTAAAGCGTCTGCAATAGCGTGTACCAGGACGTCTGCGTCCGACCAACCTTCAAGCCCGAAAGGATACGGGATCCGGACACCGCCCAGCACCAGTTCACGGCCTTCTACAAACCTGTGCACATCGAATCCTATACCGGCTCGCATCAGCCGCGTCTTCCCATCAGGATAGCCCGTGCTGTGACCATATCTATCGGCGTCGTGATCTTTACGTTTTCTTCCGAGCCCATGATGACCTTTACCGGATTTCCCATCCGTTCCACCAGCGAGGCGTCATCCGTTCCCCAGAACTTATCTGCCCTGGCCTGCCTGTGTGCCCGGACAAGGATCTCCGTTTTAAAGACTTGCGGTGTTTGGATCGCCCAAAGCCTTGGTCGATCCAACGTATACTCAACGACCTGGTCTTGCGTAGCCACTTTTATCGTATCCTTCAAGGGTATACCGACCACGACCGCCGACGATCTCTTGACCTCGGCGATCGCCTTGTCTATCAGTTCGGGTGTGACCAGCGGCCTGGCGCCGTCGTGGATCACTACGTACTCCGTATCCGGCGGCAGTGCCTGGAGCCCTTTAAACACTGAATCCTGACGCCTTCTGCCGCCCTGTATGAGATGAGTCACCTTCTTGAAATCGTATTTCTTAAAGAGATGGTTCCTGCAGTAGCCGAGGTCTTTCGCGTTGCCGACGACTATCACCTGATCCACCTTTTTACTTTGCTCGAACGCTTTGAGCGTATGTGCGAGTACGGGCATGTTGTCCAGCACCATGAACTGCTTGCTGGTAGGTGATACCATCCTTTTGCTTCTTCCCGCAGCGGGGATGATCGTCACGATCATCGTTTGGGCTTCACAAAGACCATCCGGCCGGCCGGTGTCTGAAGAACGCTCGTCACCTCTGTGTCGATATCTTTACCTATCAACTTGCGGCCGTCTTCGACTACTATCATCGTGCCGTCATCGAGATATCCCAGCCCCTGACCGTGTTCTTTGCCTTCCCTTACTACTTTTACGCGCATATCCTCACCGGGCAGCACGATCGTCTTAAGAGCATTTGCAAGCTCGTTGACATTAAGCACCAGGACTCCCTGCAAGCGGGCCACTTTGTTCAGATTATAATCGACAGTGACTATCGTCCCGCGCATATCCTTTGCGAGTTGGACCAGTTTGCTGTCGACCGCCGGGATATCCGGATAGTCCTTCTGGGTTATCTGGATATGGCCGTTCTTCTCGTTTTGCAGGGTGTTTAAGATATCGAGCCCGCGGCGTCCCCTGTTGCGACGCAGAGAATCGGAGGAATCGGCAATGTTCTGTAGTTCATTAAGGACGAACTGAGGCAATACGATAGCGCCTTCGATGAATCCCGTATTGTATATGTCTATGATGCGTCCGTCTATGATCGTCGAGGTGTCGATTATCTTGGGGTTAGACCTTTCGATGCTGCCTGGCGTGCCGGCTGAACTTATATGCAAAAAGTGAGCCAGGTCGTCTTTCTTGCGTAAAGCTGAAAAAGCACCCAGGTATCCCATTATCAACAGGGTGAGTATGATGAGATACGGGCCCATTTGCGGTATCTGCATGAGACCGAATGACATGAAGAAGGCGATGAGCAGGCCTACGACAAGGCCGATCACGCCTATGACTAGATCGACGCCGGACATCTTATGAAGGCGTGCAGTAAGCCAGTTCAAGACTTCCTGGAACGCCCTTCCGACGATACCGCCGATGATATAACCCAGACCGCCACCGGCTATGATCCCGAAGAAAATAATAGATGAACTCAATAAGACCGAATCAGTACCAATATAATTGACTAACGATGAATCAGCGATCTTAAAGCCGGTCAGCGCCCCGAGTATGATAAGGACGATACGGGTCGCTATTATCATGGTTTAAGAAGTCTTGTATCCCTCCTTCTTAAAGGGCAGCTTCGATGGTCTGTATAGCTTCGTTTTCATTGAGGTCGCGTGAGAAAATAACCTCGCTTATCAGAATACGCCGCGCTTGGCGCAGCAGATCCTTCTCTTTGGTCGAGAGGGATTTTCGTTTTTCGATGCTTGATAGGTCCCGGACTACCTCGGCCACTTGCATGATATCACCGCTTGATATCTTGCGCCAGTTCTCTTTAAACCTGTGGTTCCAGTTGCTTGGAAGATCCGATTCCGTGCCGCCCAGGACATCGATGACGTCATCGATTGCTTTGGATGAGATGACCTGCCGCACTCCCAGGGTCGAGGCTTTATCGACAGGGATCATGATGGTCATCTGGCCGTAGAATGGTTTGATGATCAGATACTGCGTCTTTTGTCCGAGGATCCATTTATCCTGGATGTCTTCAACCAAAGCAGCGCCATGGGGGGGACAGACTATCCTGTCACCGCACTTATACATAAGCCGCCTCCCTTGTCACCTCATTAATCTTATCAGAAATCGCAGCTTACGTCAAAGATGAGGGGCTTTGACCAACGATGCTGGACTAGTCGCTTTTCTTGGAACCGACCAGCTTCGTCCCTTTCCCGCGCTGGAATGTGATCTTATCGCCTGACGCGTCGACGGTTATCAGCTCGCCGGCTTTAGGCTTGCCGGACAGGATACTCTCGCTTAACGGATCCTCGATAAGTCTCTGGAGGGCGCGTCTAAGCGGACGCGCGCCGAGCATCGGATCGTAACCCTCTTTGGCCAGAAACTCCTTAGCGCCGGCTGTCAGAGAGATGCTGATGTCGAGAGCATCGAGTTGTTTCTGAAGCCGGCTGATCATGATCTCAACAATCTTTGAGATGTCCTCCGCCGACAGTTCGTGGAAGACGATCGTGTCATCCACCCTGTTCAAGAACTCGGGACGGAAATGGCGTTTTAGCTCGCCCATGACGCCCTCTTTCATCTTGGCGTACGAGATCTTGCCCTCGTCGGTCTGTTGGAAACCCAGAGGCGCGGCCTTGCTTATGTCTCTTGAACCTATATTGGACGTCATTATTATGACAGCGTTCCTGAAATCGACAGCTCTTCCCTGGTTGTCCGTCAACCGGCCGTCTTCAAGTATCTGAAGAAGGATATTGAACACGTCCGGATGCGCTTTCTCTATCTCGTCCAGCAGGACCACGGAATACGGCCGGCGCCGTACCGCTTCAGTCAGTTGTCCGCCTTCCTCGTAACCGACGTAGCCCGGAGGCGAACCCACCATCCTGGACACCGAATGCTTTTCCATATATTCGCTCATGTCGAGCTGCAATAAAGATGTTTCGTCACCGAACATGAACTCGGCGAGCGTCCTTGCAAGCTCCGTTTTGCCGACACCCGAAGGCCCTAAGAATATGAATGAACCTGTCGGACG
>JAGVPG010000011.1 GCA_020052375.1 Actinomycetota bacterium | reverse complement strand
GAGATGATCGTCCGTGAGATGCTCAAGCACCCGGATGTGGAGTACGATCCGGTCGGTTTTGTAGACGACGACCCGACCAAGAAGGGGCGTCGCATACATGGGGTGGAAGTGCTAGGAACTCATAACGACATCACCGACCTGGCTGGAAGGTATGAGATCGAAGAGGTGGTCATAGCAATACCGTCGGCTCCAAGCCACGTTATACGCGATGCGGTTGCTCTATGCGACCGGGCCGGCGTCAAATGCAAGACGTTGCCCGGTGTGTTCGAGATGATCGACGGGCGTGTCGAGCTCTCGCTCATCCGCGACGTAAAGGTGGAAGACCTGCTCGGCCGGGAACCTGTAAAGATAGACCTAGCCGAGGCGGCGATGTGCATAAACGATGCCAACATACTTGTCACAGGCGCGGCCGGATCGATCGGTTCCGAGCTTTGCCGCCAGATATCCCGCTTCGACCCGCGTGAACTCATCCTTCTGGACCATAACGAGAACGACATCTACTTCTTGATGGACGAACTTAGGAACAAACATCCGGAACTCAATTTCAAGGTGATCATCGGCGACATCAAGGACGAAGAGCTGATCGACTATATATTCGCGCAGCGCAGGCCGCAAGTCGTATTCCACGCAGCGGCCCACAAGCATGTTCCTTTGATGCAGGAGAACCCGGCGGCGGCCGTCAGCAACAACGTAAGCGGCACGCGTGTTGTGGTCGACGCGGCGGACAAATACAAGGTGGAAAGGTTCGTCCTCATCTCAACGGATAAAGCCGTCGACCCGACGGGGATAATGGGCACGACGAAGCGCATCTCGGAGATGGTCATGCAGGTCAAGGACAAGATCAGTGATACCAAGTATATGGCCGTCCGGTTCGGAAACGTGATCGGATCGAACGGGAGCGTGGTGCCCGTGTTCAAGAAGCAGATCGAACTGGGAGGACCTGTGACGGTGACGCATCCGGAAGCGACGCGGTACTTCATGAGCGTCAGCGAAGCGACTCAGCTCGTCATGCAGTCCGGAGCCATAGGCAAGGGCGGCGAGATATTCGTCCTCGATATGGGCGAGCCGGTCAAGATAATCGACTTAGCCCGCAACCTCATAAAACTGAGCGGCTTCGAGCCGGATGTCGACATCCCGATAAAGATCACGGGGCTCCGTCCCGGTGAAGTATTGACGGAAGACCTGATCGGACAGTACGAGGAACTGATCAAGACCGTTCAAGACAAAGTGATGGTCATCAAAGACAGCGGTTTCGAACACGCCAGGTTTATCGAGGATGTGACGGAGCTGGAAATGCTGGTGAAAAGCCATGACTACGAAAAAATACACTCCAAGATGAAAAGCATGGTCCCGTCATACGAGGTCAAGACCTCGGCCAAAGCCTAGAAATGGACCCCCTGATAAGTACGATCATCGTCAGCTATAATACCCGCGATCTTCTTATCAAATGCCTCGACTCAGTTTTTTCAAGCCGGGACACAGGAGCGATGGAGGTATTCGTCGTCGACAACGGTTCCGGCGATGGCAGCAGGCAGGCGGTCGAAAAGCATTGCCCGCAGGTCCATCTGATAAAGAATCAATCGAATATCGGCTTCGCGGCGGCCAATAACATCGCGCTTAAAAAAGCTCAGGGTAAGTACATCGTGCTCTTAAACAGCGATGCCGAACTCAGGAAAGACGGCCTGGCGCTGATGAAGAAGTTCCTTGAAGAGACGCCGGATGCCGGAGCTGTCGGCCCGCGCCTCGTCTATGACGACGGTACCGTGCAACCCTCGGCTGATTCGTTTCCCAATCTGATGACCGAGTTCTTCCATCTCTTCCGCTTGAAATATCTTATTCCGGGTGAAGACACCAGACGACGTTTGGCTCCGGCCATATCCAAGGTATCAGGCAAGACGGTCGGCACATATTTCCAGACATACAGCGATGATATGACGCCCGGCATCGTGGATTGCGTCAGCGGCGCGTGCATCATGATCAAGAGACAGGTCTTAAACCGCGTGGGACCTCTGGATGAGAACTTCTTCATGTACATGGAGGACATGGACTGGTGCTTGCGTATCAGGCAGGCGGGTTATAAGGTCTATTACATGCGCGAAGTCGAGGTCGTACACCATGTCGGCATGAGCGGAATGGAAGCCGACAGGGCTGATGACCGGACATTTGTCGAGGGGTATAAAAGCCGTCTCTACTACTACAAGAAACACAGGGGCGCATTTGCCCGGTTTATCTTGAGGTCCATGACGGCGGTCGCATTCACGCTGCGCTGGCCGTTTTCGCGTAAGAGACGCGTTTACGCGCGTATCATAAAACTGGCGGTGACCAGCTCGTGAGGATACTTTTTCTAACGCCGCGGTTTCCGTACCCGCCTTTCAGGGGCGACAAGCTTCGGGCCTTCAATTTTATAAAGCGGTTGAGCCGGGACCACGAAGTCGCTCTGGCGTCGTTTATCGAACCGGAAGAGACGGAACTGGCCAAGGACATGGAATCATATTGCCATAGCGTTACGACCGTACCTTTGAATAAGACCAGGTCATACCTCAACTGCATGAGCGACGTCTTTAAAAAGACACCTTTTCAGGTATCGTATTTCAGGTCACCGGCGATGGAAAAAGCAGTTGACGGATTGATCGAGGAGTTCAAGCCGGACCTCATCCACGCGCACCTCTTCAGAATGGCGCCGTACGCATTACGGCATAAGAATATACCAAAGGTCATCGACCTCTGCGATTCGATCGCCTTGAACTACGAAAGGTTCTTGAAATACCGGCGCGACGCGTTGCGTCCTTTGTATATGATCGAGAAGAAGAGGGTGGAGGACTACGAGGCGCTGGTGACGAAGGAGTTCGACGCCTCACTGGTCATATCCCCGCTGGACAAAGAGTATATCAAGCAGAACCCGAAGGCGGGAAAGATAAAGATAGTCCCTAACGGTGTCGACGTCGACTATTTTACGCCGGACGGCGAGGACAAGCAGGACTCGCGCCTGGTGTTCATGGGAACGATCGGGTATTTCCCGAACTATGACGGCGTTCTGTTCTTTTTAAGGAAGATATTCCCATCTATCTTGCAGCAGGAACCCGAGGCGCAGTTCTATATCGTCGGTAACAAGCCGCCCAGGGACATAGAGAAGATGAACGACGGGAAGAAGATCTTCGTCACGGGTTACGTAGATGACGTCCGGCCATATGTGCGTTCCTCCGAGGTCTTTGTCTGCCCGATCAGGGCGGCGACCGGTCTTAACAACAAGATACTCGAGGCGATGGCGATGGGCGTTCCCGTTGTGGCGACTCCGCAAGCATGCGAGGGCATCGAGATGGATAAAGAAGAAGACATAGCGATCGCCGAAGGCCCGGACGATTTCGCCGGACAGGTCGTCAAGTTGTTGAACGACGGTAAGCTTAGGTCTAAACTGTCAAGCAACGGCCGTAGACTAGTCGAACAGAAATACACCTGGGACATCAACGTCGACAAACTCGAACAAATATACGACAAAGCAATGCATAAAAAGTGAGTGGCCGGGCTAGGTTGAAGCAAATCTTCTCGCTAAAGAAATCGCGCTTCGAAGAATTCTTCAACCTCCCCGGCCACAAAATGTATAAAAAACCGTGTCGTTGCGAGGGAGTCCGCCTTTAGGTGGTCGACCGAAGCAATCTGCGCAAACGAAATGGAGGACTGTTGCGAGAAACATTCTTACCATTCTCATTACCCCTAATAGGCGACGAAGAGATCGCCGAGGTCGTCGAAACGCTGCAGTCCGGCTGGATAACTACCGGACCGAAGACTCAAAGGTTCGGCGAACGCTTCGCGGAAGCCATCGGCGTCAAACACGCCGTTCCTGTGAACTCATGCACCGCAGCATTGCATCTCTCCCTCCTAGCTTTGGGCATCGGACCG
>JAGVPG010000005.1 GCA_020052375.1 Actinomycetota bacterium | reverse complement strand
TGCTTAAAACTGATTGTATTTCTTCAGTTGTCGCGGTTTCTGACAATTCCTCAGCTGCCTGGCAGGCGGCAGCTTCATCCTGGTACTTAATGACATTACCCTTTCCTTTCTTGACAGCCAGGCGGGCATAGGCAGCCGTTGACACATCGGTATTTGTTGTAATGGGGGTTGAGTAGAACTCGGAATCATCTACGTGATCGTTACCTGGACCGTTTTCATCATATGGTCGATTATGATTGACTTCATTCCAAAACCTATTGAGTAGACCAGCCGAGTAGTCAGTTCCGTTTTGCAGTGATTGCGACGCCCATGTCTCATACAAGAAATCTCTGTACGCTACATATGCATTGTACGATAGCTGGTTTGTAAATGACTGAAGCCACATTGAATAAAGTTGAGGATAAGCCCACCCAGGATTAGGAGAGATCTGCCTGGTTTCAACGACAGCATCAATCGGTTCTTTCGCCCGTAGTCTTACTTCGTCAGCTGAAGGAAGCGGTTTATTTCTCTCAAAATCTTCGTAGTAGGACCAGTTTGGCCAGTCTTTCCTGTCATGCCACAGATAGACATGTGATGGGGTTGATGAATCTTGAGAGAAATGTATAGCTCGTCCCAACTCTTCGTATGCTGCAGATTTCTTCTTTTCATTCCAGTACTTTTTTGCTTGAGCATAGTGCTTAGTAAACTCTTGTTGAGGATCCGTTTTTCTATAAATCTTCAGTGTGTTGGCAAGATTCCATGTATGTGCTTCTTTAGGTGGGGGTTCCGAGCCTGCGCCACTGCTAGTTCTTGCTACATCTAACCATTCTTGATTGTATATTTCATCAAATGACTCATCGTTTTCATGCGCTAATTCGAAAGCTCTAATACCTCTAGTCATCATATCGCTATGTATGGTGGTGTCATGAGCAAATGCTATATGCATTGTCCACAGCTGAATTAAAAGACAGACTGTCAATGCTATAGCTATTGTTCTCTTTATTCCTTTTAGATCGTTCATTGTCGAGCTACCTTTGTATCAACGTATTAATAAGGTCGCTTATACGTTTTTCACCGGGCATATTGGGATTATTCTTGATAATATTCTCCATATCATTTACAACTTGTGATTCTCTTTTTTGATTCTTAACATTCTTCAAGAAACCATTTAGGTGAATCTCAACAAGCCGAATGTGCTCGTACTTTGGAAACTTAGCTAAGAAATTGCAGTATTCGACTATAACAAGTGCATAGTCCGATGAGAGAGGTTGAATGGGATTCTCAAGAAATGGTTCGCCCTTTGCATTATATGTAGCAGTCACATTTAATATTCGACTATCGAGGCCGACTTGAGCATCTGAGGTGTTCTCAAAATATTTTTTTTCGCTAACCAGCTTCTTAAGTCTGACGTCACCAAGATTTAGTTCTTCAGTATTAAAACTGGGTATAAGAATGGAAGTCACCTTGAAGCCACCGGCGGCTGACGTGCTCTCACGATAGTAGGCGGCGTACTTCTTAAGCTCGTAACCAGGTGAAGCGACTACTATTCTAAGCCCACCAGCTCGCTCCCTCGAATATCTGGTCCTTGCCTTAAGGATCTTTGATTTGCTGGGGAGCGCAAAAGATCCATCTTTCTTTGAATTGGTAGCCCAGATAGTGTACACGCTTGGAAAGTCATTAGCTGTATCCGGAAAATCCCAACCCATTGGCAAGTAGAAATCCCACTCGGCTCTAATGTACGCGTAATTGATCGACTTACCGGTATCGGCATCTAAGACTTTGCCTTTTATTATGGGAGTTGTGACCTTGGGGTTGGAATGAGCATCACGATAGACATATTTAGCGTATTGTATTTCATAGATTACGAGAATTGCTGAAAGAAATGCGATAACAAGAAAAATAATACCAGCTATCTGCCACTTGCTAAACTTTTTCTCATCAGCCATAGAACTCTCCCGCGCCAATTGGAGATCGATTGTGGGCTGGATTATATCACTATATACTTAAATGTACAAGTATCTAGAAATATGTATTGTATATTCTTATATCGTAAAGACATACAGTGTTTTTAAGAGGGGATTTCGAGGTAGTCTTTGAGGGGACCGATGTAGAAGTCGTCCCAGCCGGAGTCGATGTCGTCGACCTCTTCTTCGGGGATATCCTCGTGAGTAAGTTCAAGACGTGTACCGGATTCTTCCGATGACAATAGGAAGGTTACAGTCGACGGTTCTCGCCAGTCTCCGTTATACCATTCCTGGACCAGTTTCTTCCCGGATACGACTTCGAGATTCCGGCCATGGATGTCTCCACCCCATAGAGAAAAGGAGAAACCTATGACAGCGTCCATCTCTACCGGGCCGCCGCCCCAGGCATCTATCTCTTCCGGGTCGGTCAGCGCCCTCCATACGGACTCCGGTGATGACTTGATCTTATAGTCTTTGTGTATCTTGTTCATGCGACCTATTATATCAATAACAAATCATATTTAGGAAACAAGACGGCAGTGAGCAATCATGTTAGACTTAGCAGTGGTGATACGATTTGGAGAATAAAGGCACGATTGCTCTAGTAGCCGTTTTGATCGTAATAGCGATATTCCTGATAATAGCCGCGTTAAGGACACCCCAAACCCGCTTTACAACTTCTGAAACAAAAACACCTACGACAGAATCAACCACAAAATAGCCAATATAAGTCTGCCCTTCGCTTTATTGAATATAACTGGCCTGCCATCCGAAGCACGCAAAAAGACGACAGTTTCTAAACTGGAGTCTAACCGCGAAGGATGGCGCGCCTGACAGGATTCGAACCTGCGCACCCGGCTCCGGAGGCCGGTGCTCTATCCACTGAGCTACAGGCGCACTTTGTTAGTCGTGTTCGTCGAACATCTTGTTCTGGACTTCGTCGTTGGCGCGTATCCATTCGATGAGCATGGCGATGTGTTCTTTTTCCTCGTCACGATTGTGGGATAAGACCTTCTTTAAAGTCTCGTCATCAGTCTTATCGATCCTCTGCTGGTACCAGTCAGTCGCCTGAAGCTCCTCCACCAGGGATTGCCTTGCGAATTCCAGATCCTCAGATCTCGTCGGCACTCAAACCATCTCCTTAAAAAAGTAAGCTACATCTCGTTGATCGCCACCGATTCTATCTTCACCGGCTCGACCGGTTTCGACATCTCACCGTGCGGACTTAACTCGACCTGCGCTGTAGCGATCGCATCGACCGCTTCCATTCCGCTGGATACCTCACCGAATATCACATAGTTGTGTGGTAGGTCGTACGTCTGATGCATTATGAAGAACTGGCTGCCGTTCGTATTCGGTCCCGCGTTAGCCATGGCTACGATTCCGCGTGTATAAGATCCGTCAAACGGTTCGTCATCAAACTCATATCCCGGACCGCCGGTGCCGTCACCGCTTGGGTCCCCTCCCTGGATCATAAACCCGCTGATCGCACGGTGAAATATCGTCCCATCGTAATAATTGTGTCTGGCGAGGTATACGAAATTATTTACCGTGATCGGCGTCTCCTTCGCATGAAGATTTATCACTATCTCGCCGGCCGTCGTCTTCATAATTGCTGTGTAATTCTTGTTCTTGTCGATCTGCATTTCAGGTTTTTCCAAAGTCTTCTCCTCTCCGGTTTTCGGTGTCGCCGTTTCTTCCGTTTTTATCTTGGACGTTTTCTTATCTGTTGTCTCTTTTGCTTTCGTGCATGACATAAGTATTAATAAAGATAAAACTATCAAAAGTACTAGTAATATCTTACGTTTCATTTCGTTCCCCCAAAACTAAGCCCAACTCTTTTATCTATTATCAACCGTTCCTGTCCTTCTTCGCCACTCGCTAGCCTCCGCTAACGCTCCGGCTCATACGGCTACGAAGGACATTCTTCGCCTATTCTACTAATTAAGGTGGCCTGCCATTCGAAGCCGGTTAAGACGAACACCGTTAGGTGTGAGTCCAACGTCGGCGAAGAATGGCGGAGAGGGGGGGATTCGAACCCCCGGTACCCCTTACGGGGTACAGCGATTTTCGAGACCGCCCCCTTCAACCACTCGGGCACCTCTCCGCGCTTCGCGAACTAACAACTAACAACAAACTTCAGTTGTTAGTTGTCTGTTGTTTGTTATCCGCCATCCATCTAACGATGGATGGCGGAGGGGGTGGGATTCGAACCCACGGAGCAGCTCACACCGCTCACGCGATTTCCAGTCGCGTGCACTCGGCCTCTATGCGACCCCTCCCGCTTCGCGTACTAACAACAAACAACTTACAACTAACAACATACAGTAAAGCGAGTACGCAAAATCATATTATAGCGTATAGCTGTCTTTCAGATTAGGCGGAATGTCTTATTTGTCGCGGAGGTCGGAGAAGAATCTTTGGAGAAGGTCGCGGGATTTGTCGGCAAGGACTCCGGCCACTACATCTACGTGGTGATTCAGCCGTGCGTCCTGTACCGTATTGTGAAGGCTTCCGGCATACCCCGATTTGTCGTCGGAAGCACCGTAGACAAGACGCCTTATCCTGGAAAGATATATCGCTCCCGCGCACATCGGGCATGGTTCTTTAGTAACGTAAAGCGTACAATCAGTAAGTCTCCAGTTCAGCAGCTTGATCGAGGCCTCGCGGATAGCTATCATCTCAGCATGCGCCGTCGGGTTCTCCTTCATCTCGACCTGATTGTACCCGCGCCCTATGACCACGCCATCCTTCATCACAACGGCACCGATAGGCACCTCGCCTTCTTCGAATGCCTGCTCGGCCAGCACCAGGGCATAGTTCATATACTGTTCGTCTTGCGGTAGAATCTCTTGGATCACTTAGTCGCTCCTTGTTAAGAGCACAAAAACTTGACATTAATATAGCGTTAAACCCGTTTGAATACCAACTCTAGTGAGCGAGCCCGTAGCAAGCCATCTATACATCTGTGCCCGCGGGAGGAATAAACTATTGCTGAATGTGACTTTCAGCAAGCCAAGTGACGTCACATGAAGCAAAATTTTATGCAGCCCGCGGGCACTCACAGATAATAGAGTGGCGCGCCCGGAGGGAGTTAGATTTTGCCGGAGCGGAACATCTGCTGAATGACCTTGTTCTTCTCCGGTGTCGCCTGATAGAGAAAGTAGTTGATCTCTTCAAGCCACTGCAGCTTCAACCGTGCGGACATCGTCATATACATCTGTAGCGTTTCGCGAGTGTAGTATTGTCGAAATCCCGGAGGCTTCCTAGCGACGGTCATTTTCGTTCTCCTTTTGAATGCGCCTCACCTGCTTCAGCGCCTCTACATCCGAAACATCCTGCAGACGATTCGACAACTGTTTGATACGAACCAGGTCGTTCAATGATAGAATCGGTATTCTTACATCTCCAACACTTACGATCTCTTTTCTATTATACGCTTCGTTGAAGTCGATCGGATTCTCGATAAACACATCTACCTGTTGATAAGGCACTTCGGGATTATAGAACGAGAATGTGATCATATGTTTCTTCGCGCGCCATTCGGCTCGCTTGCCGGTATCGGTAAGACTCAGCGGATTCTCCTGGATCCTCGGCTTGAAGCCAATTTCTTTCAAGACCGAGATAAACGTCTCGATGTTTTTCCGCGCCGTATCGATCATCAAATCGAGGTCCATTGTCGCCCGCGGAACACCGTGTAGATTTACCGCTAAACCCCCAACAACCAGATAACGGACTTTTTGAGCATCTAAATAACGAAAGGCCTCTTCATAGTACATGAGATTATTATATCACTCAGAAAGAGAGCTGAAGGATGAAGAACTGAAGACTGAAGTGAGCGAGAGCTGCGGTAAGCCATCTATTGCTTTAATCAGTCTTTATGCATAAGACAGCATCTAATTCATTTTGTGTGAAGGAGTAGATAATGTTTTATAGCGACATAAGTGAAGTTGACCTTAGATTTTATGAGCATTCTCCAGGTCTGTGAGGAAGACCTTCTGGTAATGCGTAATAAAGAGTCTTACGAACGACCTTGGAAAATGAGAACAAAATCAAGGACAACGAACAGTCGCTAAAAAACTTTATCTACTTCTTGAGCACACACTTTTCTATTTCCGCAGATTGCTTCGTCGCACTGCCACGCGTTGCTCCTCGCAACGACATACCAACCATGTACACTCTTTCTAGCACAGGGGAGCGGGCTTAACTGCCGGATTCCTTTTTGGCCTTCGCCCGCTGTTTGGCGTTAAGAGATTTTTTTCGCAGACGGAGATTGTTCGGCGTAACCTCCATCAGCTCGTCATCTTCCAGGAAATCGAGGCTTTGTTCCAGCGTAAGGATCGTCGGCGGTGTCAGCATTATGGCGTCGTCCGCGCCGGCGGCGCGCATGTTGGTTAGTTTCTTGACCTTGGCAACGTTAACCTGCAGGTCGTTATCGCGGGTGTGGAGACCGACTATCATACCGGCATAAACCGGAGTCTGCGGTTCGATGAATAGAACGCCGCGCTCCTGCGCGTTGCTCAAACCGTACGCTACCGCTTTCCCGTTATCGGAGCTGATCAGAGCACCGTTTCTTAGTTTCTGGATAGCGGATCCCATCGCTTGATACCGTAAGAACATAGAATTCATGACAACGGTGCCTTTGGACTGCGTCAGGAGCTGGTTTCGCAAGCCCAGTAAACCCCGCGTAGTTATTTCAAAGATCAACCGGATCGTCGAGTCGGAGTTGTCTTCCTGTGACAGCAAGACCCCTCTCCTCTCACCGATTTCTCTGATCACGGTGCCTCCGTACTCGGCTGGTACATCGACTATCAGTTCTTCGACGGGTTCGTGCTCTTTTCCGCTTAACATTTTTGTTATGACCTGTGGCTTGCCGACCTGGAACTCATAACCCTCACGCCGCAATGTCTCCAGGAATACGGAGAGATGCAGTTCACCGCGACCGGACAAAATGAATTCGCCAGAATCGCCGGACTCTGATTTTAACGAGACATTGGTTTCCAGCTCTTTCACTATCCGCTGCTTGATCTGGCGGCTAGTAACAAACTTGCCGTCTTGTCCGGCGAACGGCGAGGTGTTGGCTGCCACACTGATCTTCAAGGTGGGTTCCTCTATCTCGATCACCGGCAGCGCTTCAGGCTGGTTGATACAAGCCAGTGTTTCTCCGATTCCGCCGTTGCCGATACCCGTCAGAGCGACGATATCACCGGCCCCGGCTGTGGGCACTTCTATTCTTTTCAGACCCTTACTGACATATACCTTATCCACGCTAGCTTGCTCCGCCGTGCCGTCTTTCTTGAGCAGAGTAATGATCGTCCCGGAGCTTATGCTGCCCCGGCTGATCCGGCCGATCACATATTTACCCTGATAGGTATCGCTGTCGAGCGCGGCAATCAGCATCTGGAAATGCTTGTCGGTTTCCGCCTGCGGCGGCGGCACATGACTGGCGATCGCCTCGAATATCGGGGTTAGATCGGCAGCTTCATTGAAGTCGGACGGCATTTTGGCCCATGCTTTACCGGTACGCCCGATTGCGTAATAAACCGGGAAATCCAGGTGAGCCTCGTCAGTCGCCATATCCAGAAACAAGTCATGCGTCTTTTCAATAACCTCGTCTACCCTTGCGTCCCGTTTATCTATCTTGTTTATGACGACGATCAGCGACAAGCCGATCTCCAGGGCCTTCTTAAGCACAAACTTGGTTTGCGGCATCGGCCCTTCCTGCGCGTCGATAATAAGTATCGCGCCGTCCGCCATGTTCAGGATTCTTTCAACTTCGCCGCCAAAATCAGCGTGGCCGGGAGTATCGATGATGTTTATCTTCATGCCTTTGTAATCGACGGCCGTGTTCTTCGCCAAAATCGTTATGCCGCGCTCCTTTTCCTGATCATTCGAGTCCATGATCAGCGATTGGGAGAAAGCGGCTTCGTTCTCGCGAAACGTTTTGGATTGCTTCAGGAGACCGTCTACCAGCGTGGTCTTGCCGTGGTCGACGTGCGCGATTATTGCGACATTACGTATATTCATATTGTTGAGGTTAGGTCTTGCCCCCTTTAATGTTGAATTTATGTTTTCGCCAACCTTCAGGATTGCAAACGAATATCTCGATTCCGGAGACTTTTTTCGGATATCCGTTCCCAGGAAGCGGGCTCACTACATAATTATTACCTTGAGGATAACTATCACGGAACATCTTTATCGCGGTCACATCAATGCGTGTCGGATTCCATTTGCACTCGATGACATCAACGACTTGACGACTTCCTGGGATAACGAAGTCGACTTCGTGATCGTGCTTGTCTCTCCAATAATATATATCCGATTCATGTGCGTGAGCTTGCAGATACTCTAAGACCAGATGCTCCCAAAGCAAGCCATAGTCATCCGGCCGCAATGGATCCATGCCACGCATGAAACTCACGAATCCGGTATCAAAAGTATAAGCCTTCGGCATTTTAATGATCTCGCTTTGGCGTCTACTGTTATATGGCCGAACCAATGTCAGCGCATTAGTTGCTTCCAAAGCCTGCAAATGGCTCTCCACTGTGGGACGGCTGATGCCGAGCGCGGCAGCTGTACTGGTCACTTCCAATAAACCGCCGCTTTGTTTCATCGTATACTCAAATAACGCGTTGAACTTCTGGGGGTCGCGAAAGGCAAAAAGTTTTTGTATATCACGGGCAAAGAAGGAATCCATCCATTCACGGTAGAACCCTGGGTCCTTCTTTTCCGAAAGCAGCGCCTGCGGTAATCCCCCATGATATAGCCGCTTGAGCAGTGGTGAGTCATTAAAGGCTAAGAGTTCATCCCACATAACCGGTGTTAGGTACACAACCCTTTTGCGGCCTGTAAGGGTATCTTTAAACTCGCGGCTAGCCGCAAGAGTTGATGACCCTGTAGCGAGAATCTTAAGATGTGGAAATAGATCCGCGCCTATCTTGAGCAAACGGCTCGGATCGGAGAGTTGGTGAACTTCGTCAAATATCAGGATAGGGCGATCAACGTTTCGATAGAACAACTCTGGATCCGATGTCATATCTGCGATAACCGGCAGGTCACAGTTTAGATACTGAGCTTTGTCGTCACCAAGACTCTGCGCAATAGTTGTTTTGCCAACGCGCCGTACCCCGGTCAACCAGACAATTGGAGCTTGACTCCATGCTTTTTCAATTCGCGACACCCAGAAAGGTCTCTGTATCATGCTACTATACTTATCATATAGTCGTACTATTTGTCAAGTATGTTTACATTGATCGTCACACCGGCCGCCCTTTCGGGCTTCCTCCTCCCGATAACGACAAGGAAAAGAAACTCCAGTGAGCGAGTTTGTGGCAAGCCATTCATTGCTTGTTTAGTTTTTGTGAACAGAACAGGATTAAATACATTTAGTGCGAAGGAGTAGATAATGTTTTGTGGCGACATAAGTGAAGTTGACCTTAGATTTTATGAGCATTCTCCAGGTCTGTGAGGAAGACCTTCTGGTCCTGTGCAGCTAGTAAACACTCTCTTCTTTTCCGTAGATTGCTTCGTCGCACTGCCAAGCGTTGCTCCTCGCAACGACACCAAACGTCGTGAGCGAGCTCGTGGCAAGCCATCTAAACATCCGTGTTTAAAGACGGAGAGAATTTTTCGAGCGTGATTTCTTTAGCGAGAAAAACATCTCGCAGTCTTTAAGCACTCACTTATTGAGTGGCGCGCCCGGAGGGAGTTAGATTTTGCCGGAGCGAAACATCTGCTGAATGTTCTTGTTCTTCTCCGGCGTCGCCTGATAGAGAAACCGGTTTATCTCTTCAAGCCATTGCAACTTCATCCGGGCAGGCATCGCCATATACTTCTCCAGCGTATCGCGCTCATAGTATTGTCAAAATCCCGGAGGCTTCCTAGCGACTTCCATCTTTGTTCTCCTGTTGAATACGTCTTACTTGTTTTAACGCTTCCACGTCCGAAACATCCTGTAAACGATTTGATTGCTGTTTTATGCGCACCAGATCGTCCAATGACATGATCAATATTTTCATTTCTTCAACGCTTACGATGTCTTTGTTTTTATCCGCTTCGTCGAAGTCGACCGGGTTCTTTAGAAACACGTCTATCTGTTGATAGGGCACTTCGGGATTATAGAACGAGAATGTGATCATGTGTTTCTTCGCCCGCCATTCTGCTCGCTTCTCGGTATCAGCGAGATTGAGCGGATTCTCCTGAGTCCTCGGCTTGTAACCAAGTTCCTTCAAGACCGATAGGAACGTCTCGATGTTTTTCCGCGCTGTATCAATCATCAAATCGAGGTCCATTGTCGCCCGCGGAACACCGTGTAGATTTACCGCTAAACCCCCAACAACCAGATAACGGACTTTTTGAGCATTTAATAACGAAAGACCTCTTCATAGTATATGAGCTTATTATATCACTCAGAAAGAGAGCTGAAGGATGAAGAACTGAAGACTGAAGTGAGCGAGAGCTGCGGCAAGCCATCTATACATCTGTGCTCGCGAAGTGAGAGAATGGTTAGCGAGTATTTCCTTTCACTAACTTTTCAAACAAATCAATGTAGTTATCTACCACAACAGAAACATCAAACCTTACTTCTGCCTCTTTCCTACAAGACTTTCTAGATAATCCTCCGACCTCCAATATCTTGGATTTGAAATCATGATAGTTGTCTACTATGTATCCAGTTTTTCCTTCGATTATTATTTCGGGAACAGCGCCATTACCATAGGCTACTACAGGGGTTCCGTAGGTCAAAGCTTCTATGATAACCAGACCAAAAGCTTCTTTCCACTGGCTGGGGAACAGCAGTGCCTTGGCGCCCCTCAATAATCTGTTTTTCTCCTTTGTTGTGACTTCACCCAATACTCTTATTTGCTTACCATCGATATAGGGATCTACCTCTTTCTCATAGAAATCTTTCTCTGTTTCCCTGAATTCTCCCGCTAAGAACAGTCTTATTCCGAGTTCTTTTGCAGCCCTAACAGCTATATCTACTCCTTTGTTTCTAGTTAATGAGCCCAGGAAAAGATAATAGTCGCTGTCTCCTGATAATCTGGGTTCATATTCTGAATTCTGCAAGCCATGGTATATAGTTTCAACATAGTTCAGATATGGTGCCAGCTCCCTTTGTGCATTACTGATTGAAACATAATTGTGATTTTTAAATCTCTCTGCCAGATAAGGAAAATCAGGTTCTAGACTACTATGCATGGTTGTTACTATGGGTATGTCTATTAGCGGAGAAAAAGAAAGCAACTGATAACCAAGATGATTATGTATCAGATCAAATTCTCCATTTCTTATCTTTTCGGCTAAGACATAGTACATCAGGAATTCGTATGGAGATATAGCATTCCAGGAAAAACTACCAGTTAATTCATACAACGGTTCTTGAATAACCTCTATCAATTTGCCCTTTGTTTTTGATCCCCCGCAAGCAAAGAGCGTGACATCGTGACCTTTTTTGATCAGGCCCTCGGTTATATTACTGACCGCGAGCTCCACACCTCCGTATCTTTGTGGCGGCACTGTTTTCCACAACGGCGCAATTTGAGCAATCCTCATATCACAAACCTTCTTTGGCAAAACGAGCAATTAGTGATTTTGAGTAGAGTTTAGTTGGTCTGATTTTTAGATGAACATAATATACAGAAAATAGAACGACAAATAGCCAGAAATATATCAACGAGGATACGAAATTACTTTCAATAAGATACTGGAAAGATATGAAGAGCGCTAAAAGTCCAAGGGTGAATTCACATATAGTATTCTTGATCAGATTTGGCATAGTGGGTAAGATGAATTTGTTTGTCCTCTGGAAAGACATAGACTTACTGAAAATCCCTTCCAACCATGCTACTGCATAGTGCCAGCTCATTCCGATATGCACGAAATAGGCACCAATACTACTGATAAGCTTGCCTTGTCTTTTAAAAACAAACAAAAATGATAGTAACTTCAGGAATGAATATGTTATGAGAGTCATTGCTGCTGTCAGATATATAAGGGCATAAACCAAATGATTTGAGGCGGCAACCGCGTATTTTTCATAAAAGAAGATTGCCACAAGAGTCAGTATCGGTAGTAGGAGAAAATCGATCCAAGCTGTAAGCTGTGTGAGAAAACCTATCTTCTGAAGAATAGTCATCTCTTTTGCATTGATGATCATATCTTTTAGATTGCTTCTTAGAATCTGAGCATTACCAGAACACCAACGTGACTTTTGTTTCTTAAAGGCCTCGAGATCATAAGGAATCAATCCTCGCGCTAAAACCTTGTTAACGAATATTCCTTTATAGCCAAACCTATTAATTCTAAGCCCGAGCTCAGCGTCTTCGGTAATACATTCTTCGTTGTAAACCCCGACTTCTTTCATCGGTTCAATTTTGTAGAAGGTTACCGTGCCTGTAGAACTAACACAGTTGATAATATTAGCCATATTCATATAGGACAAAAAGAAGAATTGGTATTCAAGAGCAATGGGTAGGTTCTTTTTAAAAACGTTGAAATAGGCTTGAGGAAATTGGACAAAGGCAATCTTTTCGTCACTGAAATACCCTAATGCTTCATGAACGAACTCCGGTTTTACCTCATAATCAGCATCAACTACAGCTTCATATTCTGCCATGGGGTTGACCATTGCTTGAATATAGTTCAAGGCCCCGGCTTTGAACCCATCTAGTTTGTCTACATGGTAAAATCTGAACTTCTCGCCAAGAAGCTCACAGTATTTTTCAACCGGCTTCCAAACCATCTTATCTTTTGTATTAGTGTCAATTACAATGACCTCATATTTCTGATAGTCCAAATTTGAAAGAGATATTAAGGTGTTCTTAAGGATCTCTGGGGGCTCGTTGTAGCACGGAACATGAATAGAAACAAAAGGTGTCTCAACAGAGGGCACCTTTACAATCTTAGCTTTAGGCAAAACAGCGGCTACAAAATGCAGTGACTGCGAGGCGATACTAAGCAGAAAGTTCAATATCAGGATTACAAGGAAAAACCAAGGAAGATAGGCAAATAAAATAAGCAACAGAATGCCAAGAAGAATGATTCTGATTTTTCCCGTGAAGCTTAAACCCATTGAAATTTAAACATATATTCGTACTCCGTGCCTTTCCCAACGTTCTATTGACTATTTCCAGGCTTAACCTAACTATAGCATACGGCAATGAACCTCCACGGACTTACGTCCGTGGTTTCCTTATAGTTCAAGCTTCGCTTGTCCTAAGTCTTCTTTCTCCTGGTGCTGGACATAGTTTCTGATCGCGTTCTCATTCAAGCCCACTGTCGATACAAAGTATCCGACCGACCAGATACCTCCGGCACCGTAGTATCTATCTTTCAGGAAATCAAACTTGTCTTTCAACGCCTTGCCTGTGTTCTGTTTCAGGATCTGAACGACCCTTGCGATGCTATGCTTGGGAGGAAAACTCACCAGGAGATGGACATGATCCGGTTGGATCTTCTTCTCGATGAACTCTATCTCCAGGTACGTCTTTCTGACCTCATCAAGTTTGATTTCCAGATATTTATCAACCCCGTTCGTCAGTACCTTGTATCTGTATCTCGGAATCCAGACTATATGATACTCACATCTGTATACACAGTGGGCTTGTCTTCTCGTCTCCATGGTCTTTTCATTATATCTGACCTTTTGAAGACTTAGGAGCCCGATTCACCCCCGGACTTACGTCCGCGGAACTAACAATAGAGATTAGATACCTTGAGGAGACAAACATGGTGCAGCCGCTTGTTGTTGATATTACTGCGGTTCAGTGGTGGCGCGCCCCTACCTGCCGGCAGGCGGAGGAAGTCGCAAATTATTCATTTCACTTTTTTACACCGTTGAGCGAGGGCCTAGGCAAGCCACGATACTTATACATCTGTGCTCTCACGACTGAATGTATTCTTCGAGCGTGACTAGAGCACGTACAAACGAGGTCTAAGCGAGAAGATTACCATTCAGTTGTGAGGGCACTCACAGTTAATAGTGAGTGGCGCGCCCGGAGGAAAGGCCGACCTAAGGGTCGGCTGCTACAAAAATCTTCTCGTATTGCTTATTGCCTATCGCTTATTGCTGTCTGCTTAATTTGATGCGCGTTGCAGCACTCACTTTTTCGCAACGACACCAAACGCCGTGAGTGAGGGCCGAGTCAAGCCATATCGCTATATGTCTTGGTCCTTCTTCGCCAGCGAGAGCCTCGCTACGCTCGGCTATTCGGCTACGAAGGACCATTCTTCGCTTGTCTATTAATTAAGGTGGCCTGCCATTCATAGCCGGTTAAGACGAACATCGATAGATGTGAGTCTAATGTCGGCGAAGAATGGCGCGCCCGGAGGGAGTCGAACCCCCACACACGGATTCGTAGTCCGTTGCTCTATCCATTGAGCTACGGGCGCACAAGTTCAGTGTATAGTTAATAGTAAATGGTCGAAGGGGATCAGTAAAGGACTATCTACCTATGCCTATATACTGAAAACCGCAGAATCTCATCTCTTCCGCGTCCAGTATATTGCGTCCGTCGATGATAGTTTTGCCAGTCATCTTTTTCTTTAAAAGGTCTTTGTCTAGCTCTTTGAACTCATCCCATCCGGTGATGATGACTACAGCGTCGCTGCCTTCAGCCGCATCAAAAGGTGTTTCATGGAACTTCACATCTGTGAATATTTTCTTGGCGTTGTCGTTGGCTACCGGATCGTACGCTCTCACAACGGCACCGGCATCCTGAAGTCCTTTTACTATGGCGATCGAGGGAGCGTCCCGCATGTCATCGGATTCCGGTTTGAACGACAGACCCCAAACAGCGATCTTCATGCCTTTAAGATCACCGACCGTATCGACTAACTTCCTTAGCATAAGGTCCTGCCTGTTCCGGTTGACCTTTTCGACCGCACTTAAAAGTTCGTGGCCGATACCGTTTTGTTCACAGGTCTTGATGAGACATTGGATATCTTTCGGCAGGCAACTTCCGCCATATCCTATGCCTGCATCGAGGAAAGCGAGCGGCCCGATTCTTTTGTCCATGCGCATCGCGTCGGATACTTGTATCACGTCAGCGCCGAACCGATCACATACATCAGCGATCGTGTTTATAAACGAGATGGATGTGGCCAGATAAGCATTACAGGCATACTTGATGACCTCGGCCGTATAGATATCGGTAAAAACAAAATGGCTTTTTCTGGCTTCATACAGTTCCTTGACCTTACTTAAAGCCCTCGCATCCGTATATCCGATCACTATCCGGTCTGGATGCATAAAGTCCGACACGGCTGTCCCTTCGCGTAAGAATTCGAGGTCATAGACCAGGTCGAACTCCCCTTTGTAATGGGCGCTGATCATGTCCCGGATCAGATCGCCGGTACCCGGCGGTACTGTGCTTTTGTTGACGATCAACCTGTATCCATCTAAAGCGCATCCGATCACCGCCGATACGTCTCTTATCTGCGTGAGATCGACCTGTCCCGAATCTCTAGACGGGGTTCCAACAGCTATAATAAGGATCTCGCTTTCTTTGACCGGAGTGATATTATCCGTCGTGAAAAAGATACGTCCTGCCTCTATGTTCTTCCGGACTAGTTCTCCCAGTCCCGGTTCATAGAACGGTGTTTTTCCACTTTTGAGACGCTCGATCTTGACATTATCGATATCTATGCAGGTCACAGAGTTTCCTATATCCGCAAGACACGCGCCTGTAGTCAGTCCTACATACCCTGTCCCGAATACGGCTACTTTCATCCGTCTCCTTTTTGTCCCAGTGTCGTTTCAAACCAGTGAATTGTCTTTAAAAGTCCCTCTTCAAGGTCGACGGTCGGTTCCCAACCCAGCTTTACGCGGGCAAGAGATATATCCGGACTTCTCCGGGTGGGGTCGTCCTGCGGTAGGTCTTTATAAGTTATTTTCGAACTTGACCCGGTCATCTCCAAGATCGTATCGGCAAGAGATGATATTGTTATTTCGACCGGGTTTCCGAGATTTATCGGGCCTGTTTCTTCAGAAGCCATCATCCGGATGATCCCCCCGACCATATCTGTGGCATAACAAAAAGACCGTGTATGATTGCCGTCTCCATAGATTGCGAGGTCGGATCCACGTAATGCCTGGACTATGAAGTTCGACACGACGCGTCCGTCATCCCCACGCATCATCGGTCCATAAGTATTGAAGATACGGACGATCTTAGCGTCGATCCCAGTGAACTTCCTATAATTGACCACAAGACTCTCGGCAAACCTTTTCCCTTCGTCGTAGCAACTACGTTCTCCGATCGGATTGACATTACCCCAGTAACTTTCGGTCTGCGGATGTTCCAGCGGGTCACCGTATACCTCTGAGGTCGATGTGAACAAATATTTTGCTTGCTTTTCTTTTGCCAGCTCAAGCATGTTATGCACACCCTTGGAAGAGACCTGCATCGTCTCTAACGGATATCTACGGTAGTCAACAGGTGAAGCCGGGCACGCAAGGTCGTAGATCTTGTCTACCTCCCCTGCGATATCGATAGGTACGGTTATGTCATGTTCTATGAACGTAAAGCGCGGGTTATCCAGAAGAGTCATGATGTTTTCAATACTACCGGTCAGAAGGTTATCGATAGCGATGATGTGATTGTGTTCGATAAGCCGGCTCACAAGATTTGAGCCTATAAACCCGGCTCCGCCCGTGACAACGATCCTGCTCAAAGATCCTCCCAGGTGTGACAAACAGAAATTACTAAGATTATAGCATCTAACCGGTATACAGCGGACTTACAATGCAACTTTGCCGCTTACCGTGTATAATCGTTATTAAAGATTATTTTTTCAAGGAGATGGATTATGTGCCCATTTGAGAATAACGAAGATAATCCTGTTGAGTGGAACGTTTCGGAGTTCTACAAAGAGGACCGCGACAAGCGTGCCGTGGGACCGCTTGTCCAGATGATAAACTCCGGATTACCCGACCTAAAACTGGCAGCTATTGAAGCGCTGGGGAGCATCAAGACCAAAGAGTCACTTGAGACCCTGGAAAAATTGTTGCATGACGATGATCTCAACATCCGTGAGGCAGCCAAAAAATCCTACCGCCGCATCCGTAAAGAACAAAAAGAAGACGAGGAAGACAAGAAGAAAAACCCTTAAGGAACCGATTCTTTACGGGAGTTTTTCAGCCATGTAACCACCGAATAGTAATGACTGAAAGAACTTCTGGATCTTACTGAAACCTGTCTGCCTTAATAGTTCCTCTATCCGGCTTTGAGGTACGAACCCGATGTCTTTCAATATATGTTCGAAGTCCTTTTCAACATCGTCTTTATCTGATCTTTTTTCAAGTTGATAGTCCTTCCAGAGTTTAAAAAGTATCTCGAATTCCGGCGAACCTTTGCTTCCTTCGAGATCGACCAGTATCAATTTGGCTCCTGCTTTAAGACGTTGCGCCACTTCCATCAAGAGGCTTTGTTTTTCGCCATCATCGGGGAGAAAATGCATGACCAGGAGGACCGTTGCGGCATCAAAAGGAGATGGGGCTTTCAGACTGTTCAAGTACCCCGAATGCAGACTAACGCGTTCCTCCAGATGATTACTCGCCACCTTCTGGGAGGCGACATCAAGCATGTTATCTGCGGGATCGACCCCGACTATATACCAGCCAGGGTTCTCAAGAGCATACGAGATGACCTCTTGGCCGGTCCCGGCCCCAACTACCAGCACTTTCGCTTCTCTACCCAAGTGCTGCTTTAGCAGAGAATGGACCAGGTCATGCAAGGCTTCATAACCCGGTATCTTCTTCCGGATCTCCTGATCGTAAGAACTGGATTTTTCGCTATCGAAATGTTGTAACACGTCAAAATCTGGTTTTTCCATGTCTTCATTCTGGGGGGCTATAGGAGTTTTAGCAAGTGTCTATTATTTGGAGAAATAGTCCGAGAATTTCAATTTTTTCTTTGGCGGCAAATTCATGTATTTTTTCCTTTGAGATTCGCCGTGTTTTTCAAGAGCATATCTCAGCATGACGCGGGGCGTTTCGCAGATGGAGAAAGTTTCTTTCGGATCGCCGTTTTTGATGAAAGCCCACGTGGAAATTATGGCAATGCGCCTTTCCCAGAGCGATTTTGATTTTGAAAGGACGCGTAAAATGTTTTTATCTTTGCCGATGAGATGATTCCCGATGATTTCTCTTGCCGAAATATCAACCAAGAGAGTATAGCCGGAAAGCCGTACTTTATGCCACGGTGATTTAAGTAACTGAACTGCTTCTTTTAATCCCACTTCATTCAAATGCGCATTGATAATCTTGCGGATTTGCGGCACACGAACGCCTAAAAAATTATCGCCCTCGCTGTATCCGCCCTTTTCTGTCTTGAAAACCAAGCGCAGATTTCCGCGTGTTTTCTGTCTCGCAGTTTAATTAATTGTGCTTCAATGACATTCATAGCGTATATGACTCGCTTGTGCGCAAAATAATCGCGTGGGTTTCTCCTCCCGAAATCCTTTTTTGAAAATCTTGCGGTTTTGCTTTCAAAAAATGCATGGACACTGCGATTCGCGGTTTAATAAGTGATGTTGCTTGTACCGCTTCTTGTATATTCATGGTGAATGTCCCGCCAATTGGCAAAAAAGCTATATCCACTTTCCCCAATTCTTTCATTTCTTGTATTACATCCGTGTCCCCTGCATGATAGATTGTTTTTCCGTCTATCGTAAGCAAATAGCCAACACACTCGCCTTTATGATGAACTTTGCGAGTGGAGTTTCCACTCGGCGTGTTGTACGCATATACCGCTTTGATGTTGATTTTTCCTCTCTTGCGTTCATCGTTCGGTTTAACCTCTTCAAAAGGCCTGCCGATTAATTCCGCGCACTTGTATGGCGCAAAAATAATCGTGCTTTTCTTGGCGAGGCGATTGAGCGTAGCTGTCTTAATATGGTCTTGGTGGTGATGAGTGATAAGAACTATATCCGCCTTAGGCAAATCCGGTTCCGGCAATCCGTCCATCGGTTCGGGATAATGGCTGAAAATTATTTTCTTCGGGTATGCGGCAAAATTCTTTTGAATCCAGGCGGGATCAATGTAAATAATTTTGTCTTTGGTTTTTATGAGCAGCCATGACGGTGGAAACCATGTTATTGATATTGGCATAATTTATTTCATTAAATCATCAACGTATCTATTAAACAACCCGATTTAGGTCACGCTCGGTTTGGCGGCAAATTCTTTTTATGTTCGTTTAAACCTTTATCAACCAATTAACAATATATGCCGAAACAGGCAAATATATTGTTTCCGAAATCACTCCTACTATTGCTTCTTTCCAAGAATAATTCGGACCTATTGCCTGACCGGTTTCACCTATAGCAAACATCAGCCACCAAATGAAGGCGTATAAAAACCAATGACCGCTTAACGAATTACGAGCAAAATAAAATATCAAAACAAAAGCAATCGCCGTGCCGATTTTTGAAACAAACACGCTGAGTAAAAACATTAATGGCGATGCTCCATCTGGTGGTTTTAACCCGAAGAGCACCAAAGAAAGCCCATACACAATAAAAGGAACGATATAAATAATTGCTAGGACTAATAAGATGCTTAATATTATTTTCACCAACCATATAATCTCCTATAAGTTTATTATTTGGCGACAAAGTCTTTTTTATCTTTCCAATTCCACCACTTTAATTTTTCAGGATCAGGATTTTTACTTTCAGCAAAATAAACAGATGAACGACAAACATAAAGAACGCAACGGTCAACTTGATGTCCTTGTTTGGCGCATATTTTGAAATATAATTCTTCTGGATCTTTGTCTTTTAGATCTGACACATCTTTGATTCCAATGTTTGAAAATTCTCTAGATAACTTTGGACCAACTCCTGGGATTATTTGTAGTTTTTTATGAACATTATCCATTTTGGGCCTCTGCAAAATAAATAACATACCCGTTCAAATCTTTAATCACAAACTCGTCCATACCGTAAAAAGTCTTGTGTATATCTTTTACGATTTCAACTTTGCCTTTTACTTTGTCATAAAAGCTTTTTGCATCTTGCATGCTGACATACAGAGTAAATGTGCCTCCAATTTTTAATTCCTTAAATTCTGGTAGTTCTTCAACTAAACTATCTTTTCTTTGTAACATGATTTCAACATCATCTTTTTTAATCATCGCCCAACTGGCGGAGGGGGAGGGATTCGAACCCTCGAAGGAGGTCACCCCCCTTACCCGCTTAGCAGGCGGGTGCACTCAGCCACTATGCGACCCCTCCGTCTCGCTACGCTCGAACATACAACTTACAACACACGACTTACAACAACTCTAAGAACGTCTTTTAGATTTCTCGTTGTTTGTTGTCAGTTGTCTGCTGTTTGTTATCCGCCAATCCATCTATAGATGGATTGGCGGAGGGAGAGGGATTCGAACCCCCGGTACCCGCAAGGGCACAACGGTTTTCAAGACCGCCTCCTTCAACCACTCGGACATCCCTCCAATAATAAGCTAGTAGCTAGTAGCTTGTAGCCAGGAGTCAATATTTTCATTAACTACTGGCATATTTTTTGCTACCAGCTACTAGCCACAAGCTACTAGCTTTGTCGGACCTTTTTACGTCTTGCCCGGGACACAAGTCAACAGCCTGAATCGCAATGAGCGACTCTCGGAATCTTATACCTCTTCATCGTTCACGCCTCCTAGATGTAAAGTCAGATTTAGACAGTTTAACGTCTTATCCGGGACAAACGCTTATGGCCTTCGCCACAATGTGCGATACGCGGGATCGTGAACCTTTTCATGGTCACCCCTCCTCGCTTCTATCTGGAGATCCTGTCTATTCCACCCATATATGGTTGTAAAGCTTCCGGTATCAAAACACTGCCGTCTTCCTGCTGGTATTGCTCGATTATCGCAGCCAGTGTTCTTCCTATCGCAACTCCGGAGCCATTCAACGTGTGAACCAGTTCCGGTTTGGCTTTCTTGTCCCGGCGGAAACGGACGTTTATCCGCCTTGCCTGATATGACTCGAAGTTGGAGCAGGAACTTATCTCCTTGAAACCCCCGGAACTAGGGATCCATCCCTCTATATCATACGTCTTGGCACCCGAAAATCCAAGGTCTCCGGTGCACAGAACGACTACGCGGTGGTAAAGACCGAGCAACTGTAGGACTTTTTCCGCGTTGGTCGTCAATGCCTCCAACTCGTTATATGATTCTTCCGGTTTTGTGAACTTCACAAGCTCGACCTTATTGAACTGATGCTGTCGGATGATGCCGCGGATATCCTTTCCATAGGAACCGGCCTCTCTTCTGAAGCAAGGTGTATATGCCACGTATTTCAATGGAAGGAGGTCCCCATCCAGTATGTCATCACGGTGTATGTTGGTCACCGGGACCTCCGCCGTGGGTATCAACCACAGGTCATCGTCTTTGCATTTATAAAGGTCTTCCGCGAACTTCGGCAATTGGCCCGTTCCGGTCATCGTCTCCGTGTTTACCATAACGGGAGGGAAGACTTCCATGTATCCATGCTCGGTCGTATGAAGATCGAGCATAAAGTTGATCAAGGCGCGCTCCAGTTTAGCTCCGAGACCCTTCATAAGGACGAACCTGGCGCCGGCAAGTTTGACTCCCCGTTCGAAGTCGAGGATGTCCAGAGCTTCTCCGATCTCCCAGTGGCTTTTCGGTTCAAAACCATAGTCGGGCTCTTTTCCGAAGCGCCTGGCTTCAAGATTGTCTTCCGGTTCCGCTCCCACGGGAACTGAATCATCCGGTACATTCGGGACATCGAGCAAGATGTCTTTCATGGATACCACGACATCTTTGAGCTGTTCGTCAAGCATTTTGATCTTGTCCGAGGATTGTTTCAAGCCCGAGATCATATCATCAGCCTTCTTGCCTTCTTTTTTCAGACGGCTGATCTCGTCCGACGCTTTATTCCTATCGGCTTTCAGGTTTTCGACTTCGACCAGGATCGAGCGGCGTTTCTTATCGAGCTCCACGACCGTATCCAGCTCTTTGATCGTCGCCGCGTCCACTCCGCGTGTCTTGAGTTTAGACTTCACCATTTCCAGATTTTCCCGTACAAACTTAATATCAAGCACTATGCTCTTCCTTCTGCTTTCCTTTTTCCGCTTTCCACTTTCCTTTTTATCCTCTAGGATACGATCCCAAGATCTTGACGTCCTTGATCTTGCATCTCAGACATTTGATGGCTTCCCCGACTATCGGGTCGTCTATATGACCTTCCATATCGATCATGAATATATACTCGCCGAGCGCTCTTTTTGCCGGACGCGACTCGATCTTTGTCAGATTTATATATCTGTACGCAAACTCCTGCAGGATCTGAAGCAAGCTTCCCGGTCTGTCCTCGTGGATCATGCAGACGATCGACGTCTTATCGTTGCCCGTCCTCTTTGCCTGTTCCTTACCGACGATAACGAACCTGGTCTGGTTGTCCTTGTAATCCTCTATATCGCTCTCGATGACTTCCAATCCGTAAAGCTCTGCCGCCAGGGCGGTACCAACAGCCGCATAATCTTTATGTTCGTCGGCAACGTTCTTTACAGCTTCAGCGGTGCTGTTTGCCGCAAATACCGGCGTGTTGGGAAAGTTCTTTGTCAGATACCGACGACACTGGGCTATGGCATGTGGATGAGAGATGATCCCTTTGATATTCTCCGGCCTGACGCCTTTTTGAGCGATAAGATTATGGCGTACCGGGACCGTGATCTCCTTTTCGATCAGCACATCCGCTTCGAACGCAAGAACGTCCAGAGTCACATTGATCGAGCCCTCGATCGAGTTCTCGATCGGCACGATACCCTTTTCCATGTCGCCTTTTTCAACCGCCTGGATCACATCAGGCACCGTCGCAAACGGCACCAGATCATTTTGCGGGTATTCCAATCTGCTTATCAGCGCCTCTTCCGCAAAAGTACCTGGCGGGCCGAGATAACCGATCCTCACTTATTTCCTCCTGCTAAGTGCCTGTGATATTGCCTGTTGTTCCTCTTCAGTCAGCACGACGGCGGCCTTTCCCGCTTTGATGTCTTTCGCGTAAGTTCGCGTTTCTTGCCGGCCGCAAATCGTGGTTACCAGGATGCCGTTCCCTCCGGCATCGAGAAGAGCGAGAACAAAACTCAGCCTGCCTCCCATGTCATTGAACGCGTCATATCTTACGAGTCCTACGTGCTGGACTGTCTGAAGCAGCTTACGATTCAGTTTCTCCTGTTCAGATATCACATCGGATATAAGCTGCTCGAACTCATCGACGCGCTCGACATGAGCAGTCAATGCTTCGTAGAGATTCACTTCGTTAAGGCCCCGCCCCAGGATCCGGTGCTGCCTCCGCAGGTTCCCCATCTGGTACGTGAGAAACCCTACCCAAGCGGCAAGACCTAAAACCAAGACGATCAAGAAATACACGTTCATCAGTCCTAACATTCTAACACAATCAAATCGGGTTTTTTAAGCCTCGTTCGTGGTATATTTTATGCACTATGACCGCTCTCGATAAGAAGATGCTAAAGCTAAAGAGCCAGTTAAAGACGTTCGGACACGTGCTCGTCGCCTTCTCAGGCGGCGTTGATAGCACTTTCCTGCTTAAAGTCACCAGGGATGCTCTCGATAACAGCGTTGTAGCGGTGACCGAGGATTCTGAAGTGATCCCTGGGGACGACTTCCGAGCAGCCATCGACTTCGCTTCTGAACTACTTGTGCCGCATATTGTCGTAAATAGTTCAGCATTAACCGATCCGGCGTTCAGAAGCAACCCGGCCGATAGATGTTACCACTGTAAGAGATCCCTGTATAAAAAGATGTTGCCTTTGGCAGTTGAGAAGATGGCAGTGATCGTAGACGGCACGAATATAGATGACCTCAAGGACTACCGACCCGGTCTCAAAGCAGCCGAAGAGTTCGATGTCCGGCATCCACTAGCCGATAGCGGTTTTACAAAAAAGGACATACGGACCGCTTCCAGAGACATGGGACTTGCTACATGGGACAAGGAAGCGACACCGTGCCTTGCAACGCGGTTTGCATACGGCATCGAAATAACCGGGCCGGACCTTAAGATGATCGAGAAAGCAGAATCCTTTATAAAGGGATTCGGGTTTAAATACGTACGACTGCGCCTGATCGGTGACGATGAAGCAAAGATAGAAGTCTCTCCGGACCAGGTGCCATACCTTTTAGAGATAGCGGATCAAATATTTAAAGGCCTGTCGGACATCGGTCTTGATTCCATATCGATCGATAGAAAAGGGTACAGACAGGGTAGTATGAACTCGTATATCGGAGCTGATATGTGATGAAGAATGAAGACCTTAAAAACCTTCTTCGTGACATACGGAATGGCAAGAAGACCGTCGAAGAAGGCTTCAAGGTTTTAAAAGACCTTCCCTTCGACGATATCGGTTTCGCCAAACTGGATACTCACCGGAGTATCAGGTGCGGTTTCCCCGAAGTCATCTACTGCCCGGGGAAGACGGAGAAGCAGATAATAACCATCATCAAGAAACGGTTATCCGACTCATGTCCGATCGTCCTTACAAAAGCAGACCCCGGGACCGCGGCTGCTGTCAAACGACTCAAAACAGACGCCGAATACTTCGAAGACGCCCGCCTGATCGTCGTCAATAAGGGCGAAGTTAAAAAGCAGGGACTTGTCGCCATAGTCTCAGCGGGGACGACCGATATCCCTGTAGCGGAAGAAGCGGCGATCGTCGCCGAACTGATGGGCGCCGAGTGTGAGCGCATCTTTGATGTCGGAGTCGCCGGTGTCCACCGCGTATTAGCGTTTACAGACATACTGGGAAAGGCTAAGGTCATTGTCGCTATCGCCGGTATGGATGGCGCGCTCCCCAGCTTGCTCGGCGGGCTTGTCTCGTGCCCCGTCATAGCAGTGCCGACAAGCGTCGGTTATGGCGCGTCGTTCGGCGGCTTATCGGCCCTTCTGACGATGTTGAACAGTTGCGCGCCGGGAGTGGCTGTCGTCAATATAGACAACGGGTTTGGAGCCGGATATCTGGCTGGAATGATCAATAGAATGAAGGATGAGGAGTAAGCAGTGAGGGTCGGATATTTTGATTGCATAGGCGGGATAAGCGGGGATATGATCCTCGGCGCGCTGGTCGACGCCGGTGTCGACTTCGACTTGCTTAATAAAGAACTAGCAGGTCTAGACCTGAACGGCTTCACATTAGACGTAAGAGAAGTCTATAAACAAGATATCCGGGCTAGCAAAGTAACGGTCCGCGAAACAACCGATCCGGGAACGAGAACCCTCGACGATATAAAGAAGATAATAGGATCAAGCTCCATATCAGAGACCGTAAGAATGGAATCGATCAAGGTGTTCGAGGAACTTGCCCGGGCAGAATCACAAGCACACGGAGTCGACATCGAAAACGTCCATTTCCATGAGGTCGGCGCGACGGACGCGATAGTCGATATAACCGGCGCTATCATCGGTTTGTCGATGCTTGACATAGACGAAGTCTATTGCTCGCCTCTGCCACTGGCAAACCCGGCGCCGGCTACAACGGTGATCATCAAGGATATGGCTGTCCGGGGCATCGACTCGCCGATCGAGACAGTGACTCCCACGGGAGCGTCGATCATGAAAGCGCTAGCAACGCAGACACCCGTTCTCCCGTCTATGAAGGTCGATCGGACCGGCTGCGGTGCCGGGAGCGCGGACACCGAAAGGCCGAATATCGTCCGGCTGTTTGTCGGCGAATCATCGCAAGATGTCTGGCAAGCTAAAGACGGATCTGACACAGTGCGTCTTATAGAAACGAACATCGACGACATGACACCAGAGACGATCGGTTATACGTGTGAGGCACTGCTCGCTGGCGGCGCGCTTGATGTCTGGTGTTCTCCCATCTATATGAAGAAGAACCGCCCGGCGGTCACGTTAAGCTTCTTATGCGAAGAAGATAGAACGAACAAGCTCATCGAGATCCTATTCAAGGAAACGGGTACTCTCGGTTTACGAGTGTCATATCGGGATCGGATCATCCTGGACAGAACTATAGTAGAAGTCGATACGGAATTCGGTAAGATACCGGTCAAAACCGGTGTGCTTGATGATCGAGTCGTATCCACGCATCCGGAGTATGAGGTATGCGCACACATGGCGCGCGAGTCCGGGGTGCCTCTTGAAAAAATAGTGCGGGCGGCTTTGTCCGCGTTTGAAAAGGCCGGGCTAAAAACGCCCTAAACCCACTTGATCACATCTTTCTTTCGGGGAGTCGGCTTGGGTTCTTCTGCAGGGTAGCCTAAGGCAATGGTGGTTATCAGGCGGTGGTCCTTGATACCCAGCATTTCCATCAAAGCATCCTCGACCCATAGCGAACTGCCGACACAACACGTTCCGAGACCTTCGTTGTACGCCGCCAGCATCAGGTTCTGAATAGCGGCTCCGCAACTTATGATACCCATTTTCCTGGATGTCCAATCATCTATCATCGGCATAGTCACAACGATCAATACTGGCGCTCCGCCAAGGTCGGAAAAGAAGCGTTCGATGCGTGACTTTTCTTTTTTCAGATGATTCTTGATCTTGTCTTTTTCGCCTTCGGGTACTAAAGACAGCGCCTCTTCCATGTATAGCGATGATTTCTTGATCACCGCTATGGCTTCCAAACGCTTTTTTCCGGTCAAGACGGTAAAAAGCCACGGTTGAGCGTTCAGGGTGCTGGGCGCCATGGTCGCCGCATCTATGACCTTCTCGACGATCTCACGCGGTACCGGGTCATCTTTATATGATCTTATCGACCTTCGTTCCTTGATCGCGTGCTTGATCTCCATCGATCCGCCTACTTTCTTTCAACCGTGAACTTGTATTCGACCACATTATTATCTATGAGTTTTTCTCCCGGTACGGGGCCGACACGAACCGTCAACATATTAATGATATCACCCGAAGTAGGTTTAAGATCGGTTATTTTGATGGATTTCTTCTGTCCCGGAGCAATCGACGCTATCGACTTGCTCTTCTTTTGAGCGTTCGGCTGTGTCTCAGATTTTAAAGTGACCTCGACCGGGATGTTTATCTCCGTCTGATTGCCCTGGTTTTCGATAGTCAGATTCACGGAGATCGTATCCGACGCCGGAAGGACGGATACCCCGTCGTTCTCAGATTTTGCCCCCGGTTCGATCGTCATCTCGGAGATGGCAACACCGTGAAGCTGTGAGAGGTTACCAGCTTCTTTGATACTTCTTAAGAACTCGAGTACCGCTGCCAGCTCGTATTCGTTTCCCTGAGGCAGGTACACGGAGGCCGGCAATTGTATATCCGTTATCTTGGTGTCCTGAAGGATCTTCGCGACCTTCGTCTGAAATAACACGTAGGCCCTATCGCTAAGGCTGACATCCTTCAGTGACGCGCTGACTTGCTTGCCGGACACTTCAAGATCTTGATCGGATAACGCGTTGAACATCGCCGGTTTGAAACTCTGCAAAGCTGAAGCCCGCAAGTCGAGAGCCACGATCAAATATGTCTGGGCGTTTTTCATCTCATCAGGTACAGTTATTTCTTGCGCCTCATCGAGGGTCTTCTTACTCTCAGCCATCAGCGAGGTGAGCTGTTTCTCGAGGTCTTTTCTTGACATGTCTTTGATAGATGAGCGGATCTGATTGAAGGACTTGCCTGTCTTGTTTGAAGACTCGACCACCTTTTTGGCATCGTTCGCGTAATTCCTCAAGTCCGTCGATCTGTCAGGCTGGCATCCGATCCTTGAAAACGTGCCTCGCCCGATCAGACATAGAAACAGGAATATGACGACTAGTATTACTATCACGATCCGTGGATTGAGATTTAAAAAAGACCGGCGTCTGCGTGAATATGACAGGTTACTTCCGTTTGCCACTTTTGCCACCTCGGAATGTCCAGATTCGGGTTCCCTGTAATAATAACAAACGCCTAAAAGGATGTCGAGGAAGTCGAAGAGATCAAGGATATCGAAGAATATATACTCGAACGTAGATCTAATCTCTTGGTCCCTTTGAAATCCTTGACGTCTTCGACTTCTTAGATCTCTTTGATATCCTTGATATCCTTGACATCCTTGACATCTTCCTGCCCTTCAGCTCTATGTTATAATTTACGTCAGTATTACGCCCCCGTGGCGGAATTGGTAGACGCGCTGCGTTCAGGGCGCAGTTGTCTTCGGACAGTGCTGGTTCAAATCCAGTCGGGGGCACCAGCAAACTCTCAAGCTCTCACGTTCTCTACAAAAAGGTGCTATGGTCAAAAAGGTTTTTCTAGATCGATACGAGATCATCGAGACGCTGGGCCGCGGAGGTTCCGCAGAGGTCTTCAAAGCCTTCGACCGCAAGATGCGCCGGATCGTCGCCATCAAGCGTCTCGACGCTTTCAGCAAATCGGCGGCGCGAGCCGTAAGAGAAGCGCAAGCCGTCGCCAGTCTCGACCATCCGAACGTCGTCAGCATTTTCGATCTCGCTAAGGACCGTCGATACCACTATCTCGTCATGGAGTATATCGACGGCGTGACACTAAGCAGTATCCTTGAGGCAAAACCGAGATTGTCCGTTGAGGAAAGCCTGGTCATAGGGATCAAAGTGGCTGAAGCCCTGGGGGTCGCCCACTCTCAAAATATAGTCCACCGGGATATTAAACCGGAAAACATCATGATCACAAAGGACGGAAACCTTAAGGTGGCCGATTTCGGGATCGCCCACGTCGCCTCGTCGACTATGACTCATGAGGGCGATGTCCTCGGCACCTTCGCATATATGTCTCCCGAACAGGCAAGAGGCGGACGCATCGACGCGCGTACCGATATCTTCTCCCTGGGAGTCGTGCTCTACAGGATGCTTTCGGGTGAGTCCCCCTTCGCAGCTTCCAGCCCCGGCGCCATGATCTTTAAGATACTAAATACGGAGCCCGAACCGTTAAGCTATTTGAACAGCGCCGTATCTCCGACTCTTGACGAACTCGTCAATACCGCGCTCGCCAAGGGGAGGACTAAACGCGTCCAGACGATATCAGATCTTGAAGACGGTCTTCTAAGATGCCGGCTCACTCTCGAACCGGCGGATGAGATACTAAAGCCGCTTTACGCTATGATCTCCCGGACACCCGATGTCGTCCAGGAGATACCCGGTCGGGCTTTCTCTTTGTCCGGTTCCGTGAAGACACGCGTACACGATCTTATTAAATCCAGGAAAGGTCTCTTCGACAGGACTTTCATCGCTCTACTTACAAGTATTTCTTTTTCATACGTACTAAGTAAGTCTGTCTTTTACACTCCGGGTATGACAAAAGCGATACCGTTCATCGTGTTCGTGGCCGTCTGGCTCTTTCCGCGGATCGGCTTGCTGGCTAGTCTGGCACTCCTCGCATTGCCTCTGGCCGATATCGCGTTGGTCCTACCGTTGTTTCTTTTTATCGCCGCGGCGGTCTACGGACTGTCGTTCTTTCTTGTTTCGCCTTTTCCAACCGTGTACAGTCTGCTGGCACCCTATATGGCGAGTTTCGGCTTTGGTTTCGTCTTCCCGATCATGACAGGCTATTTTTGGAATCCTGTCCAGGCGTTTGTAATCGGCGCGCTCGGAGGCCTGGCTATGGAGATAAGCGACCTATGTACCCGTAATTCGATCCGGTATATGAGTGTTCCTAACAAACAAACGCTGGCACAGATACTTGGGGGCGATATAAATCCTTTCCAGTCAGTACAAGCAATGATCCAGCCTTTCATCCACAACCCGCTGCTTCTACTACAACCATTGTTCTGGGGGGCGATCGCCGCCTTGGTAGCCATACTGGTGAGACGGAAATCTCTACAAAAGGACATTATAGGCTTCATTGTATCGGCCAGCCTTCTTCTTGTAGGCCAGGCTGCCTTGCTTTCCAATTACAAGAGCAGCGTCGCAGCTTTTGATCGACTGATGCAAACATTCGGGGCTTCCTTTATAATACTCGTTGGCATCCTTCTTATACTGCCCCGGACACCGGAAGAAGCTGATGAAGCCCATTTTGAACCAGTGGAAGAGGCGAACAACGAGATGATCGTCGGATAGAGAAAAAGATTATGAGCCTGCTTAAAGACTTTGAGACCCGTCTGGAAAAAATCGTAGAAGGTGTTTTTCAAAAAGGATTCAAGTCGACCATACAGCCGATAGAACTGGCCAAACGGCTTGTGCGGTCGATGGAAGAAGGCCGTACTGTCAGCGTAAATAAGGTCTACGTGCCCAACCAATACACGATCCGTTTGAGTAAAGAAGATATAGAAGAGTTCACATCCTTCGAGCCCCAACTCATCAGCGAACTGAAGGACTTCCTGATGAAGCATATGAAATCACGTCGCTACGCGACTATCGGCGATATCAAGATAATGCTTGAAGAAGATAAAGACCTCGCCCTTGGAGAGAACCGGATAGAAGCCAAACTGGTCACGCCTTCGGGAGGAGATAAACCGGAAGGAGAGATCATGGCGGCGCTGGACCTTTCCGTCGGCGACGAGCAGGAGACGTTCTTTTTAACTAAGCGGACGGTCCGGATAGGGCGCTTGGAGAACAACGATATAATCATACCCGATCCAAGCCTTTCGAGGCATCACGTTGAGATAAAACAATCCGAAGGGAAATTCCACCTATACGACCTGGGCAGCACGAACGGGACATTCTTGAATGGCAGACGCGTATCGGAGGCCTCGCTTAAGAACGGGGACTCGATCAGCGTTGGAAAGGTCGACCTTAAATTTAGGAGACTCGGATGATGCTGACACCCGGCTACCTGGTCGTCATTAATATTGTGTTTCTTCTTCTCATCTATGTTTTTTTATGGCGAGTCATCAAGGCGATATACATCGATATCTACGAGCGACCCGTGCCTTATGGTGAGGCAAAAGGCGTGATCGAAAAACAGCAAAGGAGCGCCAACGGTCATATGACGCTCGAGGTGATCGAGAGCGACGCGGTCGCCGAAGGACGCATGTATCCCCTGTCCGATCTCGTAACGATCGGCCGTTCCACTGAAAACGAGATAGTTTTGAGGGATCCGCTCGTATCTCACCAGCACTCGAGGATCATCAAGAAGCGGGACGAATACATGATCATGGACTTAGACAGTACCAATGGAACGATCGTCGGGAAATCGGTCATTAGTGGAGCTGTACCCCTAAAAAACGGGACGAAGATCAAAATCGGCAGTACGATATTCAGATTCAAAGAATAAGATATAAAGGTGGCGTAGGGACTTGGAGTTTACGGCATGCACCAACGCCGGAAGGCACCGCAGTATCAACGAGGACTCTTATCTGGTCGACCGTGAGTCAGGAATATATATCGTTGCTGATGGCATGGGCGGTCACAAAGCCGGTGAAGTGGCCAGCGCTCTGGCGTGCAAAACATTCAGAGCGTCGTTCGACGATCATATAGACCGCGGCGATAAAGGGAAGATCGCACAGATGTTGAAAGAAGCCGTGCTTAACGCGAACGAGGCAATCGTAGAAAAAGCCACCGGCCGGTCCGAGTATTCGGGCATGGGTACAACGCTGACCGCCGCTTTCTTAGACAGGATGACTCTTTATCTGACCCATGTCGGGGACAGTAGGGCTTACCTTGTCCGCAACGGAGAGATGACACAGCTGACGGAGGACCATACACTTGTGAATGAGATGGTCAGACGCGGTGAGGTCAGTCCTGACGCCATCCAGATGCACCCTCTCCGGCATGTGATAACGAAAGCTTTGGGCACATACCCGGCGATAGACGCCGATCTGACAACGCAAGAACTTGTACCCGGCGACCGGGTCATCCTCTGCACCGACGGCCTTACGTCCATGCTGGCCGATACGGATATTCTGAATGCGATACAACAAGCCGACGACATCGAGAACGCTTGCGGGTCCTTGATCGATGCCGCAAACAGCCGCGGAGGCGAAGATAATATCACTATCGTGCTGATAGGGGTCTAGGAGGTAAGTTGTCGCCGTCATCCCGCAGAAACCGCGAACTTAAGCTCCTTACGGCATCCATATTTCTATCGTGGCTGGCGCTGGCCGCAGTCTATCTGGCGAAGCCGTATATCGACATGACTATAATAATATCCGCCGGACTCGTCTTCGCTGTGCTATACATAAGCGACCATCTCATCTTAAGATTCTTCCGGCCGTATAGCGAACCGATACTGCTGCCGCTTATATGCCTTCTGACGGGCCTAGGTCTCGCTATGATATACCGGCTTTCACAGACACTGGTCATATACCAGTTCCTGTGGGTGGTCATCGGAAACATCGTCTTCATGCTCCTCATCCTGGTCGTCGACGACTATAGGACATTGGCCGGTTATAAATACAGTCTGGGCTTGATCGGCTTGATCCTTCTGGTCTCGACGATCCGGTTCGGATCGGGCTTCTTTGAACCAAACCTGTGGCTGAAGATCGGGCCTTTGAGTTTTCAGCCGTCAGAGATCGCCAAGCTTCTCGTTGTCATCTTCTTTGCCGCCTATCTAAGCGAGAAACACGAACTGCTTTCCATCTTTACGCGGCAGGTGGGTAGGTTGTTCGTCCCGGACGTAAAACACCTGGGGCCCCTCCTTGTGTTCTGGGCAATATCCGTCGGCCTTTTGGTCATCCAGAAAGACCTCGGCGCGTCGCTCCTGTTCTTCGGCCTCTTCCTGACATTGCTTTATATTGCGACTGATAGGATCTTATACGTGGCGATCGGAAGCTTCCTCTTTCTGATCGGCGCCACGGGAGCGGCATTGGCGCTTAGCTATGTGAACAGCCGGATCCAGATCTGGATCAATCCGTGGCAGGATGTCAGCGGAAAAGGATATCAGCTCGTACAGTCGCTTTTTGCTTTCGGTAGCGGCGGCTTCTGGGGCAGCGGTCTGGGACGCGGGTTCCCCAACTTGATCCCTGCCGTATCGACCGATTTCATCTTCTCGGCGTTCGGTGAGGAGATCGGGCTTATCGGTGTGGTAGCATTGATAGCTATTTATATAGTCCTTGTCGCCCGCGGCTTCAAGATCGCCTTGAAGACCGACGACGAATTCGGAAAGCTACTGGCGGCCGGTCTCACAGTGGTTTTTGCCATACAAACATTCGTTATCATAGGCGGCGTCTCGCGAGTAGTCCCGCTGACAGGTATTACCCTGCCATTCTTAAGTTATGGCGGAAGTTCGATCCTGGCTAACTTTATCCTGTTCGGGCTATTGATACTCGTATCAAACCAGCAGATAGAGGAGGCGAGTCAGGTCTCATGAACAAACAGATAAGGACCGTCAGCATAGTCTTTGCCGCCCTGTTCCTGCTGCTGGTGCTAAACCTCTCATATATAGTGATGGTCCAGGGGCCGGACTTAAGAGCCAATCCGGCGAATACCCGCGCCGTAGAAGAAGAACTGTCCATACAACGAGGGACTATTACCAGCAGTGACGGGGTTTTACTAGCTGAAAGCAGACCGACGGCCACCAGGTTCAAGCGCGCTTATCCGAAAGGGGAACTAGCGGCTCACGTGATCGGTTACTCAAGCGACAAGTACCAGAAGGCCGGTCTGGAACAATCTTACAATTCGATCCTTCTGGGCAAAGAAGATATCTCGTTTATAGACCAGCTCATAAACAAATTCAAGAAATCCGAAGGCAAAGGGAACAATCTTGTCCTGACGCTTGACTCTAAGATCCAGGAGATCGCGGAACGCGACCTCAAGGGCAAGAAGGGCGCAGTTGTCGCGCTCGACCCTAAGACAGGGGCGGTCATCGCGATGGCTTCGTCACCGACATACGATCCGGGTACGATCGACGACAGCTGGAAAGCCATAAGCGCGGATCCGAACGCGCCCCTGGTCAATAGGGCGACGCAGGGCAAGTATCCGCCCGGTTCTTCTTTTAAGGTAATCACTTCCGCCGCCGCCATCCAGGAAAAACTGTTCGACCCGTCGAGTCAGTTCACAGACGAGGGAACACTCGAGGTCCAGACGACCAAGATCCGTAACTACTATGGCAAGACCTTCGGCGAGGTCACATTCCGGGAAGCCCTCGAGCTGTCGGTCAATACGGTTTTTGCTCAGATCGGACTAAAGCTGGGCGCCCAGCGGCTTGTAGACTATACTGACAAATTCGGATTCAATGAGACCATCGAGTTCGATATCCCGCTCGCGGAAAGCTCGACCAAGAACGCAGCCACCATGGATGATGTCGACGTCGCCTGGACGGCTATCGGACAGGCGAAGACTATTGCTACCCCGATGGAGATGGCGCTCGCCGTATCGACTATCGCCAACAACGGTGTCCTGATGAAACCGTATCTGGTTAAGGAGATCCGTGACCCGTCAGGCCAGATCATAAAACAGATCGACACCCGGCAGATCAGAGAGGTCATCTCATCAAGCACGGCACAGACTGTTAACGATATGATGGTGGGTGTGGTTGAAAACGGCACGGGCACTGTCGTGCAGATCCCCGGCTATAAAGTGGCAGGGAAAACGGGGACGGCCGAGATCGGAGCCGAAGGAGTGACACACGGTTGGTTCGTCGCATTCGCTCCCGCCGACAATCCGCAGATCGCCATCGCCGTCATTATCGAACAGGGCGGAACTGGCGGCGAGTCTGCCGGTCCGATCGTACATGATATCCTAGAGCAGGCAATTGTGAAATGATGTATACTTTTTTCTTGAAGAATTAGAAAGGGGAACATTGGAAGACAAGGTATTCGCGGATAGATATAAGCTGATCAAGAAGCTCGGGAGCGGAGGCATGGCCGATGTCTTCGAAGCCGAAGATACGGTCCTCGGTAGGACTGTAGCCCTTAAGGTCCTTCATTCTCAGTTCGCGCAAGACGAGAGCTTTATCGAACGTTTCCGCCGTGAAGCTCAAAGCGCGGCAAAACTGACGCATCCAAATATCGTCAGCATATTCGACGTCGGAGAGGAAGCCGGTTCGTACTACATCGTAATGGAATACGTAGCCGGTACGACCTTGAAGAAGGTCATACAGCAAGATGCTCCGCTATCGCCGGAAAAGACCATACAGATAACAGGAAGGATCGCGAAAGCTCTGGAGTTCGCGCACGAACATGAGATCATCCACAGAGATATCAAACCGCAAAACGTCATGATAACCCAGACGGGCGAGATAAAGGTGACAGATTTCGGGATCGCGCGACTCGGTTCTTCCAGCACGATGACAAGAACAGGGACGATCCTCGGAACCGCACATTATATATCACCCGAACAGGCACAAGGCGGTGTGGTGGGGCCGGCTAGTGACATATACTCCCTCGGTGTCGTCATGTATGAGATGGCCACCGGCGAACTACCGTTCAGGGGAGAGAATCCTGTAGCCGTCGCTTTGAAGCATATAAACGAAACACCCCTTACGCCGCGGTCCGTCTTTGCCGCCATTCCTGAAAATCTTGAAGCCGTCATCGTGAAGGCTATGGCGAAGAACCCGGCCGACCGTTACCAGTCGGCAAGGCAGTTGCAGGAAGACCTCCAGAGATGCCTTGAGGGAACTCCAGTCAAGGTGATGAGCGGCGCGCCCGTAGCTACCCCGATGGGTGATGATTCCCGGACAATGATCGCTACACCGCCGCGCACGCCCGAACGTAAGAAAAAACGGCCAAAATGGATCATACCCGCTGTTATAGTTGGCCTGCTCTTGTTGGGCCTGGTCGCTTTCGGAGCGACTTATTATTTCATGTCACCGAGTACGGTCGTTGTACCCGACTTGAAGGGTAAGAGCATGTCTGAAGCACAAAAAGCCGCCGATGACGCGGGATTAAAGCTGGTTGTGAGCAAAGAGGTCAATAACGAATCCGTAAAACCGGGACATGTCATATCCCAGGACCCGGCAGCCGGTGAAAAACTGAAAAAGGGGTCGACGATAAAAGTCATCATAAGCCGCGGTGTGGATATGATTTCCGTTCCGAATCTGGTCGGTAAGACAGCGGATGAAGCAGCGGACTTGCTTCGCAAAGCAGGACTTATCCTCGGAAAGACTGATGAGCAGTTCAGCGATAGCGTAGCCAATAATACGATCATCAGCCAGTCGCCGAAATCCGGTGGAAAAGTGGAGAAAGGTTCGACCGTAGACATCGTAGTGAGCCGTGGCTCGGAAACCGTCCAGGTGCCCGACGTTGTAAATAACACGAAAGGCGAAGCACAAAGCATCCTGGAGAACGCCGGCTTCAAGGTAGATACGTTCGAGGACTATTCGGATTCTATCGCGGCTGATCATGTAGTAAGGCAATCACCGGAATCCGGTCAGAAAGCCAAAAAAGGTTCGACCGTGACTATCACAATAAGCAAAGGATCCAAACAGGTATCCGTCATCAACCTTGTCGGGATGACAAAAGAGGCGGCAGAGACCTGGTTGACCAATAATAGCCTAAACGGCAACTTTACAACCCAGGTGAAAGCGGGCTGGGCCGCCAATTCGGTATGGGAACAGGATGTCGCCGAAGGCATAAAGGTCGACAAGGGTTCGACGATAAACCTGAAAGTGACACCACCGTAAAAAGATCTGAAGAGCTGAAGGATGAAGAGCTGAAGCAAAATCCAGCGGAAGAAGCAGAATGTCGTTCCGAGCGAAGCGAGGAATCTACGAAAAAGTGATGTCTTTCAATTGATACTCCCCCCTCCCTTGAGGGGAGGGGGTCAGGGGGAGGGTGGCTCTGTGCAAAGAAGAAAGACTCTTCTCATAGTCCTTATGATTACTGTCCTATTCATTTCACTCTCCGCCTGCTCGAAAAAAGAAGAGGCTACCGTTCAGAAGAAACCCGCAACAAAAAAACAACAGTCAACACCCACAAACACGACTAGTGTGCTCATGCTTGGACGATCCGTTATGGGCGGCTGGTTCAGTCACTGGAACGCCGAAAACAACACCTACAAACACGACGGTTTCACCCTCTATTACGGGGAAATAGAGTCCCCGCCGGATATAATCGATTCCGCGCGAGACAGGATCGACGGAATGAACCCTAACGTCAAGATAGTCTTCTTCAAAATGTGTTTCGTGGATTTTGCGGGAGGTTCCCGAGAAGAAGCCAGAGACAACATGAACCGGAATAAAGGATATGTCCAGGACATTTATGACATCGTCGTCAAGGAAAAAGGCCAGAAACTAATAGTCGGGAATGCCTTGCCGCAGGTCAAACAGGATACAACCGAAGACCTTGTATGGAGCCATCTGGAGTATAACCAGTTCTTATCTGATTTCGCCGCTCAACATCCCGGCCAGGTATATGTCTTTGATGAATATGGCGTCCTTACCGACGCAAACGGAAATCTGAAACCGGAATACGCTCAGAGCGCCGAGGACTCTCACCCCAACGAAGCCGGCTATTCCGCGATGGACGCGCCTTTCTTTGATCTTCTCGCCACCCTGAATCCTTGATCATATGTTAAAATTATCCTCTGTGGGGGTGTAGCTCAGCGGGAGAGCACTGCGTTTGCATCGCAGGGGTCAGGGGTTCAAATCCCCTCACCTCCACCAGAAGCTTCTGCTAATACCATTGGCTAATATGCGTGGTATTAGCAGAAGCTTTTTGCTTTTATTGTGAGGGGATTTGAACGAGGGGGTATTCAATCAGCGGGGGAGATTCTCCCCCGCTGTCTATTGTAAGGAAGGGGTGTAGCCCATCTAAGCTTTAGCGAAGATGGGCGGCTCTTAGGGGAAACCGTTGGTTTCCCCTAAGAAAGCGGCGCGTAATATACGGGCGCCGCGGTTCATATCCCCTCACCTCCACCAGCAACCTGAGAAAATGCGAAGCATTTTCACAGGTTGCAGAGAAATCGAAATTCGAAAATCGAGAAATAAAAAACCGATATCGATTTCGGACCATTTTCGATTATCGATTCTCTATCATCCGGGTCTAATGTTCTACTACTTTAATAAGAAAATACTTTACCGCATTTTGGACACTTCAACATGTATTGTACTTTGCCTTTGATCTTAGATTTATTGAGTATCTGATTAAGACTGAATGAGTTGCAGCCTGGACAGCGTGTGCTTATACGTTTGACCGTCCGCTTTGCATACTGCCGTTTTTCGATCTTCGTTGTTTGTTTCTCGTTGGAGCGTCCTAATCGTTTCTGGTATTGTGCATATTCTTCAGGTCGCTCAGAGGCTACAAGAACTTCATGCTCCTGATAGTGGCAATCCTGACATAGTGCTTCAAAGCGACTCTCATCTTGAAGCGGCGCCAGAAATCCCTCGTTTAATACAGTAGCGTCCAAATTTTGCGGTGGACGGTGATGCACAACTGTTGCGGGTTTGCCACAACGTTTACAAATTGCATGGTGTTTTAAGTAAGCAGCCCGAAATGACTTCCACTCAGGACTATGATTAAAAGACCGTCGTACTTTGCGCCACAGCTGAGTGTGAGGAATTACTGATAACCAGCCATTGCCTGGAGGACCAATTTTACTATATTCAGTCACTGGAGGACCAGTTTTACTGTATTTAGTCAACCGCATAAATTCACAACCTAGAAACTCTAGCCGCTCATCTGGTGTCATAGCCTCAATCTTTTTCCAGAGAGCACAGCGACCTTGGCCATTCACAGTCATAAACCGTTTCTCTTCTTCATGATCGGTAGCAAAGTGACCTTGAAAAAGGTCAGTGAAACCACATTGCGGACAGGTGAAATATCCCCAGAGACCCGCTTCGTAATCTGCCAGTTGCCCCTCTGTCATTTTCTTATAGTCTGGCTCTTCCTCTTCCATCTCAATTTGACACTTAGGACAATGTGGTATCGTCATTGGCATACTTTCCTTGTTATGAGTACTTCATAACCAGGCTCCTTAAACAAGCCTGTCCGATTAAGCCGGTACCTGCAAAACTTGATTTCAACATTTGGTAAGAAAGATTCTTCTTTGACCAGATCAAAGTACTTGTCTCGCTTCTGGCCTATCCGGGTCCAAGCTCACCCCATACCTCAACAACGTTTTCCTGCTTGACTTGAACTGCTGGATAATACAGCAATCCACATAACTATAAGAACAATTCCACCGATAACTACCGCCCAAAACAATAGTGTAAACAATCCACTAATCGCCGCGCACATGCGTACCTCACTTGGTGAATGTGCACCATTGTATCACAAGGTCAGTAATCAGCCCAGCACTTGAGGTTTTTCCACAGGCAGAGCATAATTATGATGTCGGAGGAGCCTATGTCAAATAAGAAGGAAGAAGAAATACCGGTAGCCGAAGTTATTGTCGATGGTGACCTGTCTCTGAGGCGTCTGCAATACTATATCGCACTTGGCCGCGAGGAAGAACGACTCGATTATAAAAGTAGCTATGATCTTGAAGGCAGGAAGTCGGGTAAAGATAAGATTGAGGTGGCTCGCGATGTAGCTGCAATGTACAACACGTATGGTGGCTATGTTGTTCTTGGAGTTGAGGAGGCCGATGATGGCGACCGAAAGTACAATCCGGTAGGCATTAAGCCAGAACATCTTCACGGTTTAGACATTGACAAGATCAAATCCCAGATTGAGACATTTCTTAGTAAAAGAATCGAAATCAAACTACAAATCCACAATGTGCCTAAGTATGACAATAAACCTTTTGCTTTTCTATACATTCCTCCCTCGGATCGAGAACCAGCGATCTTCACAAAGGATGGTCAGTATAAAGGCAAGAGAGTGAATAATGAATGTGTTTTCAAGGACGGCGACTGGTTTGTCAGAAAGGGAGGTTCGAGTATCAAAGCATCACAGGAGGATTGGAACCGCTTCGCTTCCAACATAAGGCGACGTGATAAGGAGGAATGGACAGAAGAGATTCTTGGCGTTAAAGCATTGACAGAGAGGCTGGACGCCCTCATTGATCTTCTTGCAGGATCGATGACAGACGGGAAGAAAACAACTAAGAGAACCGAAAAACAGAAGCAAGTTGTCCGTGGATTAGCACCTCTTGAGCAGCGAGAAAGCACATTCTTCCTTGGCGAAAAGACCTTCTATGACCAAGTCCTGTCTGCACTTCACGACAACGATCAATTCGTATTGATGTGGGTCTTCAATAATGCACCTAAAACTTTCTGGACTGACGTTAAGTCAGTCTTTGGTGCAAGTTCAGATGAGATAACCAAAACCAAAGATAACCGCTTGATTCCGATCTTAGATAATCTTACCGTTTTGGGTGTAGCTCTCGCTCAATACAAAGAGAAAGAGCTCTTTACGGAGTTGTGCGAAGCACTATACCAAATCTACAGGAGAGCATATGATGAGGAGTTCCCACGGAGTTTAGAAACTGAACAACATTTCAGTCAGCAATGGATCTGGCAGGAGATTATAAGGAGAGTATATGCTCTTGGAGCATTACTGGTCAGACGCAAGATGTACGATTGGATTCCCATCCTAGTCAGACAAAAGGTAGATTGGGATGATTATTGGAAAAGCAGATTCTGGGCTCGCCACACACTTACTATGCTAGTACGTGAAGGCAGGACTAAAGAGGAAGGTTTTATTCAAATGGCTGCGGCGTATGTGAAGAACAGCCTAATACTTAACGACCTTTTCTTATCTAATGAAGATAATTATCTCAATGCTCTTTGCCAGTTTGATTTCGTCCAATGCGTTCACGCGGTTCTAGAAAACAAATGTAGGGGTGATGGATACCCTAGCTTCGGAAGATTTTACAATTATAGAACCGAACCAATTGTGGCCAAAATCATAGAAGACAGAGACGTTAGAGCAGTTCTTATACCCAAGACCGATGACGATACATTGGCGCAAGTAATTATGGAGCTTGACGAACTCGCTGGAAAGGAGTTCTTTACTTATGCGGGTTGGGATACCGGTATGTGGCACGATAAGAATATTAAGAGTTTTCTCAATCAACACAAACCAATCTTACCAAATGCCAAGGGATGACCTGTGATAATTCGCGTACTACCTCACCGACGCAATTCCATTTTACAGCTAGTCAAATCTATCTGACCTACCCCTGGGGTACGAGATATGGTCACCCTACGGTGTCTTCTTAGAAGAATGCAGTAATTCAAATACTAATCAGGTATCAAACTCGATAGACTAAACCAAACCACCTTCATGCATTTATAATCTATGCGATGAAAGTCACTCTATGAGGTGACTATTATGTCATAAACTATAAATCGGCAAGAGCTCTAACTTATTAGTCTTCAACCTAATTCTGATCAGTTGGATTAAAATCTAATCTACTGTAATAACGCTGGTCATAAGCAGCCTAGAGCTTGCTTTCATTTAAATAATCTGTATAATTGATAGTGGATATTAACGCAGATTTGATAGCCTATATTTACACACATTTGATAGTGAATATTAACTCATAATACTAAAGGTCGCGCATGAGAACATACAAACTAAGAGAACGAGCCCTTAAGGTATGGGCTGACAATTTAAAAAGAGGAAATATTGTCGCAACTAAGGATAATATTCCTGATCGCGCGGTTCGGGAGCTGCTCAAACGCGAAAAGCTTCTGTCTCCGGTTATAAGCGGATACTTCATTCTTAAGAAACCGGAAGACGAGCCGGAGCAGCTATTTCTCTTGCTCTACTGGCAAATCATTGAAAGATTTCTTGATCGGTACAAACCCTGGTCGATAAGGGCCGATTCCGCGCTTGAGATTTTGGTCGGAAACGAACAGGACCAGAAACACCTACTTATTCGGTCCGCTAAACCAATCAACAGGACATTTGTACTACCGTTCGGCTTTAAGGTTTTGGTCGTTGAAGACAAGGACTTTGATTCTCGATTGACCAAAGTGGTCAGCGTGGTCGGTCGCAAGCTATCTGTTGATATGCCTGAAAGGGTACTTGTAGATGCTATTTCTCGGAAGTTGGAAGTCCCGTCTGCTTATAAGAGTTTTATCCGAGGAACGAAGTTTAATGTTCGTATCATCGAAGCACTCTATTTAAAAAGACCTCAGCCGATCGTTTTGAACCGTGTTGTCAATATCGCCGAAGAGTCTGGACGAGGTGACTTAGCGTCGGCACTAGAGGTAATTATCAGAACCAATACCTTATATCGCACGAGCAGGAAGAAAAAGACCAAAGAGCCTACGGCATCAGTTAAGGAACCCGAGCTTATCGCTCCGTGGATTTCTCAGCAAGCAGAGCATATACATGCCTTTGAAAAGCATCTTGAAGCAACCCTTCATGGCGAAATCCAGGGGCTGCCAACGAGGAATCTTAATGAATTGGTTGAAACAGCCGTGGAGCACAAACGATACGACATTTACCATTCGACGACACTCGAAGGCTACCAGATCACACCCGAAGATGTGGATGCTGTTATCTTCCGCAAGGTTCCTTTTAAAGTGAAGGATGGGGACAAGCACGTCAAGGAGATTGAAAACCGCATGGCGATCTTGGGTTATGCTGAAGCTTTTGATTTTATCATCGGTAAGGTCAAGAATGATTTCGGTAGAGCAAGAGTTTCTCAAGAATTGGTACAGGACACACACTATCAGCTTTTCAAACCTTCTGCCGACAACGGCATTGTCAAACCGGTTGATTTAGTGGCTTATAGAAACGCTCCGGCGTTCATCCGTGGAACAAGTTACGTTCCACCGGCTCAAACTAAACTGCTTGATCTTATGGAAAGCTATGAGAAGTATGTCGATTCAATTGAAAACGAGGTTATTAAAGCTATCCTCGCGCATTACTTCTTTGTGGCAATCCATCCTTACGCAGACGGCAACGGAAGAACAGCACGACTCCTGATGAATTACGTATTGCTGACATCCGGATACGAATGGATAACCATTAGAGCTGAGCAACGTGAGCGATACTTCAAAGCGCTTAACGAAGGCCATCTAAGTAATGATATACTGCCGTTCGGCAAGTTCATATTGTCGTTAATGAAAGAGGCTAGTTCATCTTCTTAATGGCCTGCGGAGTTGGAGTTACCCCGTTTCAGTTGACACCTTAGCGTGGTACATCAGCGGCTGCTACGGTGTTGTATCGTAACCATAGTATGTCGTACCGTCGTATTCGAAAGAATCTCCGCTGTGGCAACCGCCGTAATAATAAAGATACGGACAAGCGCTGCAACTCGCGCCGGTCGATTGAGATGTTACAAGTCGGGAGTCAGCCGATATGAGACCATCGTCTGCCAGCATATTGATCATCCCCGGATAAGCTATGACACCGATCAGTAAGACCGTAAAGACCGCAAGCGCGATAGCGCCTTCTACACGGGGCTTTGTGGTTTCATGTATCTTCTTCTGTAAATAAGCTCGCAATGCGCGCCAGTTCATAAATACATGTAGTATTACCGAGCACAGGAGAATGAAACCTAGGAATATATGGCCATTGCTCCAGGTCTTTCGAAAAGATACCGCAATCGGTGCAAAATATAGAAAGAAGCTTGATATTGCCACCGGGATGGCCAATAAGACCATAAAGATGGAGTTAATCGCCCGAACCTGTATTCCGAAAACCTTCCACGAACTCATAAACAAACCTCTCGTCAACAACAGTAAGACGCGGATTACTTAAGACACATGTAACTAATGCTACACACTAATTGTGTGACGGTCATTAAGGAACTGTGAAAATCTGAATAACTCTGGGTTTAAGCGGAGTTGATTTAAAAACTTCCGCTTTTTTAGTCCCGATAGCGTTCTTCTTTCCAGGGGTCGCCGCGGTCATGATAGCCGAGAGACCCCCCCGGTAATCGCGTCGGTCCTTAGCTACAAACTCGACTGTTCACTGCCCGGACATACTTACAAGTAGCAGATCTCCGTCTTTGATAAGCCCAATGCCCTTTGCGTAGAACTTGTATGCCTTATATCCAGGCTCGATCGGGGTTGTCTCCTCTATTTTAATGACATCTGTATACTTACCTGCAGGTACTGTAGCTGATTCAGAAACGTTGACGATCTCGGCACGGTCCATTGCCACTTTGGGAGCTACTTCCTGGTAATAACGGAGCCCCTTCTTGATGTCACTGTTCATCATAATACCGGCTTTCGCCCCGTTCTCTCCAGCATGCCATGTTCCCGAATGTCCTGTTACGCGACCTGACGCGTCATATTCATCGACGTCCTCACCGAAGTAATACACCACTCCAGTTGTCTTGGAGATAGCGAAATAGTTGCGCGATACCTCTGAGATCGTGCCATTCGATAAGGCGCGTTCTTCGACAACCCTGGTTTCCACGCCATCGATTATCTTCGTATCTTTGAGCACGGTTATAGTATTACTTGCTTTTTGCCCTTTCTCGGTGCCTTCGAATACCAGCTGATATCCGGGCTTGAGATTGAAATATGGATTGACGCCGGTCGATGCCAGTTCACTTTTGTTGATTATGATGTTATCGCTCCAACTGATGTCTTGTCCGCTCGTATTGGTTTTTTTGGGAGATGACTCTTTTGTTGAGCATCCCACAACGACCAGTACGACCACTATGGACATAACAATAACAATAGGTAGTACAAGAAAGTTTTGCCTAGTCCTTGTCATTACTATTCTCCTTTCTATACCATGTCACTTCCCTTTGTTCGACATTACTACAAACATATCAAGTCATGAGGAGAATGGCGATGTGAAACCATATGGGACGGAGCAAATGCTCCGTCCCTTTTAGCTTACCGCATCAACCTCTTGTTCAAGCTACTTGCTGTTGTCGGTGTCGGCCTCGCTCTGGCTTTCGTACTGTATGTTGTCGGTATCCGCCTTAGCATTCTTCTCGTTCGCGTCGTCAGCCTCGTTTTCGCTTTCGTTCTGCACGTTGTCGGTGTCCGGTCCTTTCGCGTCCTCTTTCTCAACGGTCTGGGTGGCTGTAACGGTTGCGCTTTGCGCCTGCGCGGTCCGACTTTTTATGAACGTTCCCGCTGATGCGCCGACTACTATTACTGCTAATGTGGCAACGGTTATCGCTATGATTTTTATTTTCATATCACACCTCCTTATCCAACATCCTCAAGTTTTTCATTCTCCAGTTCCGAATCTAGCACCGACTTCCACTTACAGCATAGTAAGTCGATATGGGAATCGTATGAGAAGGAAGACTATTCGCCGGCTTTTTCTCCGGTCCCTGGCGCTTTCTTGGTTTCGGCTGTAGCCGGGGCATATCCTGTGGCGCTCACTTCGATCGTGAACAGCACTTCGTTTTTCGAAGTCCTGTAGAGGCTGTATCTATTCTCCTGATAGTGGCTGGCGCTATTTTCATTGTCAAAGTAAATAGTCTTGGTTTCGCCGGGTTTGATTTGGAAATCTGTCAGTTTCTGGTAATAGCCCTCGATCTTTTTGGTCACAGCGTCGGTCATGGTGTAATAGACCTCAAAACCGCTCATAGTCTCATTACTTGAGTTCTTAACGCTGATCTGGAGGCGGTCCGTCAGGTCCTTCTTTGTAACCGGGTCAACGTTGTTCTCGACAAGGACTTCGGTTATCGAAAGACCTTCTTTCTTTGATACGCTTTGAATCGGGTTTTTCGCGACCGGAAGGACTTGTTTCGAGCTCCCGTTCACACCAGCATTCTTTGTGGCCGGCTTCTGCGTCGAGCATCCTGCAGCGATAAGGCCTCCGGTAATGATCGTAATGATGACGATCCCGATGATGATACGTTTTTTCATGAGTACTCCTTTCGCAAGAGTTTCTGTTTCTTACTGAATATGATGGCAAGGACGATTGACAACCCCGTTGCGCCGACCAGCGTGGCTATATCCGGCCATTTTGTTTTCCAGATGAAACCGAGTGGCTTTTGGTTGAACTCATCTTTTATGCCGAGATACGCGAAACTCACCCGCTCGAAGCGTTTGCTTAGCGACGTTTCTTCAAGCAGGTTTCTCGCCGTCTCGTAGCCAGTGAAGTGCGCCAGGACGGCTTTCTCATGGAGCTTGTCGACTTGCAGGCTCTTGAACAAACCGCCGGGCACCTGGTTGTCGGGGTCCATCGTATCGCCGATCTGCGGGATGATGAGCACGATGCTTAGCCAGAGAACGAGGCATATGACAAGCGCAGTGCTCAAACGCTTGCTGTAACCAGCCAATGCCATAGCGAGTACGCTCCACATGAATAAGTAGAGCCACGCCAGACCTGCAAAGATGAATAACTTGACGACCTCCGTGCCCGACAAAGAAACACCGCCTATAATCATCAAAGAACCGATCATGACGCCGCTTAACAACACCAGGATGATAAGCCAGATGCAAGCTAGGGCCATCAGTTTGCCGACCGATACATCAGCGCTTTTGATCGGACGGCTGAATAAGAGTCGCAGCGTGCCCCGGTTTTTTTCCTTTGCCACCAGACCGTAGCCCATGACGATCGCGATGATCGCGCCTATGATCTCCAGATACTCAACAGCGCTCCGAATCAGCTGGAGAGGAAAGAACTGAGGCGGTAGATCTGTGACAGATCCTCCTGATTGCTTCAGAGACTGCAGGTATTGCTGGTAGTCAATGACTTTGGCGCGGAACTCAAAGGACGCAACAACCAGCGAAAGTAAGACGATCGCGCTCAATCCGATGATCAGGATTACAGTAACGCGGCTGCGGAGCGCATCTTTGATCTCCTTCTTGAAGACGGTCATAGCGGGACTATTCATAGAGACCTTGCCTTATCGCCTGTCTTGAAACCCTTGCGAGAGCTCCAAGACTCAACAAGGAAATCACACCGATGGACAACAGATCCTGCCATACGGGCAGTGGCTCGACGTCCTGCAGACGCAGCAAGATACCACTGGTGTGCTTGAAGTGCTCGGTCAGGGATATCGGCTGAAGGACAAACCTGCTTACCTGAAAGAACATCCCGGTCGTCGTGTTCCCGGAGGCTACCGGATTTAGTAGCGCCGTAGGATGCGCGGCCGTTCCAAGCTGAGGAATCACGAAGGTGACAACCACCCAGAATAGAATCGGTATCAGAAGAGCGGTCGATTCGTAACGGCCATACGCGCCGGAAATCAGTCCGGCCGCCGAGAACGGCAACAAGAAGAACCATGCCAGAGCGAAGAAAGCGAGCAACAATAATGTGTTGAGTGGAGAGAGAACTTGGGCGGTTACGACCCAGATACTTACCCAGCTGGTGATTGCCGCGACAAGGAGAACGAGTCCTATCCATGCCTGGACGCCAAGCAGTTTACCGAACACGTACGACCAGGAGCTGACGGGACGGGAGAACACCAGATCGACAACGAACGCCTTGCGGTCGCGGACCGAAGAGCGAGCGCCCGTAATGACGGCCAACAAGGCTCCGATGAGGACGATGTAGATGACCGTGTTCTTGATGCTGTCGAGCGGTGACGCTTTCAGAAAGGGATTCAGTAACTTCATCCCGGTCTCGTGTAAGGTTTCATTATAAATACTCATCACCGTGTGGTGTGTCGTCCAGCCGATGAAGCTTGACACGAGTACCATACCGAGAAATACAACTAGCAAAGCGATAGATAAGCGCTCTTTGCCTGCCGACTTGAATTCATGCTTGGCTATCACGAGAAGGGTTCTCATCAGAATTGTTTTCCGATAGAAAGATAGATATCTTCAAGTGAGTCCCGGCCGGGAAAAGCCTCTAGTGTTTTTGCGAGCGAGTCATGGTATATCAGCCTACCGCCGCTCAGAATGCCGATGCTCGTGCATGTCTTAGTCACCTCTGATAATAGATGCGTATTCATGAAAATAGTCATGCCGAGCTCTTTATTCAAACGGATGATACTTTCCCGTAGTGTTTTAACCCCCTGCGGATCAAGCCCGGATGTCGGTTCATCGAGAAATAGCACCTCCGGCTTATGCAGGATGGCCTGGGCAATACCCACCCGCTGGCGCATGCCCTTGCTGAATGTCGCGAGCTTTTGGTGCTCGAAACCGGTAAACTCAAGGAATTGAAGTACTTCGCGGATACGATCGCCAGGTTTGGAGATTCCCGACAACCGGGCAAAAAATGCCAGGTTTTCATGGAGAGTCAGGGCGTCGTAGAACTGAACGTTTTCCGGCAAGTACCCGATCATCCGTCGAACGCTCATGCTATCTTTCACCACATCATGCCCGCAGACCTCGGCGCTCCCCGATGATAGATCGAGCAAGGTCGTCAAGATGTTAACCGTTGTCGTCTTGCCGACGCCGTTATGGCCGAGAAAACCGAAGATCTCGCCTTGTTGGATATTAAGACTGATATCCTCGATCGCCATCTGGCCGTTGTATGTCTTTGTCAGTTTGTTGACAGAAATAGTGGTAGTAGACATGATCTGAGTATAACTATCTAATATGAGAATAAGATGAGAGGTGGATGATAAAGAGGGGCCTCTTACGTGGAGACTTTACGAGGGAGCTTAATGCTTACTAACGTCCCCCGGCCAGGCTCTGATGTCAGCGTTATCGTTCCTCGATGTTGTTCGACGATTGTCTTGGAGATCGCAAGCCCTAGACCGAATCCTTGTCGCGCACGCGCGTCATCCGCTTGATAGAAACGGTCAAAAGAGTGCGCGACCGCTTCTTGAGTCATCCCGTGTCCGTCATCCGAAACGGTTACTAAAACGTGCACGCCTTGTGCTTCTGCGGTAACCAATATATGACCCCCGGAGTCGATTGCTTTGACCGCGTTGTCAATGACATTTCCGAACAAGCGGCCGAGCATTATGGATGAGCCCCGTACGACAAGGCGTGTCGTTGGAGGATCGAATTCAAGCGAACCACTCTTGGCAACTGTGAGCGGTGACATACGTTCTATCGTTTCTGTAAGAAGATCGATGATATCTACTTCGTCCTGTGCCAACATAGCTTTTCCTTCACCAGCCCTGGTTTCGAGCAAAAGTGCCTCGACAAGCTCGTGCAATCCGCCGAGCTCCTGGCGAGCGCTGTCCAGGACTCGTTGGTATTCCCGGGGAGACCGTTCTTTCTTAAGTGCTACGTCCAGCTCGCCCTGTATGACCGTAAGTGGAGTCCGCAACTCGTGCGACGCATCGGAGACGAACTGCTCTTGCCGGTCGTACATAGTCTCTATCGGTCGCAGTGTACGTCCCGTTAGCATCCATGCCAGCGGGGGGATCACAAGCAACATCCCGCCATTGAGTATCAGCAATACCCACTCCAATCTTCCCATAGCAACATCTCCGGCTATAGTGACTGTCTCTACCGATTTGTCGTTGAAATCGAATTCCCCGGATTGCTCTGTCTGGCGACCTTTGACCTGGCTGATATAGCCTTCACCAAAGGAATTATCCATCCAGAAGTATAACCCCAGAGTAAACGTCCAAAAGACGACGAAGAACACCGCGCAGTATATAATGGTCAGCCTAAGGCGGGCACTTTTAAACATGGCCGTTTCCTTTTATAATATAACCATGCCCGCGTACTGTATGAATAAGCTCACGGCTTTCGGGAGATATTTGCAGTTTCTTGCGAAGATACCTTATATAAGTCTCGACGATGTTGGAGAATCCGTCATAGCTATAATCCCATACATGGTCGAGGATCTGTGTTTTGGACAAAGCGATGTTCTTGTTGCGCATAAGGTATTCGAGCAAGGCATATTCCCGGGCGGTCAAAGAGATCTCATGACCGGCACGGACCGCCCGCCGGGTCGCCGGGTTTAATTCAAGATCATCAACAGTCAAAATCGCGGGGTCTGCTTTGTTTCCGCGCCTGAGTAACGCGCGGATCCGGGCAGTCAATTCATTGAATGAAAAGGGCTTTGTAAGATAGTCATCCGCTCCACTATCAAGCGCCGCTACCTTATCTGATATATCACCCTTCGCCGTCAGCATCAGGATGGGGACGGTTACGTTTTTCCTACGGATAGTCTGGCAGACGGCTAACCCGTCTTGTCCCGGCAGAAGCCAATCCAGGACTATACAGTCGTACTCGTTAGTCTCAAACTTCTCTATCGCTTCATGGCCGTCGTATGCTATATCGACTGCATAATGCTCTTCAATCAGACCACGGCGTATTAGCTGAGCGATTTTCGGCTCGTCTTCTACGATTAATACTTGCATGTTTTTATTATATCGAACAATTATGAGAGTCTCATGAGAATCTCTGAAACGACTCTTTTGAAGTATAATGAGGATAAAAACAGAAAGGATCTTAAATGGGTTGTTGTCTCGTCGCTCTTGTCCTGGCTGGTGCTCCGCGTTTTGCTGTCCTGTTCTACTGGCTATACCGGCCTGTGGCAGTAAGCCATGCATTCAATAGCATTCTCGTTCCTATCGTCGGCATCATATTCCTTCCCTGGTTGACGCTCATGTACCTCATAGTCGCGCCCGGTGGGATAAATGGATTCGACTGGGCTTTATTGGGGCTCGGTCTATTCCTGGACCTCGGCTCTTATGGCGGAGGCGGCGCAGCGAAAAACCGGCGCGACAGATAAAACGGAACAGATGCCGGTCTGCTAGAATGTAGATATGGTCATTGATTTTCACGCGCATATATATCCGGACGCATTGGCGGACAAAGTCATATCGGGAATTGAAGACTTCTATGGCGTTAAACGGACGCATAACGCCGTATTATCTGACCTCTTGGCTTCGTTGGAGAAAGGTGATGTCGACAAGGCGGTCGTCCTTCCGATAGCCACCAAACCGGAACACGCCAAGCTTAACGAATGGTACGCGTCTCTTGCTAAACGGTCAGACAGGATCATACCGTTTGGCGGGATACATCCTGACAACGACTTAAGTGAACTCGAGAAGTTCCCTTCCCTGGGCTTGAAGGGCTTAAAGATACAGCCAAACGCCCTTCGCGTTTTTCCATCGGACGAGCGTTTCCAAAAATTCTACGACAAAGCGATAGAACTTGGCCTGGTCGTAGTGTTCCATGCGGGAGACGAAGAAAGCGGTTTTAAAGGAGAGTTCTCGCAACCTAAGGATTTCGTGCCGGTTCTGGACGCGCATCCCGACCTTACCATCGTCCTGTCACATCTCGGCGGATTCAGGACGTGGGACCATCTCGACCTCGTTCTCGGTTACCCGAACGTCTATTTCGATACAGCTCATGTGCCGGGCAAGGTAAGCGATGATGAAGTCTTGCGGCTCGTGGAAAAGATCGGCCTGGATAAAGTCATATATGGTTCGGATTATCCGTTCGCCGACCATACTGAAGACCGTAAGGCGATCGAGGGGATATTCAAGGATGACGCGTCTGTAGTCTATTCCACGAACCCGTCTAGGCTACTCGGGATGTAGCGCGCACTCCTTCGCAAATATGGCCTGATGTATGTCACCCTGGCTGATTATGCCTACGACTTCGCCGTCTTTGACGATCGGCAAGCGCCGCAGGTGTTTTCTGATCAGAAGAGAAGCGGCTTTCATAATGGGCGTGTCCGGCGGGATTGTGATCACGGGCGTTGACATGTGATCCTTTACTTTCTTCTTGGAAACGTCTTCGTAGCGTTGTTCCATGTATTCGAAATCCATATGTCCCGTCGGGTCTTCCCAGAACTCTTCGAAACTAGGATACATGGCTTTCAGCAGGTCCCTTTCCGTCACTATGCCGACAATCTTCCCTTCATCGATAACAGAAATACCGCTGACCTTTGTTCTACATATCAACGACGCCACTTTGCTAAGAGGGTCGTTGGACCTTACTGAATACACCGTAGTCTTCATGATCTCTGACACTTTCATGTTAGCCGCCTCCCTTTAAGGATCGATGTCTTTACTTTTAATTCTATCACTTTGAAACAGCTGATATTATGTCTTCATACGCTTTCTTAGGGTCTTCAGCATTAAAAATGGCGCTTCCAATACATATATAATCCACCCCGGCCTTTACCGCGTCTTGTACGTTGTCCCTCTTCATCCCTCCGTCGATACCGATCTCTGCTTCCGGGTATTTTCCCCTAAGATCGGCGATCTTATCCAAAACCTCCGGGATGAACGGAGCTCCGTAGAAACCCGGGTTTACGGCCAGGAACAGGACCGTATTGACCTGGCTTATAAGATAATCGACATCTTTGTTGAACGTCCCCGGATTGACAGCTAAACCGGTATCAAAACCGTGCTCCCTTATCGATCGTATGGTCTTCTCCGGATCATTGACCGCCTCGACATGAAAGATCACGCGTTCCGTACCTGCCGTCTTAAGTCCTTGAAGATAGGATTCCGGTTCCCGGACCATTAGATGAGCTTCGCTGCGCACACTGGGTTTGAGTCCGGCGAGGTCTTCTATAGTCGCACTCTTTGAAGGGACGAAGAGGCCGTCCATGAAATCGAACTGGACGTAGTCGGCAAACGTCTCCGCCGTCCTGACAAGAGATGACAGCTCGTCGGCGCTGTTAGCCAGAACCGCGGGAACGATCCTCAACTACTCCTCCTGCTCTCTCTTTTGGATCTTGGACAACCTTCGTATGTGGCGTTCTTCGTTGGAGAACGGTGTATTAAGGAATACGTCTATGATCTCGAGGGCGTGCTTGTGGTCCATCTCGCCGCCGCCGAGGCATAGAACGTTGACGTCTACGTCGTTTCTGGCCCGCTCAACGGCCCCTTTAGAGTAGCCGACTACCGCCCTTACCCCTTTGATCTTATTGGCGGCTATCGACGTGCCGATACTTGTCGTACAGATCAGGATGCCGAAATCGCCTGGCCCGCCGTCTCTTACCTTCTCAGCGACTTTGAAAGCGAAGTCCGGATAATCACTCGGCTCCTCGTTGAACGCGCCAACATCTTTATAGTCTACGCTCTCGGCATCAAGCTTTGCCTTTATCTCTTCTTTAAGCTTGAAACCCCCGTGATCGGCACCAAGATAAATCATACGCTACTCCTGTGTTAGAAGAATCAGATAGCCATTCAATAGATAGATTATATCGCTGTAGACGATGATGTGGAACACCCCGGGCGGAAGTTGGAAGCACTAGTTTGATGATCAGACGGGCGTTGACCATACATTTGTCAGCTAAGCGTGTATGCCTTTTTCCTTCTGACATATAAGACCATCAGTAAACCGGAAGATATGGCGAATAAGGACATCAACGCCGCTATGTTTTTGTTTACACCAGTCGAATAGTTAGAAAGCGTTGACATGTAGATTTCAAAGCCCCCGTTGCGCGTGTCTTCGTAAACGATCCTGTCGCCATAGATCGCCGGCTGCAATTGAGACAATGCGTTCGTGGTGATCTGTGTTTCGGTCGAAGTCGAGAGGTCGTATATATACATGTCTGGGGTCCCATTACGGTAGTCTTCGTATACTATTCTGTTAGCGTAGACAACCGGTCGTTGTTGATTTGATGTGTTGGCGGTGATCTGTGTTTCGGTCGAGGTCGAGAGGTCGTACATATAGATGTCTGTGTTCCCGTTACGGAAGTCGTTGAAGACTATTCTGTTGCCGTAGATCGACGGAACGCTTTGAGTCGATGCATTGGTGGTTATCCGTGTCTCGGTGGAGGTGGAAAGATCATACATGTAGATATCCCAATGACCGTTGCGGTTGTCTTCATATGCTATTCTGTTGCCGTCAATCGACGGAACGCTTTGAGTCGATGCGTTGGTGGTTATCCGAGTCTCTGTGGACGTTGATAAGTCGTACATGTAGATGTCGTTATTCCCGTTACGGTTATCATTGTAGACGATCCTGGTACCAGAGATCATCGGGGTGTTTTGATTCGATACATTGGCAGTTATTTGTGTCTCCGTAGAGGTTAAAAGGTCGTACATATAGATGTCTTGGTTCCCGTTACGGTTATCTTGATAGACTATTTTATTGCCGTAGATCGCCGGATCGCTTTGATCCGACGCGTTGGTGGTTATCTGTGTCTCGGTGGAGGTTGAGAGATCGTACATATAGATGTCAACGTTCACGTTACGGACGTCGTGATATACTATGCGATCGTTGTATATTGCCGGGCGAGTTTGAGTATAGACGTTATTTGTTATCCGTGTCTCTGTTATAGTCAGTGCCAGGATGTTCGTCGACATAAGAAGAAACAAAAAGAGCATGAGAATGATAGTGATGACCTTGCGGTTGGTAACCATTGTTACTCGATGTTTCATGACAAACTCCCCCTCTTAGATCCCTGAAATAAGACAGATGCTAACTCAGCGCGTAGCTCTTCTTCTTTCTGACATATACGACCAGCAATAAACCGGAAGATATGGCGAGTATTGATAATAATGAAGCTATGTTTTTGTTTACACCGGTCGATACTGCGGAAAGTGTCGACATATAGACGTCCCAGTTGCCGTTACGGTAGTCGACATTTACAATCCTGTCGTTATAGATCGCCGGCGAGGATTGATTCGCTGCGTCAGTCGTTATCTGTGTCTCGGTAGAAGAGGATAGATCGTACATGTATATATCCCAGTTACCGTTTCGGTTATCTATGTAAGTGACCCTATCGCCGTAGATAGCTGGTATCTGCTGCTCCGAACCGTTGGTTGTAAGACGCGTTTCGGTAGATGTTGCAAGATCGTACATGTAGATATCCCTTGCAACGTTCCTCCAGTCTTCCCAGACGATCTTGTTACTGTTTATCGCTGGATAGTCTTGTGAACTTCCATTCGTCGTGATACGTGTCTCGGTCGAGGTCGAGAGGTCGTACATGTAGATGTCAGAGGCACCATTACGGTAGTCTTGCCAAACGATCTTGTTACCGTTTATCGCTGGATAGTCTTGTGAACTTCCATTCGTCGTGATACGTGTCTCGGTCGAGGTCGAGAGGTCGTACATGTAGATATCAGTAACTGTGTTACGGTAATCTTGCCAAACGATCTTATCACCGCTAATAGCTGGACGGGTTTGCGTCGATGCGTTGTTCGTGATGCGCGTTTCAGTCGAGGTCGAGAGGTCGTACATGTAGATGTCCCAATGACCGCTGCGGATATCGTTATAAACAACTCTATCACCATCGATAGCCGGCTGCTGTTGGGCTGCCGCATTGGTCGTTATGCGGGTTTCTGTAGAAGTAGAGATATCGTATACGTATATGTCATAGTTCCCGTTACGCATGTCCTCCCAGGCGATCTTGTTTCCTGAGATCACGGGATTGAATTGATCGGACGTGTTTGTTGTGATCCGCGTCTCGGTGATGGTCAGCGCCAGGATGTTCGTCGACATGAGAAGGAACAAGACAAGTATGAGACCAACAAATAGGATTTTACGATGGGTGATCTTGGACACGATGTGCTTCATGGCTTCCCCTCTCAGGAGTTAAAAAAAGACTACGCGCAAATGTAGGTTAAATATACTCCCGGGAAGGAATAAAACGCAATACTTTTATGATATATCATAGTATGTTGCTTTAACTTAATAGAAAAGGCAAGAATGGCAATATATTTAAGACTGTGTTAACGATAGGAAACCGATAGTTGATAGCTCGCGACGCTGTCGGCGATGCCGCCCCGGCTTGAGTCCACTGTGAACTTCGCTTTTTCACCTGTCGGTAGGACATCTATATCGACTGACGTTTCGCTCTCATCGATCAATTGCTTGTTTGCGTCAAAGAACGATGCTTTGACTTTTATGAAAGAGGCTTCCGCTTTGCCTTTGTTCTGTACTTCCCCGGTAACTTCATAAACGCCGTTAGCCACTGCTCCACCGGAATCGGAGATCACCTCGACACCAGACGTCTTTCTCGTCCCGCCGACATCGATCCCGTTTTCCGTCGACTCTCCCCCACATGCCGTAAGTAAAAGTGTCATAGCCAGTAAAACACCTACAAAGAGGTATCTCTTTACGCTAATTCCTCGATTTTTCTTCACTCTTCACTCCTCACTCTTCACCCTTTAGTGTTTAAAGTGGCGTATCCCGGTAAACACCATCGCCATCTTGTGCTCGTTCGCGGCCTTGATGACCTCGTCGTCTTTGACTGATCCACCCGGTTGGATGACCGCTTTGATGCCGGCTTTCGCCGCGGCATCGATACCGTCTCTGAACGGGAAGAATGCGTCCGAAGCCATAACCGCTCCTTTGGCCAGTTTGCCGGCTTTCATCGCCGCGATCTCGCTGGAGACTACGCGGCTCATCTGACCGGCACCGATACCTACTGTAACCAGGTCTTTAGCGTATACGATCGTATTTGATTTCACCTGTTTGGAAACGCGCCAGGCAAACAACATGTCCTCCCACTCGGGTTCGGTCGGATGCCGTTTCGAGACGATACGCATTTCATCCCGTTCGCCCCTGTCTAAGTCGACGTCCTGTACCAGCAATCCGCCCTCCACTTTCTTGTAGTCTTTCTCGCTCCCGTGCGGCATCCTCTCTTCATCCATGACGAGCAGGCGGATGTCTTTCTTCTGTGTCAACACCTCAACTGCTTCCTCGTGAAAAGCCGGCGCTATGACTATCTCGATGAACACCTTGCTCGCCAGTTCGGCGATGCCGATATCGACAGGCCTGTTAACAGCGACGACTCCGCCGAATGCGCTTAGAGAATCGGCATCCCATGCCTTCTTATACGCTGTATCGATGTCCTTCGCCAGCGCCACTCCGCATGGGTTATTGTGTTTGACGACAACACAAGCAGGTACGGTGAAATCATTTACCAGTCGCCAGGCGGCGTCCATATCCATTATGTTGTTGAACGAAAGTTCTTTCCCGTGAAGTTTCTTGGCGAAGACCAGCGAATGTGGCGGCGGATTCAGTTCCCGGTAATATGCCGCCCTCTGGTGCGGATTCTCACCGTAACGCAGTTCCTGTATCTTCTTGAACGCAAGGTTCATAGTATCCGGAAAGTCCGAGTAGTATTCGCCCTTGGCAAAGTAGTTGAATATCGTCGAATCGTAGGCGGCTGTATGTTTGAACGCCTCGACCATCAGCTCTTCACGCGTTCCAAGGCTAAGCGTGCCATCCGTCTGGTCCAGCTCCTTCAGTATCTCCGGATAGCGCTCGGGATTGACGACGACCGCCACTGCATCCGCATTTTTTGCGGCGCTCCTGATCATACTCGGTCCGCCTATATCTATATTCTCGATCGCTTCTTCCTTTTTAACATCCTTTTTGGTGATCGTCTCGCTGAAAGGATACAGGTTTACGACGACCAGATCGATCAGGTTGATATCGTGCTTCTTGAGCTGTTCCATGTGTTCTTTCTTGTCACGCCTGGCAAGCAGCCCGCCGTGAACGGCCGGGTGCAGCGTTTTCACCCTGCCGTCAAGCATCTCCGGAAATCCGGTGACATCCGATATCGAAACGACCGGTATTCCCTCTTTCTTCAGTAAGTCGGCCGTTCCGCCCGTAGAAATGATCTTGACTTTGTGTTTGTTCAATCCTCTGGCGAAGTCGACCAGGCCTTCTTTGTTGGAGACACTGATAAGAGCGGTGTTGATCTTGACGTTATTCAAGAATATCCCCTCCCAGGCGATGATTAAGATCTTTAGATAACATGGACTAACCCAGAGCGCCTGCCATGCCGCGTATCTTTCTGCGCATGGCTTCGCTCTCCTTGATCAGTTCCTTCATGTTCCTTTGTTCAACGATCGCAGCGCGTGGAATTTCAACCGCCTCTATTATATTCATATCCCAGGCATGTAACAACTTAAAAACTTCCTCTTTCCCGCCTTCCAGGAAACTATCGGCGACGTATGTGAGTACGTCCGTGTTTTCCGAGATAAGAGCGATATCGGCCGCTTCGATCGCGTACCTGTTTCCGTTGAAGGAGACTGCCAACCCGCCGGCATCCTTGACCGCTTTGAACGCCTGGACATCCGTTATGCTGTCGCCGACATATATCGTCTGCTCGCCGGGGATCCCGGTTTTTTCCAGACTGTCCATAAGAGCATCCGCCTTTTTCTTGCCTCCGACCGGGTCCACATGTTGAAAGACTATACCCATCTTCATCTCCGGCAACCGCTTGAAAAATATATTATCGAGATCTTTCAAAATATCCGCGATCGGACCCTTGAGTGCATCGATCTCCTCCTTGATCTCCTCGATCTCCTTGATCTCCTCGATCTCCTTGATCTCCTCGATCTCCTTGATCTCCTTGTCCAAATCAAGCTTTGTACAATAGGTGTTGTCAAAAGGGAAGCCGGTCTTCCTGCATAACGCCTTGATATAAGGTTCATAGCTCGTTGAGACGATCCGCGCATGCATATTCTCGGAAACGAATCTTAGCGTCTTGTCCGCCCCGGGAACCAAAACGACGTGCTTTTCAGAGTATTCTTCGACTGTCTTGTTATCCGCGCCGAACGCGATTAAGAACGGCAGTATCAGTCTGAGGGTGTCTCCGGCTTTATAGCCAGGACGTTTTTCGACGTCTGCGAGGTAATCGTCATACTCGCTTATCTTCGTGAAGAAACCGGCTCCGTCAGGGATGAAGTGGGCGCATAGTTCGAACGCGTTGTCATCGAGCGTGATCGGCCCCTCACAATCAGTGACATATAAGGACGCCATCAAAGCTCCTTATTCTCCGCGATGCTTGATGCCTGAAGCGTGATACGACAACCATAATTCGATCTTTTCAGTCAGATCATAACCGTGCTTCAAGGCTTCTCCGCCTGCAAAGACCTTGCCGTCTTCTATTCTTAGATTCCCTTCCGCGAATTCTTTGATGGTGAGAAGGATCAAAGGCATCTCCCGCTGCACACCTTTACCCCTGATCAGGTCGAACGACGTTCCGCGAATCGGGAATCTGAAATAACTGATCGGCTGGCCGCGGTCCAGTTCCGACGTGACCAGGTGCATCATGGCGCCGGTCTCGTCCGCCTTCACCCTACGAAGCTCTTTGATCACCTCTTGCCAGGTCCCCGTAGGGCCGCCAGGTAGAGCGGGGTGGAGGTTTATCATATTGTACGTACCACATAGGTTCGGGCTGACGATGAGCATATAACCGGCTAGCACGATCAAATCTACCTCAAGGCCACAGATGAGTTCCTTGACTTTCATATCATAATCCGCGCGCCATCGCTCTATATCTTCTTTACGTTCTTCAACTTTAAAACCTGCTGAAGACAGATAAACAAGAGGGATATCCCTGCGTTTTAATTCATCGAAGAAATGATCGCTTGCCTCCGTCTCACCCGGAGCGCGGTTTGAGAAACAGAAAGATATCTTCGCTTTCACTTCGCCGGTGTCTATCGCTTTGCATACGGTCTTCAATAGTTTGATAGCAGCTTTGTCCCTGCCGGTCGAAAACCATCCGACCTTAAACACGGTTAGACTCCCTCAGTCAGGAGTGAAGCATCGGGGTACGCGGTGCGGCCCCAGCCGGTGATACTTTGAGCAGCTGCTTTTGTCGCCATCCTAGCACACTGCATCAAGTCATATCCTTTGAGCATGCCCGCAATAAACCCGGCCGCGAAAACGTCACCGGCTCCGGTCCTGTCTATGGGCACGACTTCCGCCGGCGGTGTATGGAACTCATTGTCCCCGCTTAGCAGGTACGACCCTTCGGGGCCGAGCTTGCAGATGACTATGTCCGGACCGTAGTTTAAGAGTTCCCGCGTTCCATCCACATAGTCCTCTCCCGTAAGCAGCCTCGCCTCGCGATCCGTGACAAACAG
>JAGVPG010000012.1 GCA_020052375.1 Actinomycetota bacterium | reverse complement strand
TTCAAGGACGCGAGGACTGTTTGAGCGCAGTCACCAGACTCTTTCTATTTTTCTCCCGCGCGAGTTCCGCAGCGACCTTAGAAAAGTGTGCAGCATAAGGCAAGGACAGTTATTCAAGGAGCTTCTTAAAACAATATCTTCCCGTGAGCACTCACTTTTTACGTAGTTTGCTTCGTCACGCTGGCAAGCGTTGCTCCTCGCAACGACACAAGAGGATTGGCTACGCTTCCTCGCACTGACACACAAGGTTATTGCGAGGACTTACTGGTTGATGTTCGTGTGGCATTTTATGCAGAACTCACCTGTGTCATGGCACTCCGTGCAGCTCTTGTGCGTCTTCCTCAAGACTGTCGAGTAATGGATGTCCTTCCAGTTGAGCGGGTGCTTTAGATGACATGTTTCGCAGTAGTCTTTTTTATGGCACGTACCGCATACTTTAGAGGTAAGCGTCTCGGCCTCTTTACCGTGCGCCGAGTGCTTCCATTTCATATTATGCGATTCCGGCCTGATCTTGTGGCATCTGTTGCAGTTGCTGTGGCATCTCGTACACACCAGGGGCAGCTGCTTGAATCTCGCCGGGTGTATGTCTTTCCAGTCGCTCTCCGAGTGGCTGGCCGGTGTAGCTTTCTTCGGGTGGCAACTCAAGCACGCGTTGTCCGCTTTCTTTCCGTTATGGCAACTCTTCATACAATTGTCCATCGACGGTGTGTTCCGGCCTTCCGGATTGGGATAATGGACGAGATATTCGTGGCAGTCCACGCATTTCATCTTCTGTTCCCTTATGTGGAACTTGTGCGGGATCTTGACAATGCCGCTCGGCGAGATCACCCTGTCGGCATTGTGACAGCGCAGGCATGTAGCATTCTCGGGTTTCTGAACGTCTCCCGGCTTGGTTTGGTGAAAAGCATACACAGGCGAGTATATCTTTATAGCGAATATGACGGTATCTATATAACCGGGTCTCGTATGACACTCTATACAGTCCTGTTTTGCGTGTGAAGAATTCCGCCAGCTGTCATAGTAATCCTGCATGGCGTGACAAGATCTGCAGTAGGAAGGTTGTACGGCAAAATATATAGGAAGGAAAAGGACGATCACGCTGATCGTGACGACCCCGAGGATCGCGAGCAAGATTATAGGTCTTTTAAGTATCTCCATCGTCTGTCAACTGCCATCTTAAGATATCGTCCTCACAAAAACCGCGTTAGGCTGCGGGCGTTCCCCCGCCTAACATGACTGAGCTTCCTTGTATCTTGAGCTTCTGCTCGTATAGGCCTCTCGGCGGCGGTCCGGTTATTTTCTTGCCGTCGAGACTGAACGAAGCCGCGTGACACGGGCAAGCGAATTTGCCGGATTCATATTTTACGATACACCGTACATGCGGGCAAGCCGCGGAGAACGCTACCAATTTCTTTTTATGATAGTACACATAGACGATCTCGTCACCATAGTCTACCTTTTTCGGTTCCTCGGTGTAATTTTTTGTGCTACCGACGGCAATCCATCCTAGCTTCGTCCTTCCCTCCAGGTCTATGCCCGGCGGCCGTAAGAAATCAAAGACAGTGGCAAAGAAATAGGCGCCGTTTACCGCCAAAGTCGTGCCCAATACACCTAATAAAGCTTTCAGGATAAAATTCCTTCTTGTGATGTTTTCCCCGCCGTCCAGAGCCACCGGACAAGTCTTGGGAGCCGTTTCTTTCATTAACGTCCGCCTCCTATCTGCGGTATATTTTTCTGCCAGTCCGGATGGCAACTGCTGCAGAAGACCTGGCTATGGCAGTTCCAGCACATCTGTTGCCCTTCGGAAAGGACCATCTTGTAGTGTGTCTGCCGCCAGTCGGCTGTGTGACCCAGGTGGCATTTCTTACAGAAATCCGTTTTATGGCACGTCAGACATGCCCGCGTATCCGATTTCGCCTTCAGTTTATGGTGATCGAGCCACGCGTCTCTCGGTTTGTGCGACGCCGGTTTTTGCGAATGGCACTTCTGGCAGAAGTTCAATCCGTATTCATGGCAGGACATACATTTTCCACCGTCTTCAAGCGCCAGGGTACCGTGTTTCTGGACCCAATCGTCCCGCGTATGTTCCTGCCTCCACGGCAAGACACGCCCACCATGACATCCTTTGCAGTCCCTGGGCGACATGATCTGAGACAGATATTCTTGAGCGTGCCTGAAAGCATGCTTGCCTGAATGGCAAAGCGTGCAGTCGGCCTGGAAATCGACCGGTTTCATAGCCGAATTGGGTTTATTTCCGCTGAACTCGCTGTGGCATTTCTGACAGAAACCTACGTCTACAAGACGGACCACCCGTTCGTTGGATCTTTTTTCCAGAGAAATCTTTTCATGACAGTCATGACAAGAAAACTTGACCAGATGTGCCGTTAGATGAATTCGATGTAAGGGCAACTTTGAGTCTTTCATCGAACCGTGGCACGCCATGCATTCCTCTTTGCTTATCTTCGACGCGTTGGTGTGTATCGTCTTCAGATCCGTCTTTGACTTTATGCCTGTCCTATATTCGAGCTTGTTGACCGCCATCAACCATCCGCTCGCCGGTGATATATTCGGTGAGGAAGTCAGAAACGTAGCGGTTATAAGTATGTTCAAGATGATCGAAGCAATGATCAGATGTATTATTGAGCGTCGAATGTGTTTTCGTCTTGTTTCTTCATCCATTTATGGCTGTCTCCTGTTATTCAAAGTATCCGATTAATGCGAGTGTTACTATTCCCACTACTAAGACCGTAAAGACAGTCATAGCTATCTTTCGTTTTAACGGATGTATCTCGGGATTCTTATCCAGAAACGGCAGCGCGAACAGGCCGCCGATACCAACAGCCGGTAAAAGAACGCCTACGAGCTCCGGCACAAAATGGAGCAACGCATACAGGAAAAGAAAATACCATTCCGGTTTGATGGCAGTCGGCGTTATGTAAGCGCTCGATTTCGACTCCAAGCCCGCCGGGAAGAAGATCGTCAGGAAAGAGATGAGGCAGACGACAATGATCATTGCGGTCGCTTCCGAGATGAAGTGGTCGGGAAAGAACTTGATCTTCTCCTCTAAGCGCATCTTCTTTTTCTGCTCGGCCGCCTCTTTCTTTTTCTTCTTCACGATAGAGACATCCGGCTTTTCATCGGCCGCAATCCACAGATCGTATAGTTTGTTCTGGTCCGCTTCAGGCAGACTCGACATGATCTCGAAAGACGTCTGCGAGTCGACGGATTTCAACAGAAGTATCGCCCCGGTAAGGCTGTTCGCTTCGATAAGCCGTTTTATCCTCTCGACGATCTCTTGTTTGTCGGCTTTTTTCTGTTCCACTAGCAGTTCTCCTTAGAGCGGTTTTGATATTCCCTGTTTTCTGATCATCCAGAAATGGATCACCAGAAAAAGGATTATAGTCGCCGGTAGGACCATGACATGAAGGTTAAAAAACCTGGTCAGTGTCGGTTGGCCTATGGCATCTCCACCGACGACTATATTGTGTAGGATCGGTCCGAGAACCGGTACTTTATTGATCAAAGAAGTCACTACCGTAGAACCCCAGTACGCTTTCTGGTCCCACGGCAGGAGATATCCGGTCAAAGAAAAACCTAGAGTAACAAGCAAAAGCACAACGCCCGCGACCCAGTTGAACTCACGCGGCGGCTTGTACGATCCGGTGATGAACACGCGTATCATGTGGATCACGACAAAGATGACCACAAGGTTCGCCGCCCAGTGATGTATGCTGCGTATAAGCCAGCCGTAATGTACATAGTTGGAGATGAAGTAGACGCTGGAGAACGCTTTTTCGACGGAAGGCACATAGTATATTGTGAGGATTATTCCGGTGAGGACCTGGATCAAAAAAAGGAAGAAGGTTATTCCCCCAAAACAATAGTAGAATCGCTGGGCGTACATAGGGACTTCTTTATCCAGAAGACCCTTATGGACACGGTTTACAATATCGAACCGCTCGTCTAGCGGTCTGATCAGCCTGGTACCTATGCTCTCCTTGACTCGTACTGCTTTTTCTTGAACCATATTTTCTTTCCTTAGCTCTTAAGTCCACGATCTCAGCCCATTATATACTTCTAAACTAATCATTTCCTTTATCTTAGCTAAACTATATTAATGGTGGATTAAGAGATGATTAGAGTTCCATTAAAGCTTTCCAACAAAAAAGATCTGGCGTAGATTGCCGTCCTACGTCAAATCTTTTAAGGTGTATCTATATCGGGCTTTACCTAATAAACCTTAAACCCTTTAAGCCAGTTTCGTCGGTGTGTTCAGTGCCGCCGGCTGGACAAAGGCTTTGTCGACGACCCATGCACGCGCCAGATCGTAAACCGCGTACATCATGAAACCCGCGATACTGGCGATCACTAATGCGCTGATCACCGGCACCACTACCGATAGGACTGTGATTGCTGAACCTATGATGTCTATCGCTGCCATTTGTTGCCTCCCTTCAGAGATTCTTTTTCTCTAATTAACACTTTAATAGGAACGTCTTAAGGAGGGATTAACGGGAAGTTTTTCTTTGATTAAACTTAAAGTGGCTTTTTAAGCTGCTGCTTTGAGGGTGAACCAGAAGGTGCTTCCTTTTTCCGGGATCGAGCTGACCTCTATCTTGCTGCCATGAGCTTCTATTATCTCTTTGGCTATCGACAGTCCCAACCCGGCTCCTTTCTTTTTCTTCTCCCGTGGATCATACCTGTAGAACCTGTCGAAGATCTTATCTATCTCCCCGGGCGGGATGCCTACGCCATTATCCATGGCGCCTATACGTATGCGTTCGCCGTCGGGCTTTGAAAATACGGTCACAGAACCTCCGCCGGGTGTGTATTTGATCGCGTTTTCCACAAAACCGGCCAGGACTTCAACGATACGATCGCGATCGCATATGACTTCTTGCGCCGGGATGGTCTCGAGATCCACATCCAGGCTCACTTTCCCGGCCTCGGCTAAAGGAAATGTTATGGCTAGGACTTCTTGTGTTATCTCCGCGACCGAATGCTTGCCGATCGCGACGATCTCGGCATGTGAATCCAGCCTGGCTAGCGTGAACAACTTCTCTATCAAGCGTTCCATATGGTTCACTTCGATCTCTATCGACTTAAGGAATTTCTCCTTCGTCTTCGGGTCGTCACCGGCGCTGCCCATCAGAAGTTCCGTATAACCTTTAAGAGCCGAAACAGGCGTCCTAAGCTGGTGAGAAGCATTCGTGATAAAATCCCTCTGGGCCTGTTCCAGTTCGTACTGGCGCGTAAAATCTCTTAATATAAGCACGCCTCCTTTGACCTTCTTATCCCCGGGTTCCTTGATCGTTGTCCCGTGGACAAGGATAACGCGTTCTTCATGCCTGTACACGGATGTGCTCTCTTTTCCCTTAAGCGCCTCTTTAATGTCTTTTACCAGATGCTTATGTTCCGGCAGATCTTCGATCCTATTGCCGATAAGGTCTTCCGCCGGCTTACCCATGACCCTCGCCGCTTCCGGATTCACCAGATTGATCAGACCATCCGCTCCGACCTCTATCAACCCCTCGCCCATTGCGTTTATTACTCTTAGGATCTGCCTCTGCTGGTCTCTAAGAGTGGCGAACGCCTCGCCGAGCTTACTGGCCATGACGTTGAACGTCTTTACGAGCTCGGCCATCTCGTCCGGGACCATGCCGACCTTAAGCCGTAGGTTAAAGTTCCCCTGTGCGATGGTGAACGCTCCCCTCCTTAGCTTTTGCATCTGCCGCCTGATGGCTTCGGAGAACACGAAGCCTATGAGGGTAGCGATAACCAACGCTGTTATAAATATGGTATTCAACTGCCTTTGAACACTACCGACCGCTACTCGTATACTGTCATCGTCTTCGCTAATCACCAAGATACCTGCGACCTTGCCGTCGGAGACAAGGGGCCGGGCAGCAAGCACGAGTCCTGTGTCAAGGTCCGTATGTATGAAGCTTCTATTGGTAATCCCTCTTGCCACAGCCTGGTCGAGGATATTCCCGGGCTTCGTCAGATTGGTCCTGGACAGGATCAGCTTTTTCTTGGCGTCATACACCCATAGGTCGACCTGGAATGCCTGTGTGAACCTATCCGCTTCGACCTCTATGTTTTTACCGTCGGTGATCTTCCCTTTATCGGTTGGTACAACGCGCGATAGATAGTCCAGTTCGCGTTCAACCCTGGAATTTACAAGCGCTGTCGCGTTCTGCCTGTAAGAAGGCAAAAGCATGAAATAGAACGGAAGCATGGCGGCCAGGGCCACAAGTGAAAAGAGGGCTGTCTGCCATATGCGGACGGTCAGCTTCATCGCTTAGTCCTCAGACAGACGATAGCCGTAGTTCCTGACTGTGAGCAGGTATTGCGGTTCTTCGGGATTCTCTTCGATCTTCTTCCGCAGATTATGGATATGGACATCTAGTGTCCTTTCGTCACCCACAAAATCACCGCCCCATATATGGTCAAGGATGGCTATCCGTGAAAAGGCCTTGCCGGGATTGCGCGCCAGGAATAAAAGAAACTGGTATTCGAAGTCCGTCAATCTGAGTGAGCTGCCCTTTAATGTCACTTCATGACTATCCGTGTTTATTACCAGATCTTTGACGGTTATTATCCTTGACGTTTGCGCGTCATGGCCGGCCGCTCGCCTTAGTTGAGCTTTTACGCGGCTGACGAGTTCCCGCGGGCTGAAAGGTTTGGTCACATAATCGTCCGCGCCGAGTTCGAGCCCCAGGATCTTGTCAACCTCTTCCGCCTTGGCCGAGAGCATGATGATCGGCACATGGCTCTCAGCCCGTATCCTCCGGCAAAACTCGAGGCCTGATTCGTCCGGCAACATGACGTCTACGATCATCAGATCAGGCGTTTTCCGTTCTATCTGCTCCTCAGCTTCCTGGATGTTATGCGCGGCAGCGACATCAAACCCCGCTTCATTCAAAGCGTACGTCACTATATCCAGGATGGATTCTTCGTCATCGATAACCAATACATGTTCTTTGCTCATTTTATCCCTGTTCATTTCACTATTTCACAAAGTATTATGCCTTTATTATAAATGACTGAATCCATCGCTACAATAAACTTAATGAGTTCTTAATATAATCTACCTTGTTATGACGCGGTTGAAAGCCGGGATCGCTATGATGAGAGTCACTAGTCCGAAGACGAAAAGAACGATGACGTCCGTCTGGATGGCCGGCCATGTCGCGCCCAGGACGACCACTTTCCTTAACGCTTCGACCATATAGGTCATCGGCAGGATCCGGGATATCGCCTGCATGAACGCCGGCATCTGCTGGATCGGGAAGAAGGTCCCCGACAGGAAGAACATCGGGAAGGTCAGCGTCATCAGGATTATCATAGCCGTCTCTTGTTCCGACACGGCGGCGGAAACCAGTATCCCGAGGCCGACGAAGGAGAATATCCCAAGAATGAGCATCATGACCACCAAGAGCGGGTTGCCGTTTATCTTGACTCCGAACAGTAAGATGGCCAACGAAAGCACAAGGACGCCTTGCGTCAACCCCCTCACCGTCTGCGACAGAGTCTTGCCGAAGATGATGGAGAACCTGCGTATCGGCGCGGCCAGAATGCCATCCAGCGTCCCCATCTCTTTTTCCCGCGCGATAGAACCCGCCAGGCCCATCATTACCGCCATGATCACGACCATGCCCATTATGCCAGGCGCCATGAACTGAAAATAGTTGGGTTTTCCGGATACGACACCCTGTGTTTTCAATACGAACGGTTTGACGATCGCTTTGGCGTTTATGTTTAATACTGCCTTACCGGGTGCTTGCTTTTGTACCGGTAGCTTCGTTAAGAGCGCCTCGACCTTCTTCTGTCCGGTAGCGGAGGACATCTCCCCTACGACCTGGGTGAACATATTGGTCATCAAGCTCGAGACCTGCGGATTGGATTGGTCGGTGACCAGAGTCACGTTTGTCTGCTCTCCCTTTGTGATCTTGTCGGAGAAATCGGAGGGGAATACGACGGCACCGTTGATGTCCTGCCCCTTTATTCCCTCTTTCGCCTGGTCGACGCTGCCGTATGTTTTGATCTTGAAGATCTTGTTATCAGTGTCGGGCAACTTCATCTTCTTAAGCGAATTCACCAGGTTCTGCGCCACAGTACCTTTGTCCGCGTTGATCACGCCGAGCGGCGTGTTCTTAAGCGAATTCTGCGACGGGAATATGTAACCCATCATGACCATCATGAAAATCGGCATTATGATGAACGATATGAGCTGTGCCCTGTCTCTTACGAATTCCGTCAGATCCTTTTTTGCTATCTGAAACGTATCCCGCAAAGCTTCCAACACATCCATCACCTTGTCCTCGAAGTAGAGTGCGCCCTAAAATGACTTCCAGGCCCACTATGGGGCGTCTTTATCTTCTCCGACGCTTCGTCGCGCATCTCCCTGCCTGTCAGATGAAGAAACACATCTTCCAGTGTTGGTTCGATGGCGCCTATATTGAGAATCTTGCCGTCATGCTTCCTGACGACGTCCACTATTTCATCGATCGATTCGTGCCCCGCGTGTATCCTGATCTCGGTCGCGCTCAGATGCGACACCGACATCACATGTTCCAGCTTCTCGATCCCTTCGACCATCTCGTTCTTTAGATTGGCGACCGCCAGCTCCAGGACCTTGCCTTCTTCTTTTGAGATGATTTTTTTTAGATTATCGGTCGTATCGAGAGCGACTATCTTTCCCTGGTCGATGATACCAACGCGGTCGCACAACATCTCCGCCTCGTTCATTATATGCGTGGTCAAGACAATGGTTATCCCGCGCTTCTTAAGATCAAGAATGAATTCCCTTATGGTACGCGTCGTTTGTGGATCCAGGCCGAGTGTCGGTTCGTCCAGGAAGAGAACATCCGGTTCGTTTAGCAGAGCCCTCGCTATATTCACTCTCTGCTTCATCCCGGTTGAGTAAGTACCTGCCAACCGGTCCTTCCATTCATCCATGCTTACCAGCTTAAGCAACTCGTCAGCGCGTTTTTCAATCGCCTCCGTTGTCCAGTGTTGCAGCTTGCCGAATAGCCGTAAGTTCTCAATAGCAGTCAAACGATCGTATAGGATGATCTTCTCGGCGACCAGCCCGATATGCTGTCTTACCTTCGGCGCCTCGCTGCCGATATCGTAACCGCATACCTTTGCTTCCCCGCCTGTCGGTCTTGTAAGTGTCGTAAGCATCCTGATGGTAGTCGACTTCCCGGCTCCATTCGGACCCAGTAAACCGAAGATCTCACCCTTCTTAACGTCGAAAGATATGCTGTCTACAGCCGTGAAATCCTTGAATTTTTTAGTCAGTCCGCTTACTTCGATTATCGCCCCGTTTTTCATCTACTGATCCTTTGTTTCTTTCAATGTCTGCTTCAAAGACGCCAGGTGTTCCATATGACCGGTCAGGAACTTATCCAGAGTCTCCGCCTTCAGAACGACCAGCGCCTTTCCGCCCATTCCGAATACGACGAGTTTTTCTTTGGGTTTTATGTCGAACTCGTTCCTCGCTTCCTGTGGGATGACTATCTGTCCTCTCTCTCCCACCGTGACCAGTCCGTACGATTTTCCCTTTTTCCCTATGACCATTTGGACCTCCTCTAAAGAATAGCATGTATAGTATGCATGGTATGTTTTATATTACAATACATGCTTGTAAGATCTAAGTCAATCGAGGATGTCTTTGAGCAGCTCGTTGATCCTTTTAAATATATCGTCACGCGCCAGACGGAATGCTTCCAGTTTCTGCTCGCGCGTCTCACCCATTGTATTCGGATCTCGCAGCGGCCAATGCATTACTACTGCGTTACCAGGAAAAACAGGGCATGTCCCTTCCGCTTCGCTGCATAGGGTTATGACGTAGTCAAACTCGCCATCGATATATTCCTGCACGGACTTCGATCTTTGGCTGGAGATATCGATGCCGATCTCCTTCATCACCTCGATAGCGTAGGGATTCACACCGGTTTCATGCAAGCCCGCGCTATATGCTTCGATCCTGCCTTTTCCTAGATAGCGGGCCAGCCCCTCGGCCAGCTGGCTCCTGGCGGAGTTATAGACGCAGATAAAAAGAACGCTCTTCATCCGAACCTTCCCGTTATATACCGCTCAGTCTTCTCATCTTCGGGATTGGTGAATATCTTGTCCGTCGGACCGAACTCAACAACACGCGCTGCTCCATCCTCCTCAACATTCATGAACAGCGTGTGATCCGACACCCTTGCCGCCTGCTGCATATTATGGCTGACCATTATTATAGTCGTAGTCGATTTCAGCTTGTCTATCAAGTCTTCTACGCGTTGAGTCGAAATCGGATCGAGAGCTGACGTTGCTTCATCAAAAAGCAGGACTTCCGGATTCAAAGCTAAAGCTCTCGCGATGGCCATCCGCTGCTTCTGGCCTCCTGAAAGGGCGCCGGCGCTTTTTTTCAAGCGGTCCTTGAGTTCGTTAAACAGGGCTGCCCTTGTAAGGCTTTCCTCTACGATCACGTCTAGCTTCCTTCTATCACGGATCCCGAACAATCTCGGTCCGACCGCTACATTCTCATAGATACTACCTGGAAGAGACGCCGGCTGCTGAAAGATCATGCCTACCCGTGAACGAAGATCCAAAGGATCTTCGAAAGCCAGATCGCGCCCGTCGATGACAATGTGTCCGGTCGTTTTCGTCCTGGTGATCAGTTCATTAGTTCTATCGAAACACCTAAGAAGGCTCGACTTGCCGGAACCCGACGGACCGATGACGGCCGTCACCTGGTTGGCAGGTATGATGATATCAATATCTTGTAGGATGTGAACTCGACCGAACCAGAGGTTCAGGTCATTTACCTCTATCTTCGGGTTCACCTCGCCTCCTTTATAAAACGCCGCCTGAACCTGCTTATCACAACGTTCGACAATACATTGAAGACCAGGATCACAACAAGCAGTACCATGGCGACCTTGAACGACTCTTCTATTTTGCCGGTTGTAGCCAACAGGTAGAGATGAGTGCTTAATGTCCGCCCTCCGTCCAACGGGAAGACCGGCGTTGTCGGACTTAAGCCAGCTGTGTAAAGTACGGCAGCAGTTTCTCCGAAAGCCCTGCCTGCGCTCAAGAGAACACCTGTAAAAACCGCCGGAAGAGCTGTAGGCAGGATGATCCGAAAGATCGTCTGGTCTTTCGTCGCACCCAGTGCCAGGCTTGCCTCCCGATACGTGACGGGAACCGCTCTAAATGACTCCTCGCTTATCTTAAGGAGGAGCGGTAAGACCATCAGGGTCAGCGTCAGGGCGCCTGACAGCATCGAATACTTAAGGCCAAAGAACTGCACGAATAGCGCCAGGCCGAAAAGACCGAACACAATCGACGGAACGCTTGACAGGATGTCGACGGCAAACCGGATCGTCTCGACTATCCTGCCCTGCCCTGCGTATTCGGCTAGGTATATTCCGCCTCCGACCCCTAGCGGCACAGCTATCAGAAGCGTCAACCCGATCAAATACATAGATGACGCGATCATCGGCCACACACCGCCGGTCTGCGTAATGCCTGACGGTGCCCTCGTAAGGAAGCCAAACGAAAATCCGCGGATGCCGGAACCGATGATGTAACCGACCAGATATATAAGAAAAAGAGCCATCATAGACGCGATAGCGATGAGTATGATCTGGACTATGCGGTCATAGACCCGTCTTCTCATGCCGCGCTCCTCGCGACCCGCCTGGCTAGACTGATAAACAATGCCGAGAATATAAGCAGTAAGAGGCCTATGCCAAACAGTGCCGTTCGGTGATCACCTGAAGCATATGCCATGTCCAGCGCTATCTGGCTAGGCAGGGCGCTTGCCGGTTGGTTTAGTGTACGGGGAAGCAAAGGAGCGTTTCCGAGTACCATTAGGACCGCCATCGTCTCACCTATAGCCCGTCCCTCGGCCAAGATGATTCCCGTAAAGATACCCCTGGTCGCTGCTGGAAGCACCCCGCGATATACCGACTGCCACCTTGTCCCTCCCAGCGCAAATATTATCAAGCGGTTCTCCTTAGGGACCACCCTGATGGCGTCCGCAGCCACCGCTGTTACTGTCGGAATGATCATCACCGTTAGGACAAGGATGCCGGGTATCAAGCCGAATCCCGATCCGCCGACTACGTTTCTGACAAGAGGAATAATGACAATGATCCCGAAAAAACCATAGACAACGGACGGGATCCCGGCCAGTAGTTCAACAAGAGTCTTTAATCCGATGCGTACATACGATGGTGCGTACTCGACCATGAATATGGCTAACGCCACCCCCAGGGGCCCTGCCAGGATTATCGAGCCCGCCACCAGTATAAGACTCGATAAAAGTAGCGGTAAAAGCCCGAACTTTCCGGCGGTCGGCTGCCATATAGATCCAAAAAGAAAAGGTAGTGGTCCCACCTTTAGGAATATGGGTAGACTCTCTTTGATGACAAAAAGAAAGATGAGAACGAGCCCCACCAGGCTGGTCAAGGTAAACAAGAAGAGGACCAGCTCGACAAGGCTCATTTTTCTCATCTTCAGGTAAGCCGTCCCATTATTTAGTGATCGGGTAGAACTCTTTTGATAATGTCCCACTTTGGAATTCCTTGCTTAATACAAAATCGATGAATGCCTTGGTAGCACCCTTTGCCTTACCTTTAGTGAACATATGTAGGTTACGCTGGTACTTGTAGTCTTTGGATTCTACGCTCTTCGGCGTTGGCGCTACATTGTCCACTTTCAACGCTCTGACCGTACTATCGACCTGACCGATGCTCATATATCCGAACGCGAATGGTGTTTGGGCCACAGCAGCTTTAAGCTGTCCGGTCCCGGGTAATGCCAGCGCATCCTGTACGAACTTGGCGTCCTTGCCTATGACCTCCTTCTGCACGTATTCCCTCGTACCGGAGGCCTCGTCCCTGCCGACCACCTGGATCTTCTCGTCCAGGCCCCCGACTTCTTTCCAGTTACCGATCTTACCTGTCAGAATGCCCTTTATCTGGTCGGGTGTGAGGTTTTTGACTTTGTTCGACGGATGGACTGCAAATGCTATGACATCGATGGCGACAGCATGATCGACCAGGCCAAGGCTCTTTTCCTCAGGCTTCAGTTCGCGCGAGGAATCACCGATATCCAACGTTCCCTCGGTCACACCCTTGATACCTTCCGAGCTGCCGGTTCCCTGAACCTCTACCTTCACATCCGGGTTCTTCGCTTGAAACTGTTCGGCTGCTGCTTGCGCAATCGGCAATACAGTCGTCGAACCGCCCACACGTACGCCGCCGGACAGTTTTGATTTTGTGTCCTGCTTGCTGTCAGTCTTCGACTTGCATCCGGCTGTTATAGCAACAACGCCTGACAGGATAACAAACAATCCGACGATTAATGTCTTGGATGATTCTCTTTTCATTTCTCACCCCCTTAAGATGAAACAGTCGTCTTTTGTACTACCTTAAAGGGTGATAGTTAAGTGAAGGGCAATTATGAATGTAGAAAGGGGGTCTTTTTGGTTTATTCTTAATTAAGATGGTGTTTAACTATGCTTTTCTTATGATGATCGAGAAGGTGGAACCTTCGTACATGGCGCTTTCTACAGCTATCTTGCCTTTATGCGCTTCAATTATATGCTTGGTGAGAGCAAGGCCAAGACCGGTACCGCCGGCTTCTCTCGATCGATGTTTATCCACCCGGTAAAAGCGCTCGAATATATGCGGCAAGGCATCCTTCGGTATCCCGACGCCTGTATCGCTTACCCTGAAAACGGCGCGATTACCATCCGCATGGGCTTCTATGCGAACCAGGCCGCCTTTATCCGTGAACTTTACGGCGTTGTCGGCCAGGTTTATCAAAGCCTGCCCGAACAACTGGGGATCGACATTGACGGTCAGACCATCGGTAGCGTTATGTTCTACAGTCACCCCTTTAGCCTGCGCGATCACCTCAACGGCAGCCACGGCAGCTTTTACCAGGTCGTACGCCTCGATCTTTCGTTTATTCAGGATCGATGAACCACTCTCTAACCTGGTCAGTTGCATCATCTCGGTCACCAGAGCCGATAGGCGCTCCACCTGTCCGGTGAGATTTGTTAAGAACCGTTTGCGTTCTTCCGGGTCCTTATCAGCTTTCCATTCAGTCAACGCCTCAAGGGCGGCCTGGCACGACGCGATCGGCGTCCTTAGTTCATGCGAGAAACTGGAGACCAGTTCTTGTCTTGTAGCTTCAAGCCTTCGCAGCCGTGTCACATCCTCCAAGATGACTACCGCACCTTGTACCTTGTCTCCTTTTTTTATAGGGCTGATCAGTGAGCGCAGGATGCGCTCTTCAGGTCTTTTGACGACGATCTCCCGGTCGATCTCTTTCCCCTTGAATGCCTCATCGATTTTTTTGGACAACTCAAAATCACCTATGAAGCGCGCCAACGGTGTCTTCTTTATGCCTTTAGCGCCTTTGGCGAGCAATCGTTCCGCCGCGCTGTTCGCATAATCGATCTTGCCTCCCTTTCCTACGACTATGACTCCAGCCGGGATCTCTTCTATCAGCGCGTGGTAGTAATTCTCCACCTGTCCGAGCGATTCGGTCTTTTTCGACGCCATCGTCCTGTATACTTCTTCTAAGTCTTTGAGCCGGAGCGCGCTTTGGTTCAGTTTTATATATAGCGTTAGGGATAGCATTACAAAGCAGATCAGAAGTATGGTCACTATAAATGCCATATTAATGGTGGCTGACTTCCAGCTTGTAACCGACGCCTCGTATGTTCCGGATCAGGCCGCCGTGTTCGCACAGTTTAGCCCTTAGCTTTTTGATGTAGACGTTGACGGCTTTAGAGCTCCCGTAATAGTCATGCCCCCAGATCCTGTCCAGGATGATCTCCGGAGTCATCACCCGGCCGGCATTCTCCATAAGCAATTGGAGAAGCAAGAACTCTTTTGGTGTAAGATCGAGGACCTGTCCCCCGGCTTTGGCTTCGTGTTTTGCAGCGTCAAGAGACAATGGGCCGATTGAGAGCATCTCTTTTTCACCTTTAGATGCTGGATGGCCGGTCCGGCGGATAAGCCGCCGCGTCCGCGCTATGACTTCCCTAAGATTGAAAGGCTTGGTCACGAAATCGTCCGCGCCGAGTTCGAATGCAACGACCTTGTCGGTCTCGCTGTCTTTTGCCGATAAAACAATAATAGGAACCTCTCCGAGCTTCCTTATTTCCCGGCATACGTCCTCGCCGCTCATCTTGGGCAGCATAAGATCGAGTATGATAAGGTCCGGGTGGAAAGACTTGAAGGAATCCAGCGCATCTTCGCCATCGTGGGATGCAAGAGTCTGAAATCCCTCCTTCTTAAACGCGAACTCAAGGGAGTCGGAAAGGGTGATCTCATCCTCGACGATCAGTATCTTCTTCATATCACTTCTTGCTTCTTGCTTCTTGCTTATTATTTATCAATATCTTCGTCTGTGCCTAGGACTTCCGCGATCCTGTCCATCAGTTCCGTCCTGAAGAACGGCTTCACCAGATATCCTTCAATACCTTCCAGTTCGAACAGGTCGCGCATCTTGTCTTTGCTTGTTACCACGATGACTTTCGTATAATCGGGAGAGCCGGCGCCGGCTTCGCGGCGGAGAGCTTTTATGACACTATATCCGTCCATGTCAGGCATCATGATATCCAGAAGCATCAGATCCGGTTTGAATTGCTTTACCTTTTCCAGGGCTTCCGCGCCGTTAGAGGCAACGTCTATCTCAAAGCCTTCCTCTTTGAGCATGGCTTTTGTTATCTCGACTATGGTCGGGCTATCGTCTACGATAAGTACCTTTTTCACTTTGTTACCCTCCCCCTTAGCTTAAGACTTCTTGATCTGGCCGATATTCCGCCGGCAGACCTCAACAAGCACTTCCGATAGAAAGCCGCCTGCGAAATCCAGCCAGTCTCCGTGCGGTTTTGCCACCAGTGACCGGACAGCGTTATTATACTCTCTTAACGCCTTCTTATCCAAGTGCTGTGAACGGTATATATTAGCCAGGTTCAAGTGCCCCAGCGCGAAATCGCTGTCCAGATATACGACCCGCTTGAACTCCTTGACCGCCTCGTCCGTCCGTTCCTGTTTCTGACAGACGACTCCCAGGAGGAAGTGCGCCGGTACCGATAGCGGGTCTGCTTTTAGCACCTTCGACGCCTCATTCGCTGCCGCGTCATACAGGTTCTCGTTTGCATAAACCTGCCCTAGCAGCAATCGCGCGTGATGATTTTCCGGATTGAGCTTCAGTACATTCAAGAGCATGACTTTCGCCTGTTCGAAGTCCTCTTCTTTAAAAAGCAACCTCGCCTCATTGAACAGTTTTTCCTCTTCTTCCGGTTCCACCGTTTTCGGTTTTTTCTTTTTAATGCCGGTCTTCTTCTCCTTGACTTCTTCGATATCCTTGACCTCCTTGACTTCCTCGACATCCTTGATCTCTTTGACGTCTTTTCCCGGCATTTTCTTATAAACAAATGCGCTGTCCAGCTCGATCGGTACGAACGAATCGCTGATCTGGTAGAGTGATTCCGCATGCCCGATGAAAAGATATCCACCTTCGTTCAAGCTCTGGTAGAAATTGTCGACGACTCGCTTGACTGAAGGTAATCTGAAATAGATGGTGACATTACGGCAGAAGATGATATCCCAGCCGCCCATGATAAGAAACGGATATGGTTCTTTTATCAGGTTGTGATAGCCGAAGCTGACCATCTTCTTGATCTTATCGCTCAAACAGTACTCGCCCAGGTCGTTTTGTTTGAAGTATCTCTTTATATACGCCTCGTCCATCTCTCTCATGGTCCGCTCACCGTAACAACCCCGCTGAGCCCTTGATAGAGCTTGCCTGCTTACATCCGTTCCCAGGATGTCTATCCGCCAGCTTTTCGCGTCAGGCAGGCGGTCGAGCAATACCATGGCGATCGAATAGGGTTCTTCACCGGTAGAACAGCCGGCACTCCATATCCTGATCGTGCGATCGGTTTTCTTTTTTCTTTTGATGATCTCTGGAATAACGTATTTTGCGAGCGCCGCGAACTGGTTCGGATTTCTAAAGAAGCATGTCTCGTTGATAGTGATCAGGTTCAGGAGTTCCTTGAACTCGTCATCTCCCTTTTTCCCGTCACGTAAGAAACTCAGGTAAGCGATGTAATCGCTGTATCCCAGGTCCCTCATGCGTATCCAAAGACTGACGCGCAGCGCATCTGCGCGGTAATCGTCGATGTATATACCACAGTTCTCGTTTATATACTCTTGAAAGAGCTTGAACACTTTAGGTGTCAGATCAGGTGTCGCTCCGTCCATCATTGAACTCCCTCATGATCTCCCACGCGATCCGGTTTATCGGCGTCGTCCTCTTGACGGCCCCTTTTTCCAAAGCCGCTTTAGGCATGCCGAACACAACGCAACTCTGTTCATCCTGCGCTATCGTCTTGCCGCCCTTTTGTTTGATCGCCAGCAACCCTTTTACGCCGTCTTCTCCCATTCCGCTCAAGATAACGCCTATAGCTCTGGCTCCGTATACCTCCGCCGCCGATGCCAGCAACATGTTGCCCGACGGTAGATGGTTGTCGGACTTTCTTCCTTCTTTCAAGCCCACCCTTGTGCCTATCTCTACGATTATGTGATAACCGTCAGGCGCCAGATACGCCGTTCCCGGTTTTATCCTTTCAGCATCTTCAGCCTGTTTGACCTTTATCTTGCATTCATTGTTCAGCCAGTTTATTAGTCCTTTCGCAAAACCCTGGGTGATATGCTGGGCGATGATTATACCGGCCGGAAAGTTCTCCGGTAGACCGGAAAGCACTTTTCTTAGCGCCTGCGGACCACCGGTCGAAGATGCGATGACAACTATCCTTATCTTATCCTTTACTTTAGCTTGAGTGTCTATCTTTATCCGTGTGCGCTGGCTGCCCCTTAGATGTTTGATGACCTTGATGGCCGAGTATAGCTTGGTCTGCCTGATAAGATCCTGTTCGGCCTTTCCCCTACGCCGCCCGTCGACTGAATCCGGTTTCCTGACAACCGTCAGCGCGCCGGCTGATATGGCCTCGAAGACCTGCTCGCTCTTTTCGTTCGAGGATGTAAGAAGTATGATCGGGACAGGCGCCTCCGCCATGACCATCCTTATGGCATCTACAGGATCTTCACTGAACGACTCGATATCAAGCAACAAAGCGTCCGGCTGACGGCTGGTGATCATTGAGATCAGCTCATCAAGCGTGTTCGCCTGTCCGGAAACGATCACACCGGGATCCGCTTGCAGGATCTTCTTTATATAGTCGGCGTCCATCGTATATGTGGACGCCACTACAACTTTGATAGGATTCTCCACCATATCCCTTCCTGCTCTATCTTCAGCACTTCAGCTCTTTCTCTCTTCAGCTCTCCTTCATCCTTCATCCTTCAGCTCTTCATCTCTCTAATTCATCGATCCGACTTTAAACACATCGACCATCGACTTCAGCTCACCTGCCATATTCGCCAGGTCTTGAGCCGACCGCGCGGATTCCTGACTGCCTGTGGCGGCCTGCCTCGCGACCTCCGTCACCTCGCCCATAGTCTGGACGATCTGCTCGCTGGCCGATCTTTGCTGCTGGATGGCTCCCGATATCTGCGCCGCCAATCCGGCAGTCCGCTCGGTCAGCTGTATTATGTGGTTCAGCTCATCACTCGTCTTCTTGACCTTTACCATCTCTTCGTCCGTCCGCTTTATACCTTCCTCCGTTACCATCACGGATGAATTGACGGCTGATTGGATCTCGTTGATCTTCTCGCTTATCTCTTTGGTCGAAGCAGTCACATCTTCCGCGAGGTTTCTTATCTCCTGCGCGACTACAGCAAAACCTTTGCCGGCGTCCCCTGCCCTGGCAGCTTCTATAGCCGCGTTGAGTGCCAGTAGATTGGTCTGTTCGGCAATATCATCGATTATCGCCAGTATGGAACCGATCTCTTGTGATTTTTCCTCAAGCGCCATGATCCTTGATGAAGTCTGTGTAGTCGAATCCTTGATCTGTTCCATACCTTTTATGGTCTCAGCAACGATGTTCCTGCTGTCGAGCGCGCTGTCTAGAGCCTCGTTAGCGGCGTTGCTCACCGATTCTGCCGCCCTGGATACTTCTTTCGCGTTCGTGGCTAGTTCGTTTATGGCAGCGGTCACCTCGCTTACCGAAGCCGCTTGTTCGTTGGCCCCGGACGCCTGCTGTTGCGCGGTGACCTCTATCTGCGATGAAGCCGAACTTAGCTGGTTTATGACCTCGACCAGTTTCTGGATGACTTTTAGCAGACTGCCCGTCATCAGATTGAAGTTTATGGAGAGCTCAGCCAGATCGCCTTCGTACTCATCCGCTTTGACCGTCAGGTCGCCTTTTGCGGCCGCCTGGCTTAGTTCACCAAGCTCTCGCACTTGTGACGCAAGCTGAGCTTTCTCTTCAGCTTCCTTCTTTATCATGATCTTTAGCCTCTTTACCATCTCGCGTATCGCGATCTCGAGCCTACCGATGTCATCCTTGCCTGTAACTTCCACTCTTATTTCCATATCGCCTTCGCTTATGCGTGTCGCGACTCCAGCCAGACTCTCAAGAGGTTTGTTGACCGAGTTTATAAAGATAGCTCCGACCGTACCTGCTGTAAACAGAGTGGCGATCGTCATGATCGCAAGTAGGATCCTCGCCATGGTCTCCGTCCGTCCGGCATCGCTTGCCTTGGCATCGACCTGTTGAGAGATACGGTTTGCGAGGTCTTCCGAAGCACTTGTCATCTCACGATCCGCCAGAGTCATCTGTGATGCAAGGTTTTGGATCTGATCATCGTTTCCGGATTTTCTGACGGCAAACATCTCGTTCGCTATCTCCTCGTGCCTATCGAACGTACTTTTAACACGGGAGACCAGTAAGCGGCTTTCCGAATCATCTATCAGACTCATTTCCTTGATAGATTTCCTTACAGTGTCGTCCAGGGTATTGAACTTGGCTTCAGCACCGGGATTATACCTATTGACCACGTCTTCCATCAGCAATTTATGTATCTTGGCCGTGCCCAGGAGTATCTGGTCGGTATGCCGCGTGTGTTCGGCAGTGGCCGCAAGCTGGCTTCCATCATCCCCGATCCTGACGATAAAATACATGCCCATCAATGCGCCGACTCCCAATACCATGACTGTCAGACCAAGCACTAGCGCCAACCTGACTTTGATACTGTAATCTCTAAGTCTCATCGTTATCAGCTCCTTCTATCCGATTAATTGATCTATGACTTTAAGTAGATATGCCTGGTCGAACGCTTTTTTCACTATGTACGCATCCGCCCCTACTTCATAACCATGTTTTTTGTCTTCTTCTTTTTCCAAGGTCGTCACGATGACGACCGGTGTATCCTTATATTTTTCGGACTTCTTTATCCTGCGCGTAAGATCGAATCCATCCATACGCGGCATCTGGATATCGGCGACGACTAGACTATATTGTTTCTTACCCATCTTCTCCAGAGCATCGACACCGTCGATCGCTTCGTCCACCTTATACCCGGCAGACGATAGGATGTTCTTCTCGACTTCCCTGGCGGTAAGCGAATCGTCTACTACAAGAATCGGGAGAGAAATCTCTTCTTGGACGGGACCCGTCTCCGCCACCGGTGGGCTCTTCATCCCCCGGATCGACGCGACGAGGTCCGTCACATTAAGGATGAGTACGATATCTCCGCTGCTTAATATCGAGGCCCCGCTTATCTTCTCGACCTTTTTCAGATAATTGCCCAGTGTTTTTATGACTACCTCGTGTTCGCCCGCGACCTCGTCAACCACGAAACCGATCCTGTTCTCGGCCAGGTTTATGACGACTACGGACAGTGTCGGGTCTTCGAAGTTAAGCAGCGTATCCTTAAGGCCTAAGATACCGCCTAAGCGGATCAGGGGAACACCATGTCCCCGTAAGATGAACGCTTCTTTACCTTCTATCGTGGTTATATCGTGCGCTTTGATGCGCAGGATCTGCTCTACGCTTGTCGTCGGGACTCCGAACATCTGGCCTGCCGCTTTCACAAATAACACTCTGCTCAAGGCCATCGTCAACGGTACCTGCATGATCACGGCCGTTCCCTTGCCCTTTTCCGTCCTCAAGTAGACTATGCCTTTCAGCTCTTCGACCTTGTCTTTGACGACATCCATGCCGACGCCCCGTCCGGATATCTCGGTCAGTTTTTCGCTCGTCGAGAACCCCGGCTTGAATACGAGCTGAAGAATGTTGATGTCGTTCATCTGCTCGATTTCTTTCTTTGTTATAAGTCCTGATGAAACTGCTTTCTGCCTTACCTTTTCTATATCGATCCCGGCCCCGTCATCCGACACCTCGATGATGACATGCTCGCCTTCCTGGTATGCCTTCAAGGTCAACTTCGCAAGGTGAGGCTTGTCTAGTCTTTTACGCTCGCCGGGCATCTCGATACCGTGATCGACCGCATTCCTTATAATATGTATGAGAGGATCGTGTATGCCCTCAATGACCATCTTGTCCAACTCGGTATCACCGCCCTCGATTACCAGATCGACCTCTTTGCCGAACTGCTTGGCCAGATCACGGACCGGCCGGTGGTAGGTCGCAAATAGAGTTGAGACAGGTAGCATCCTTGCCTCAAGTACCTCCTGCTTCAGTTGTGATACGGTGAATTCCATCGAGCTGACGTCTTCCCGCCAGCGTCTGAAGAGCATATATAGTTGTTTGTCGAGATCGGCGCGGCTACTCTCGATCATAGCCAGACCGGATTCGATATCCGGAGCAAGCCCTTGCTTTTGCATATCATCTTTGAACTTGCGCCAGAACTTGGCTCTCTGCTTGCTTAGTTCGATAAGCTCTTTTATTTCTTTCTCCCTGTCGCTCATCTTGATCCTGTTTACCACCATCTCGCTGACCAGATTGGCCAGCTTGTCGAGTTTTACCGAGCTGACGCGTATCGTGTCTTCCGGCCCTTCTCCCGAGACCGTGGCCTTCGGTTGTTCCTTCTTCGGTGCCGGTTTCTGCGGCTTCTTCTTCTCCGGCTGCGGTGCTTTGCCGGATCCGCCGTTCGCCAGGTCTTCCAGCTTCTTGACCAGACCGGATATATCGACGGACGGCTCGTTCTGACCGGCAAAGTCTTTAAGAAGCGAATCCACGGAATCGAAGCTTTCAAACAGGACATCCGCGACCTGGGTGTTCAGCTTAAGCCGCTTCTCCTTGAGCACACTTAAGAGGTCTTCGAGTTTATGCGAAACAGTCGCTATCTCCTCCGCTCCCATCATCCGGGCCGCGCCTTTGAGCGTGTGCGCCTCCCTGACGATATCCGCAAGGACTTCTTCTTTACCGGGATCCTCCTCGAGTTCGAGCAGTCCGTTATTAAGCCGCTTCAAATGATCCCTCGACTCGTCGACAAACTGGTTTATAAATACCGAATAATCGAAATCGTCAGGCATCGTCCCGCATCCTTAGTATGTTTGTAAGATCCAGTATTCCTATCAGTTTTCCTTCGGTTTTGATCTCACCCTCAAGATGCTCTACATCAGTCTTCTTCATCGTTAAAAGCGGTGGTTCTATTGTGTCCAAAGTAAACTCGTATATGCCCGATATGCCGTCGACCAGAAGCCCGGCGTCGATGCCCTTCATGTGGATCTTTATGATGCGGCGGTCTTTCTTTGAACCCGCCGTCACGGTAAGTGCGATCGCCTTTGCCAGGTCGACTACCGACAGGATCTCACCCCTTAGGTTCATCACGCCCTCGATGAAATCCGGCGATCCCGGGATATGTGTCACGTTGATCTCTTTGATTATCTCAACGACCGCGTCGAGCTTTAGCGCGTATTCTTCAACGCCTAGCGTGACCAGCAGACACTGAACGGTGTCCGGCCTTTTTTTCTTTTCCGGCCGGCTCAAAGCGATGGAACGCTCGTGCAGTATCTCCTGCATCTCGTTTTCGCCAGCGATCCTATTTTTTTGATTCATGGATCCTCTTTATCACCTTTCTGTCCTCGAATGTCACCAGCTCATCCAGATCGAATAGAAGCAACAGGTGGTCTTTATGATGCAAGACTCCCTTGAACAACTTCTCAGGCAATGGTACATCCTGTGTCAAACCGGCAACATTTCTTAATGTCGTCCGTATGACTTCGGAAACAGATTCCACGACCAGGCCTACATAGTGGTTGTTCACCCTGACCACTATGATCGGTGTCGACAGGTCATAAGCTCGCGGTTTCAGTCCCAGCCGTGATCGCAGGTCTATGATCGACGTTATCCTACCCCTAAGATCTATAAACCCTTTTAAGAATGCGGGGGCTTCGGGAACGGGGGTGATCTCGACCATGCGCAGGACCTCATAGACGTCATCGACATCAAAGCCGTATTCCCGGTCATCTAGAATGAAACCCAAGACGACCAGTTCCTTATCTTCCTGCTCTTTTATCGCTTCCATCGCTTAGCCGTTGGCCCTTCCTTTTAGAAGTTGCTTGACACCCGTCATGCTCATACCGTCTTCACGCAGCATCCTTTTGATCTCTTTGATCTTTACTATGTCTGTTTCAGAAAATAGACGATGCCCGCCGGTTGTCCTGGCGGGCGTTATAAGACCGTACCGTCCCTCCCATGCCCTTAGAGCCTTGTCGCTCACGCCCGTCAACCGGGCTACAGTACGGATCGGATAGACCGGAACATCTTTTTGGCCATTTGTCGCCATATCTATTAAACCTCTCTACAAAACTTATACCAAATCTCCAACAATCCTATGCACATCTTTAATCGGCAACTGGAAAAATTTCTTTAGAGAAATTTTTACAGATCTGAAGGCTGAAGGCTGAAGAACTGAAGGAGTGCTTAAGTTTAAGAGCGCTGAAGTGGTAAAGTAAAAGATAAAGGAGCGTCTATTCTCTGATGGCTTTCTGAAAAGACCAGAGAAGCCTACCGTTGACTGGTAATTCCAAACAGTTCCTTTTTCGGAAAGTCATTGGTCAAGGAATATATCTCAAGTGCTAAGTCTCTTGATCTCTGCCACACGATCAGATTCTTATAGTTTGCCATGTATTAACAATAGCATGATATTATCCAAAATCACCATATATTATTAAATATTTGACGTTCCCTTTTATCATTTGTATGACTGATCCGTTTTCTTTTCAATCTTCAGCTCTTTCTCTCTTCAGTTCTCCTTCAGATCTTCATCCTTCAGCCTTCAGCTCTTTTTTACTACTCATCTCTTCTTCCGCCTTCATCCTTCAGCTCTTCAGCTCTTTTTTAACGCAGACTTAACAATTCTCTAACTGCCACGTAACACGGGTATTAGAAGATACTCGTAACATCACAAACAAGGAGGTGGTACAAGATGGCGGAGGTAAAGGATTCATCAACGGAGATCAAGGTGTTGATCGGCATAGGATCAGCGATCCTTATACTTATGATCCTTTTCATCACATTCGCAGCTGGATTCTATGTCGGCCGTTCAGCTCCCGCGGGTGGAGGGCAAAGGATGGGTGCTATCAGGCAACAACAGATGGGCAACCAGCCGCAAGGACAACTACCGGGCGGGCAGACACCCCAGCAGGGACCACGACGCGTTCCTGGCGGAGGACAGACACCCCAGCAACAGCAGCAGCCGCAGAATACACCCGGACAATAGCCGGGTATATACCGGGCCTATCGCTCGGATATCCAATCATGGGCGGTGATATGTCCGTCTCCATCTATGATCAGGTAGGTGGAGTGCGGCGTATCGCCGCACCAGTCGCCCGTGTTGAAATACCTATTACCGTTCTCAAACGTATGTACGTCGGGGACATGGGTATGCCCGAAGAATATGGCATAAGCCTTTTTGTTGCCCTGCCCGGCATTATATCCGGTCAGAACGGAACCGGCCGCGTCTCGCCAGTGATCGATCCTGAAGGTATCCTTTACCTCAGGCGGTGTCGATCTCATGAACTTCCCGACCAAAGACCTGCCTATGTCCCTGCAACCCCTTTTAGGACGGGGTATGGATTTCAAGACTCCGGGTTCCCATATCTTCTTGCCGGTTTCCGCATCCCTTCTCTGCAGGTTCCGGGCCAAGCCCGAGGATACCGTCACAGCCGGTAGTTCCCGGACCTCCCCGAAATATGTCGACAGAAGCAAGTCCCCGGCGTAAAGAGTAAGAGACGGGTCATAGAAATGTCCGTGCTCCGTCAGGATCATACCTTTCGGTGTCTCGATATCCAGTTTCGGATAGACGATCGCCAACCGTCCCAGCCACGGCAATGTGAAATCGCTGTTGATCCTCAATCCCGAGACGCCGATATCGTGGTTCCCGACTATAAAAGTCACAGACATGTCGGGGTCGTTCGTCAGGTTCCAGAGTGCCTCGACCGTCCTGTTCACAGCACCGTTAGACGGAAAAGCATCGCCGCCCCTTTCAGGCGGCAGATCCATAAGATCCCCCAGGACATAAAGGCGCTTCGCGTTCGCACGAACATATCCCAGAAAGTCGAGGAAGTGCTCGTCCTTGCGTTTCCCCTTTATCTTCCGGGACATCTCCCATGTATCGATATGCAGATCAGAAACAACGATCAAATCCGTTTTCATTGATGACCTTTTTTACGTTTTTGTATCTTTCATCCTTTAGAATTCTAAAACTCAAGACTCAACTCCTAGTATATAGAAAATCATCTTTTCAAGGACGCGAGGACTGTTTGAGCGCAGTCACCAGACTCTTTCTATTTTTCTCCCGCGCGAGTTCCGCAGCGACCTTAGAAAAGTGTGCAGCAT
>JAGVPG010000019.1 GCA_020052375.1 Actinomycetota bacterium | reverse complement strand
AATGAACTCCCGCCATAACTGATCAAAGGCAGAGGTATCCCTGTTACCGGCATGATGCCTATAGTCATACCCATATTAACGAACACTTGAAATATTATCATGACCAGCACTCCAACGCATAGAAGCGTACCGAACATATCTCGGGAGTTCCTGGCGATGACTGCGATGCGCCAGAGAAGAAAGGCGAAAAGGCTGAGCAAGAACAATGCCCCTACAAAACCGAGCTGTTCGCCGAGGACAGAGAAGATGAAGTCAGTATGGCTGTGTGGGATGAAGTTCAAGCGTGTCTGGCTTCCCAGGAATAACCCTCTTCCCGTTATCTCTCCGGATCCCACCGCGATCTTCGATTGGACAAGATTGTATCCGGCTCCGGATGGATCATGTGTCGGATCTATAAAGACAAGGAGCCTTTTTACCTGGTAATCCTTAAGGATATGCAGCTTTATCGCTACGGGGATCGCTATGATCCCGGCAGCGAAAAGACCGGCCAGATAAGCAAGGTTTATTCCGGCTGCGAAAAGAAGCCCGACCGCGATAGCTGCGAAAACTAGAGCCGTCCCCAGGTCCGGTTGGATAAAGACCAATAGAAGCAATATGGCCGTATAGATAAGAGCCATGGTCATATCGTAGTTTGTTGCGACGCCTTCTTTTTTCCTGGACAATAAGGCCGCCAGTACTATGACAAGTCCAAGTTTGCTCAACTCTGACGGCTGCAAGTTGAACGGTCCCAGGGGTATCCACCTTTGAGCTCCTAAAACGACGCGACCGATAACAAACACCAGGATCAAGAGGACTACGCACACGACATAGATGACGCCGGCATATGTTTTGAGTTTCTGATAATCGAACGTCGCCATGAAAATAAAACCTATCGAGCTGATGACGATCCACATGATCTGTGTTCTTAATGTTCCAAAGCCGGTGCTGTGAGCCGTGGCGCTGTATATGAGCATAGCGCCGAACGCCGCGAGGGCTAAGACGATCCCAAGAAGTGCCAGATCGATGTGTTTTATCGGATGGCTTGTAGGCAGATTCTTAAACACGATCAGTCCACCGTACTTTCGATCCGTATATCCGAGTCGGAACGCAGTCCGTAGATATTCTCTATGATCTTCCTGGCCACAGGAGCAGCCGCGCTTACGCCATGTCCGCCTTCCTCGATCATGACGACAACAACATACTGCGGTTTGTCAGCAGGAGCGACCGCGGCAAACCAGGCGTTCGCTTGACGCCCGTACATCTCTGCACTACCTGTCTTACCCCCGACAGTCACTGTCGAAAAAGAGAACCCCTGGAAAGCGGTCTTACCCGTTCCATCTGTTATGACTTGCTCCAGATCGCTCCGGATGATCCCCAGTACGTCCGCGGAGATCCCGAGATCCCTGACTTTTTCGGCCTTTATCTCCTTGATCCAGTCTTTGTTGGCTGATTCGATCCTCTTAACGACGTGCGGTTTGTAGACCACACCCCCGTTGGCGACAGCACTATATACGACGGCCATCTGAAGCGGTGTAGCCAGCACATCTCCCTGCCCTATAGCCATATTGGTCGAATCACCCGGATACCATACTTGATATTGCGGATCGTTATCTTTATTCCACTTTTTCTTCCAGGCGCTTGTCGGTATCCTGCCGCCGTCCTCACCCGGTAAGTCTATACCGGTCGGCGAGCCAAGCCCGAACTTAGCCGCCCATTCCTGCATCTTTTCTCCTTTTTGGCCAATCAGGCGATAAAACTGGAGGCCTATCTCATAGAATACCGTGTCGCATGATTCTATGATGCCTTCCTCCAGCGTAAGATGGCCGTGACCCGTACGTAACCAGCAGAACTGGGGCCATTGGTCGCCCGCGCCAGTCCATTTTCCCGCGCAGTCATATTCCGATCCCGCTGAAGCTATCCCTTCCTGCATCGCGGCAGCCGATGTGATCACCTTGATCGTCGATCCCGGAGGATATGAGTTCGTCATCGCCCGGTTGTTCAACGGATAGTGGTTGTTCGGATCGTTCAAAACCTGCCAGTCCTGCGGAGTTACTCCGCGAGTGAATAGTCTCGGGTCATAGCTCGGCTGGCTGGCCATGGCAAGGACTTCCCCGTTGTTTGGGTTCATCACTACAACGGCGCCGGCGGGCGCCTTATAATATTTCTTACTATCCTGGTCGTAAGCATTTCTGGCCTGCTCCAGAGCATCCGCGAGCAGACTTTCGCTGAGATTCTGAAGATCCTTGTCGATCGTCAAATATACGTTCTTCCCGGCTTGCGGCTTTTTTATCACCAGACTAGAGATCGGATATCCCTCGGCGTTGACTTCGATCCGCCCTTCCCCTTTGACCCCAGCCAGATATTTCTCGTAACTCCGCTCGACGCCTTCCCTTCCGATCACGTCACCCAGACTATACCCTTTATACTTTTTATCTTTTAACTCTTTATCTGATATCTCACCGAGATATCCGAGAATATGAGCCGCCAGAGAACCGTTCGCGTACTCGCGGATCGGCTGGCCATCGATCGAGACATGCGGGAACTCAAGTTCATGTTCCTTGATGAATATCGCCGTCTCCTGCGCGATGTCCTCTTTAATAGGCACAGGTTGATACGGGCCTATATGTACGTTTTCCAGCTTCTTCTTGATATCCGGAACAGGCATCCCCAGAACGCCGCTTAAGTTATTGATCACCGACTGCAGCTCCGCGTAATCTTTCTTGGATGTGTCGAACTGCGTCTTGTTGATCGAGACTGTCAGACCGATGCGGTTACTTACCATAGGTTTTGCATGCCTGTCATAGATCGAACCGCGGGGAGCCGTCGTTTCTATAATACGTATCTTGTTCTCTTTGGCTATTCTCAAGTATTCAGCGCCTGTCAGCACCTGGAGAAAGAGTAACCTGGTTATGATGATGCCCATCAGAAAAATGACGGCTATGCTTATGACCGATATCCTATACTGGATTCGTTCGCTCTCTACTGTCATTTCGGCGCCTCGAATCTGGCCCACTTTTGTTGCCAGTTGACTATCTTTACGACAGCCGGATAGATGAACGGTGTAAAAAGTACGTTATATAAGGCGGTCGGGATGATCAGCCAGTTGAAGATCGACTTGAAGACCACGGTCTCGCCGAACAGGAAGGCCATCAACGCCATCATGATCTGGCTGAATACACTCGCTGCAAATACCCCGACCAGGGGAATCAGGATACCTTCCTTCGGCCCGTAGTCTTTGAATATACCTGCGATGGCACCGACGACCGTCTTGATCAGCATATTGAAGCCCATATACTTAGCCTGCAGTAGATCTTCAAGAAAACCTCCGCCGAACCCGCTGGCGGCTCCATATATCAGCCCCTCGGTCAAAGCGAAACATACGACTACCACCAGCACAAGGTCTGGTTGCGCTCCCGATAGGTTGATATGGGGTACAACGACTATTTGGATTATAAAAGTCCCGATAAGAACGGAGACTTGAAACAGGTATCTCTGCATATTATTTCAGACCCGTTATGATAAAGACCTCTTCCAGCGTCCAGAAATCGACAGCCGGGCTGACGCGCGCTTCCTGGTAAATACCCTGGGGTTTTGCTACTACATATGAGATGGTTCCAACGACGATATCGGGCGGATAGACGCCTCCGATGCCGGCCGTCAATACAAGTTCACCTTTTGTCGCGGGGATCTCTCTTGGCAGCAACGTCAGATCCAGTTCCTTGCCACCCTGGCCTTCGACTACCGCGATCGCTCGATTCGACTGCAGACGGACACCGACCGCGCATTTCTGATCGGTTATCAGCTGCACTAGACATGAGGTTTTCGACACAGATATGACCTGGCCAACAAGCCCATCCGCCATAGCTACCGCCATATGCTTCTTGACTCCGTCGTTCATACCTTTATCAAGAATGATCGTTGCCTGCCAGCTGTTGACCGACTTCCCTATGACATTTGAGTAAAGAGTCTGGTAGTCCCTTCGCGCAGGTGCTCCGAGGAGTTTTAAAAGCCGTTCGTTCTCCAGTTCAAGCTCTTTGCTGACCACCGATTGCCGCCTTAACGCCGCGACTTCCTTGGTGAGCCGTTGATTATCTGATTTTAACCTTCCGAACTGTGTGATCGATTCCCATAAGTTGGTCGTAAAGCGGACGGAGCTTAATGTACCGGATTGTATGGGCGTCAAAAGGCCCATCGCAGACTTCTGGACGCGATGTAGAAAACCGTTCTCATTCTCCCTGAAATGTACGATGACGACTGCTACGCTTATAAGGATGAGAAGGGATAACGCTATTCTATTGCTCCAGTTCGGTCTTTTTTCGAGCATAATTATTTGATCAAAAGGTTAATGACGCGATGAGAGGAGGACTTTTTTAAGACTGTCAAACTCTTCCAGACACCGACCGGTCCCGACAGCCACGCAGTTCAACGGCTCTTCTGCCAGCTGGACAGGCATCCCGGTCTCCTGACGCAGCCTTTCATCCAGACCGCGCAATAGAGCTCCCCCGCCCGCCAGGACAATGCCCCGGTCCATGAGATCACTCGAAAGTTCGGGGGGCGTCTTTTCGAGCGTAGACTTAACCGCTTCTATGATCATAGCGACCGGTTCCTCGATTGCAATACGTATCTCCTGTGAGGATATGACTAGCGTCTTTGGTAATCCGGATACGAGATCGCGGCCTCTTATTTCCGCTTGCTCTTCTTGTGTCAACGGGTAGGCCGATCCGATCTCTATCTTCAACTCCTCCGCTGTTCTTTCTCCAAGCATGAGATTGTGTTCCTTTTTCATATGCGCGATTATCGCTTCATCCAGTTCGTCGCCGCCGATCCTGATGGATTCCGAAGCCACGATCCCTCCCAGGGATATCACGGCGACCTCCGTTGTCCCGCCGCCTATATCGACGACCATGTTACCGGACGGTTCATAGATAGGCAGACCGGCACCAATAGCCGCGGCCATAGGTTCTTCAATCAGATAAGCAGAGCGCGCACCTGCTTGCTCGGTCGCCTCTTCAACTGCTCTTTTTTCAACACCGGTAATCCCTGAAGGCACTCCGACGATCACGCGTGGCCGGGCTAGAAAGCTCCTTTTGTGGACTCGCTGAATAAAGTATCTTAGCATGCGTTCGGTGACATCGAAGTCGGCGATCACACCGTCTTTAAGAGGCCTGATCGCTACGATATTACCCGGGGTCCGGCCGATCATCCTCTTCGCTTCCAAGCCGACCGCAAGCACAGACCCGGCATTCTTATCTATGGCGACCACCGAGGGTTCGTTCAGGACTATACCCCGTCCCCGTACGTACACAAGTGTATTCGCTGTTCCAAGATCGACCGCCATATCCCGGCCGAACATGCTCATCACATTGTCAAACATGGTTCTTCTTTTTGACCTCCAAACGTCTACTTCTTGATCACAAGGATAAAGGCCAGGAGTATCCCGATGATGGCTGCGACAGTGATCTTAAAGTCAAATCCAAAGGTGAGTACAAGGATATATAGATCCAGGGTTACCGGCTTAAAACCGACCTTAGCGCCGCCGGCGAGCAAAGGTATATATCTTTTAAATACTTCTCCTAAAACTCCTCCGAGGACCGCACCAACAAACAATGCCACGAACAAAGCCATCCGGTCCTCTTGCCGGATAATCAAAAGTGAACCCCCGACTTGATCTGTCTTATATTTCCACAACCTTTAATTTTACCAGATGCTTTATGACCTCACAACTTAAACCTTGGGCACTTCTTTAAAGAACAGTCCGATCTCATATGCGGCTCTTTCTTGAGAATCCGACGCGTGGACCGTGTTCCGTCCGATCTCCAGAGCATAATCGCCCCTTATCGTCCCCGGTTCGGCTTGCATCGGGTCCGTTGCCCCGATCATCTTCCTCACCAGCGATATGACGTTATCTCCCTCTATGACCATCGCAACAACATCGCCGGATGTTATGAAATCGACAAGTTCATCGAAGAACGGTTTTCCTTTGTGTATATCATAGAGACGGTGTGCAAGTTCCGTATCGACTCTGAGCATCCTTATCGCCGATATCCTTAGGTTTCTTTTCTCGAATCTTGATATTATCTCACCTATGATCCTTTTCTGGATCCCGTCCGGCTTTACTATCAGTAACGTCTTTTCCATGTTCTAACCTATCCCCCTGTTATCTGTTATCTGTTCCCTAAGCACTCTTTCGCTTCTCCTATCGTATAAATGGATCCTGTTATCAATATCATATCTTCGGGGCCGGCAGATGTCCTTGCAGACGCTATCGCATCTTTTACTGAACCGCAGACCTTGACCGGTCTATGTCTCCTCTCTATCGCCTCACCTAAAGTCTTGGCAGACATAGCTCTATAACTGGTGCTTTGCGTCGCGATAATGGTATCAGCTTTATCGATCAAGATATCCAGAATACCGCCGGTGTCCTTATCGCCGAGCATCCCTAAGACCAGGATTAGTCTATCATATTCGAAGTCGCCATCGAGAGACTCCCTTAACCGGACAGCCGCCGCCGGATTATGCGCGCCGTCGAGAACGATCAACGGTCGTGTGCCGACGACCTCCAACCGACCTGGTGAAGATACCTGGGAGATCGCTGTTGAGATCGCTGTTCCCAGGCCATCAAGTGCTTCCGGTTTGTTCTTCTTTAAGAACAACTCCGCAGCAACGACCGCTGTGGCCGCGTTTGTCGCTTGATGCTTACCGACCAATTCCAAATCGATGTTCCTATATGTTTTATCAATCGTTCGGACATCTATGATCTGCCCCTTACCGGAGTCGCTCTTTTTGATGTCAACGGCGAAGTCACGGCCGGCGACATACAAGCGAGCATCCTGTTCTTCACATCGTTCTTGGATAATGTCGAGGACATCTTGTTGACCGGCAGCAGTGACGACCGAAGCCGACCTCTTGATGATACCTGATTTTTCCTTCGCTATTTCCGTTATCGTTTCGCCCAATCTGTCCGTATGCTCTAGAGCTACGTTTGTTATCACGGCCACATCGGAATCGATGAGATTCGTCGCGTCCCAGCTCCCGCCCATCCCGACCTCTACAACAGCACAATCGACGTTTTCTTCCCGGAAATAAGTAAAAGCTATCGCCGTCAAGGCCTCGAACTGGGTGATCATATTTTCTATCGTGCTATTCACCTCAGCGATCAGGGGAGCTATATCTTCAACAAGACGGGCGAACCGCTTTTCGGTTATATGACGGCCGTTGGCCGTGAAACGTTCGGTATATGAGACGAGATGCGGTGAAGTATAGTACCCGCTTTTAAAGCCTGCGGCGGTCAAAACGGAGTCTACCATCCTGGCGGTAGTCGTTTTGCCGTTGGTCCCGGTTATGTGTATGGCGCGGAATGCTTTTTCAGGGTTTCCGAGTTTTTCGCAGAGGAGGGTTATCCGGGAAAGGTCCGGCTCTATACCTTCCGTAGTCTCTTCATTCAGATACCGGACTGCATCATTATAGTCCATCTATCAAAGAAAAAGACCGAGCTGGCTTTCGAGCTTCGCTTTCTTATCCGTCAGTTCCGCGGCCTTATCCCGCTCCTTGGTCACTACTTCGGCGGCGGCTTTTTCAATAAAGCCCTTGTTGTCCAGTTTCGCCAGGCTCTTCTTAAGCTTCTCATCTATCTCTTTGATCTCAGACTTGAGCCGTTCCGTTTCTTTTTCTATGTCTATAAGATCGCCGAGCGGCATGAATATCTCGATCCCAGCCGCCACTGCCTTGGCCGATCTTTCAACGCCTGTCCGCTCCTTGCCGATACTCAGCTCATCAAGGCGCGCCAGATTTTTAAGGTTGGCCGTATTATCCGTTAGGATCTCAGCCTTTTTGTCATCGGTTGTCACCAACACTACTTCGACCTTCTTAGTATGAGGAATGCCCAACTCGTGCTTCGTCTGCCTGATGGCATTGGTCACATCGATAAGTACTTCCGCCTGTTTGACGGCTGTTTCATCGATCAGCGAGGCGTCCGCCTCCGGCCAATCCGATATCATTATGCTCTCTCCTGTACCCGGAAGCTTCTGCCAGATCTCTTCCGTGACAAAAGGCATGACCGGGTGCATCAGTTTAAGCGACGTATCGAGGACTTTAAGTAATACATATTGCGTTGTCTTGCGAGCGTTCCCCTTTTCCTTAAGCCGGTTCTTCGACCACTCTATATACCAGTCGCAGAACTCGCTCCAGAAGAACGAATAAAGCAACCGGCATGCCTCGCTGAAACGATACGTATCGAATTCGTCCGACACCTCGTTTACGACTGTCTGGACGCGGCTCAGTATCCACCTGTCCGCCAGCGTAAAGTCTTCCGTAGCCGGTGAAAACGCCGGATCGTAGTCATCGAGATTCATCATAATAAACCTCGACGCGTTCCAGATCTTGTTCACGAAGTGCCGGTAACCCTCTATCCGGTCTTCGCTAAGCACGACGTCCCTTCCGGGCACGGCGAGTGACGCCAGAGTGAAGCGCAACGCATCCGTCCCGCTCCACTCGATGACCTCCAGAGGATCGATCACATTGCCGCGTGATTTGCTCATCTTGCGGCCTTTTGAATCCCTGATCAAAGCATGTATATATACTTCATTGAACGGAACGTCGCCGGCAAAATGAAGCCCGGCCATTATCATCCGCGCCACCCAGAAGAATATGATGTCGAAAGCCGTTGAAAGCAAAGCCGTGGGGTAGAAGAACTTCAAGTCCTCTGTCTGTTCCGGCCATCCTAAAGTCGCAAACGGCCAAAGCCATGATGAGAACCAGGTATCGAGGACGTCTTCGTCTTGTTTGATATTCGTTCCGCCGCATTTGGTGCACTTGTCCGGGTCTTTCGTAGCGGCTATGGCTTCCCCGCAAGTCTTACAGTACCAGACCGGGATGCGGTGCCCCCACCAGAGTTGCCTCGATATGCACCAGTCGCGTATGTTCTCCATCCAATCAAAATAGGTCTTCTCCCACCGTTTCGGAACGAACTCGATCCTTCCGTCTTTTACAGACTCGATCGCAGGCTCCGCCAGCGGTTTCATCCGGACAAACCATTGTTCGCTTAGATATGGCTCGACGACCGTATGGCACCTGTAGCAGTGTCCGACCGAATGCAGATGTTCCTCGATCTTTTCCATGTATCCGTCTTTTTCCAGATCCTTTAATACGGCTTCGCGGCCGGCGTACCTGTCCAATCCCTCATACGGACCAGCTTCTTCAGTAAGTATGGCTTCTTCCGTAAAGATGTTGACTTGCGGCAGTCCATGGCGTTGGCCGATCTCAAAGTCGTTGGGGTCATGAGCCGGCGTTACTTTGACGGCTCCGGTCCCGAACTCCGGATCTACAAACTGATCGGCTACAATAGGGATCTCACGGTTCAGCAGTGGAAGGATGACCGTCTTGCCGACTAAGTGTTTGAACCGTTCATCGTCGGGATGCACCGCGACGGCGGTGTCTCCGAGCATGGTCTCAGGCCTGGTCGTCGCCACCACCACATAACCTTCTTCTTTGACATCCTTGACTTCCTCGATCTCCTCGACATCCTTCAAAAAGTACTTGACATACCACAGCTTACCCTTAGTCTCTTCGTATTCGACTTCGATATCGGATAAAGCCGTCTGATGCTGCGGGCACCAGTTTATGATGTATTTACCCCTGTATATAAGGCCGTCGTTGTATAGACTTACAAATACGGTTCTGACGGCTTCGGAGTATTCTTCGTCGAAAGTGAACCGCTCTCTTTCCCAGTCGCAAGAACATCCGAGCCTCTTCAGCTGTTCGATGATCGTGTTCCCGTACTGCTCCTTCCACTCCCAGACTCTTTCGACGAACTTCTCACGTCCAAGGTCCTGCCTCTTCAGGCCCTCCTTGGCAAGTTGTTGCTCGACTACGTTCTGGGTGGCAATGCCGGCGTGATCGGTACCCGGAAGCCACAAGCTGACGATGCCCTCCATCCGTTTCTTCCGGATGACGACGTCCTGTAGGGTGTTGTTCAAAGCATGGCCTATGTGAAGTGAACCGGTGACATTGGGAGGAGGGATGACTATCGTAAAAGGACGTTTGCCCGGTTCTATCTCGGCGTGAAAATACCCTTTTTCAGACCAGTATTTATACCACGCGCCTTCGACCAGTTCAGGTGTATAGGATTTGTCCAGTATCTTTTCTTCCACAGTCTTTAAGCGGTTTCCTCTTCTATATTCTTATCCGTATAACTGGCGGGCCTCTTCGTGACCAGTGTCGGTGGAGACTTTCTGGTTATCGTATCCCTGGTGACGACACACTTCGTCACTTCTCTCCTGTTCGGTAGTTCGTACTGGATATCGAGCAGTACATCCTCGAGTATGGCCCTTAGTCCTCTGGCGCCGGTCCCGTGTTTGATCGCGTTATCCGCGATGGCTTTCAGTGCTTCCGGTTTAAAGACCAGATCGACGTCTTCATACTCGAATATCCGCTTGTACTGTTTGACCAGAGCATTCTTCGGCTCGGTCAATATCTTCACAAGATCGTCCCTGATCAGATCATTCAAGACCGATATCACCGGAAGCCGGCCGATGAATTCAGGAATCAGGCCGAAGACGATAAGGTCTTCCGGTAATAATTCAGTCAGAGCGGCTTTTTTTCGAACTTCTTTCGTATTGCGGATCTCATTGTTGAATCCTATGCCGCCCTGGCCGAGCCGGTCTTCTATCGTCTTCTCCAGCCCGATGAACGTTCCACCGCATATGAAGAGGATATTGGATGTGTTTATCTGGATGAACTCCTGGTGCGGATGCTTGCGGCCACCGTGCGGTGGAACGCTCGCCTCCGTCCCCTCGAGGATCTTAAGTAGAGCCTGCTGTACCCCTTCTCCCGAAACGTCGCGGGTGATCGAGGGGTTCTCCGCTTTCCGCGCCACTTTGTCTATCTCGTCTATGTATATGATGCCGGTTTCAGCCCGTTTTATATCATAATCGGATGCTTGTATAAGCTTGAGCAGGATGTTCTCAACGTCTTCGCCGACATATCCGGCTTCTGTAAGCGCGGTTGCGTCCGCGATGGCGAAGGGAACGTTTAAGAAACGGGCGAGTGTCTGCGCCAGCAATGTCTTGCCGCAGCCTGTCGGCCCTATCAGCAATATGTTACTTTTATCGAGCTCCACATCATCGCCTTTTGGAGCTATCTGGATTCTTTTATAGTGATTGTAGACAGCGACGGATAGTGCCTTCTTGGCGGATTCCTGACCGATTACATACTCATCTAGAAAACTGAATATCTCATCCGGTCTCGGAAGCGCGTCTTTGCCTACCTCCTCGATTACCTCGACTTCTTCTTCGATTATGTCGTTGCAGAGATCTATGCATTCATCGCATATGTAGACACCGGGTCCGGCAATCAGCTTCTTTACCTGACGCTGACTTTTGCCGCAGAAAGAACACTTCAGAAGTTCCGCATCCTCACCGTAGCGGGACATGTCGGCCTCCTTCGTTGTTAAACAACACTATTTTCTCTTTTCAAGTATGTCATCGATCAGGCCATATTCCTTGCCTTGCTTGGCGGTCATTATAAAATCGCGATCCGTGTCTTTTTGAACACGGCTGATCGGCTGGCCTGTAAGCTTTGCCATGATCTCATCAAGAAGCTTCCGCGTCCTGACGATCTCCCTGGCTTGTATGTCTATGTCGACTGCTTGCCCCTGGGCGCCACCGTGCGGTTGATGTATCAGTATGCGAGCGTTCGGAAGGGCAAACCTTTTTCCCTTTTTTCCCGCCGCGAGCAGCAGCGCTGCTCCGCTTGACGCCTGTCCGATACAGATCGTCGATACATCCGGCTTTACATACTGCATGGTGTCAAAGATGGCAAGGCTTGAAGTCACGATCCCGCCTGGCGAGTTTATATACAGGTTGATATCTTTATCGGGATCTTCGCTTTCAAGATGAAGCAGTTCGGCCATGATGACATTGGCGACATCATCCGTTATTTCTGTTCCCAGAAAGACCACCCGGTCTTTTAGCAACCGGGAGTATATGTCAAACGATCTTTCTCCTCTAGACGTCTGTTCGATGACTATAGGGATAAGGCTCATTTTTTCTTCTCCTCCTTAGCGCTTGCCTTTTCGACCGAGTGCTCGACTAGAAAATCGGCTGCCTTTTTCTTAGTCATCTCCGCAATCAAAGCCATCCGGAGCAACACCCGTTGTTTGGCAGCGTCTTCCCCTTCGCTAAACTGTTTGCCTGCGTCACCCATCCTGCCTATCAAGGCCTCCATCTCTTCATCGACCTCTTTATCCGAGACTTTAAGGCCTTCTTTCTTCGCCAGAGCCTCCAGGACCAAGTCGGCCTTTGCCATCTCTTCGGCCTCGCCTTGCATGTTGGCCTTTACATCATCGATCGTCTGATTCGTCATTTTTAAGTAGTCTTCGACGTTGACTCCGCGCTGCATGAGACTCTGCCCGAACTCCTTCAACATCCTTTCACCATAATCATCTATCATCGGTTGCGGAACTTCAACTTCCGCGTTCTTTATAGCTGCTTCCACCGCTTGCGTCTGGACTGCCATGTCCGCTTGCATTTTCTTCCTTTTGACAAGATTCTCCTTCACGTCTTTCTTTAATGCTTTCAGGTCTTTGAAGCCCACCTTCTCCGCGAACTTGTCATCTACAGGCGGTACGACCTTGTCCTTTATCTCTTTGACCTTTACCTTGAAATCGACCGTTTTACCCGCCAGTTCCTTTACATAATAGTCTTTCGGGGATTCGACCCGGATTGTCTTCTCCTCGTCCCCTTTGAGACCGACCAGTTGTTCCTCAAAACCTTTCCAAAAACTCCCGGACCCGACCTCTATCACATGATCCGAGCTGCTGCCCCCCTCAAACAATGCCCCATCGATGGAGCCCTCGAAGTCGATCACTGCAAAATGGCCTTTTTTGACCTTCTTCTCCTTGCTGACTTTTAGATCCGCAAACCGCCCTTTTATCCTGTCTATCTCCTCATCCACGTCTTTAGCCGAAACCGAAGTATCAGGTTTTGTTACCTTTATGCCCTTGTAGTTTTTCAGCTTGGTCTCGGGTTTGACTTCCACCGTCGCCTCGAAGATGAACTTCTTACCCTCCATCATCTGCTCGATCACTTTAAGCTCGGGGTTCGCAATAGGCTCGAGGTCTGTCCCGCTCACAGCTTCCCGGTAGATATTCGGGACCTCGGTTTCCATGGCATGATGAGTGATCGCGTCGGTTCCCACCTTCGCTTCGAGTACAGACCGCGGCACTCTACCTTGCCTGAATCCAGGTATTCTGACTCTTTGTGACAGAGTATCTGCCGCTTTATCCAATATTTTGGCAACATCTTGCGGCGGCACCTCTATGGTTATTGCAACTTTGTTCTTCTCAAGTTTCTTGACATCAGTCTTCACTCTTCACTCCTCACTCTTCCACTGTTTCTCTTTCTTTCCTATCTTATCCTACTTCGCAACTTCTCTTGTTATCTTGTCATGGTGCGAGGAGGGGGACTCGAACCCCCAAGCCTTTCGGCACTAGATCCTAAATCTAGCGCGTATACCAATTCCGCCATCCTCGCTCACTCGCTATCGCTCGCGAACTTACAACTTACTACTAACAACTAACAACCCGTTTTTTTCAATATACAAGAATCTGTTTCTTTTTGGACTGTTGTACGTTGTCTGTTGTCAGTTGTTAGTTGCCCACCTTTAGGTGGGCTGGTAGGCCGTACAGGGATCGAACCTGTGACCTTGGGATTAAGAGTCCCCTGCTCTACCATCTGAGCTAACGGCCCACTCTAGCTTGTAGCTTATAGCTGGTGGCTTGTAGCTTTAGAACCAAATTTTGCTGTTATTTGTTCTTGCTACGAGCTACTTGCTACCAGCTACTCGCTGATTGTTGGCGCGCCCGGAGGGAATCGAACCCCCAACCCTCGGATTAGAAGTCCGATGCTCTATCCTATTGAGCTACGAGCGCATACAAAAATCAAAATCTATTCTTTTTTCAAACCCCCTCCTTCTATTCCTCCCCCTATCAGGGGGAGGACTTAGGTGAGGGTACCTAAATTTCTGGGGTGAACGAGGGGACTCGAACCCCCAACCACTGGAGCCACAGTCCAGTGCTCTGCCTTTGAGCTACGTTCACCACACTCGCTATCGCTCGTGAACAAACAACTTACAACATACAACCAACAACCTGCGACTGCTTTGCGTTGTAAGTTATCAGTCGTTTGTTGTCTATTCTCCACGTAATCCGCCCATGCGGATTACGTGGAGCGGGAGACGGGATTCGAACCCGCGACCAAGAGCTTGGAAGGCTCCTACTCTACCGCTGAGCTACTCCCGCCCGCTCGCTATCACTCGTGAACAAACAACTTACAATTAACAACCTGTCTTCCCGATAAATACGATTTTGTTAGTTTTCACTGTTGTTAATTGCCCACTTTCAGGTGGGCTGGTCGGAGGTTTAAATCCCTCCGACTCATATACCAGTTTCCTGATAATCCACACGCGTACTTGATTACCAGGAAACTGGTCGGGGTGAGAGGATTTGAACCTCCGACCTCGTGCTCCCAAAGCACGCGCGCTAACCAAGCTGCGCCACACCCCGCAACGTTTAATGATACGTAATTTATCGAGGTTAAGCAACCTGACCGAAGAGTTGAACAAGGATCTTCCGCATCTCTGCGAGGGCGCGTCCGCGATGGCTTATTCTGTTCTTCTCCGCCAACGGGATATCCGCCATCGTGTTTTCAAATCCTTCCGGGATAAAGACCGGGTCGTACCCGAATCCTTCGGTCCCGCTAAGCTCGAACGCGATGTGGCCTTTTACCACTCCCTCTGCGAAGTACTCAGCTCCATTCGGAAACAACAACGCAAGAACGCACCTAAACCGGGCGGTCCTTTTGTCGTAAGGGGTGTCTTTCAGCATCTCAAGCAGTTTCCGGTTGTTCTTCGCGTCATCCGCATCCGGTCCGGCGAACCTTGAAGACAGGATCCCCGGCATACCGTTCAGTTCGTCGACTTCAAGGCCTGAATCGTCAGCTATGGCTGGAGTTGACAGATACTTGGCAACACCGGCTGCTTTTATCCGGGCATTTGCTTTGAATGTGTCACCGGATTCATCAAACTTCGGCCAGGCGTTGAAATCTGTGTAATCAAGCCAATTTATGAAGCCCAAAGACAGCGCGTGTTCGATCTCTTTGATCTTACCGTCATTCTTGGTCGCCAGGACTATATCTGTCACGAGATCAATCCTAACGCTTCTTTTTGATGCTCTACGATGTGTTTGATTCCCATGTCAGCCAGGTCGTATAGCTTATCAAGCTCGTCCCTGGAGAAGGGATGCTTTTCGGCTGTTCCCTGGATCTCGATCACTTTACCGGATTCGGTCATCACGATGTTCATGTCTACCTGCGCTTCCGAGTCTTCTTTAAAATCGAGGTCTAAACGATAAGACCCGTCGACTATGCCGACACTGACCGCCCCTACGAACTCCGATACAGGAATGACAGGGAGTTCCTTGCGTTCCATCAGCAATGAGAGGGCATCATACAACGCGACGAACGAACCGCTTATAGCAGCCGTACGAGTGCCGCCGTCCGCTTGCAGGACATCACAGTCCATCCAGATGGTCACCTCGCCTATCGCCTCCAGATCGGCCACGGACCTTAAGCATCTGCCGATCAAACGCTGGATCTCGTGCGTACGACCGCTGACTCTTCCGACTGATGATTCGCGGCTGGTCCTAGTCTCGGTAGCCCTTGGCAACATCGCGTATTCCGCCGTGATCCAACCTTTTCCCGAATCCCGTAAGAACTGGGGCACCCGCTGTTCTATGCTGGCCGTACAAACGACCTTGGTATTACCAAGATTATATAGACATGATCCTTCGGCATGCGGTATGAAATCACGGGTTATCGTGATGGGTCGTAGTTCATCTATCCGGCGTTCGTCTATCCGCATCATACGGCCTCCTCGACCTTGCTTATATCCCGTCCTAAAAAACTCTGGCTCAACGTCAAGAATGACGTTCTATCTCCTGTGACTATGAACTTGTCATGAGGATGGTTCTTTCCGTCATTTAACAGACCGCGTCTTACCAGCGTTTCTTTGACTTCCAGGGCTGTCTCGTCCGCCGAACTTATCAACGTGACGCTCGAACCGACTGTCTGCTGTATAACATCTCTTAAAATCGGGTAATGCGTGCACCCGAGGATCAATGTGTCTATCCCCGCGTCCAGTAAAGGATAAAGATACTCTTGGGCAACTTCCAGAATGTCTCCATCTTGCCCGCCCCTGCCTTCGGCGAAGTCAACGAAACGCGGACAAGCCCCGCTTTTGACTTCCACTCCCGCATCCAGAGCATGGATCGCTTCATCGTATGCATGGCTTTCTATAGTACCCTTTGTTCCTATGACACCGATCTTGCGGTTCTTAGTAGCCAGAACGGCCCCCCTCGCTCCGGGTTCGATGACCCCGAGGATCGGCACATTGAAGTTCTTTTGAGCGTCTTTCAAACCGGCCGCCGTCCCTGTATTGCACGCTATGACGATCAGTTTGACATCTTGTCCGATCAGATACTCGCAGATCTCAAATACATACTTCTTTACCTCGTCCAACGGACGCGGCCCGTACGGAAACCTTGCTGTATCGCCAAAATATATCAGGTGCTCCCGCGGCAACTCTTCCTGGATGGCCTTGACTACGGTCACTCCACCGACACCTGAGTCAAACACACCCACAGGATTATTGTTCAAGCTGATTCCTCCATGATTTCCATCTGTTCAAGTTTTTAATTATAACACGGTTTTGCTTATTTCCGCTCGTCATGATATAGTTGACAAATAAGGAGTTGTTTTATTGAGTACATTTTCAGATTTCAGGTTGGACCACCGGCTCGAAAAAGCCGTTCAGGTGGCAGGTTATGAAAAGCCTACCCCTATCCAAAAGAGAACCATCCCGATCATATTAAAAGGCAAAGACCTCATCGGTACCGCCCAAACAGGAACAGGCAAGACCGCCGCTTTCGTACTGCCTCTATTACACAGTCTCATGAACCGGCCTAACGGCCATCATAAGACGCGGGCGCTTATCATCGCGCCGACACGCGAACTGGCCGAGCAGACGAATAACGAGATCCGTAAGCTGAGCAAGTTCTGTAACATCCGTTCCGTCACCGTATATGGCGGCGTCGGCATGGACGCGCAGGAACGCGGCTTAAGGAAAGGCGTCGAAGTCGTCGTCGCATGTCCCGGAAGACTGATCGATCATATCGAACGCGGTACGGCCGACCTGTCCCGGATAGAGATCCTCGTTTTAGACGAAGCTGACCGTATGTTAGACATGGGATTTTTGCCGTCTATCAAAACGATACTGAAACACCTCCCGGTGAACCGCCAGACGATGTTGTTCTCGGCTACGATCCCGGACGCGATGTCTCAGTTGACTTACGTTATGAAGCAACCGGAACGCATTGATATAGACTTGAAAGCCCCGGCTAAAACCGTGGCGCACGCGCTCTACCCTTGCCCGCAGCACTTGAAGACCTCGTTGCTTTTAACATTGCTTGATGGTCCCGATACTACTTCGGTGCTTGTGTTCACCAGGACAAGGCGCCGGGCCGACCGGCTGGCCCAGCAGATCGACCGTAAAGGGTTTAAGGTCACAGCCCTACATTCGGATAAGACTCAAAATCAGAGGCAGCGTTCACTGGATGATTTCCGCCGCGGACACTATGACATCCTGGTAGCTACCGACATCGCCGCGCGCGGTTTGGATATCGCCGATGTAACGCATGTGATCAATTACGATGTTCCCGATACGGCTGACACATATATACACAGGATCGGCAGAACCGGACGCGCCGAGCGCGAGGGCGATGCCATGACTTTAGTGACTGACGAGGATTCCCTCGTGGTCAGGGATATCGAGCGGTCATTGGGGACACACATCGAGCGCCGCGCTCTCAATCAGTTCGACTATACAAAACCGGCGCCGGCAATGACTTCCGTGACAAAACGCCCGCCGCAACAGTCTTTCCGCCCACGCCGCGGAGGCCACAGCCGAGCTGCTAGGCGCTAAATACAGCTTTGATGTGGTCATTCGGCCTGGGATAGTGGCCCACACCCCGGAATTTCTTAGTATAGATCGCCTTATTGGGACAATGATTGAAACAGAACCAGCACCCGTAGCATCTGTCCATGTCAAAAACAGGTTTCGGATAAAGCTTGATGGCTTTATAGGGACAACCTTTTTCACAGATCCCGCATTCATCGCATAGAGCTTCATCTACAGACTTCTCTCCCATATCATCACGTGCTTTGGTGCGTGAGTATGCAGGCAATACACTACCCAGAAAACCAAACTTGATTTTTTCTCTATCTATTTCCCTGCCCTCATCAAGTCGGGAACCGATAAGACCGTTTAGCCCGGTGATAAAACTGTTTAGACCATTCATTTCCCGTCTATTGGGTGAAGTCTCATGACCTCTACCCTTAGCGACCATCGGTGGATAAGATTCCGGGGTATGGAGAGAATGTCCTGCTATCACGCTGAACCCCTTGGCAGTCACCCATGCATCAAGTATTTTCATTGTCTTGCCGCTGACAAAGCCATATGTGTTAAATACGAATGCCGGTTTGTTCTTCTGCTCGGGTAGTTTTTCTAAAAAAGTCTGAACCAACAAGGAAGGTCCTAGGAAATCTGTAAAAGTGGCAAAGCCGACGATACCGTAGTCTCCTAGGTTCGGTATCTCATCTTTCTTGATATCAAAGAGACTGACCTCGGCAGTATCTATGTTTCTTGCGATATACTGACAAGCCAGCTTCGTATTCCCCGAATTCGAATAGTAGCATATCAACATCTTCATTCTGACCCTACATAAGGAATAACAGGAATGGAAACGATCAGCTTAGACTATCTTCCAGTGTACGGGAGTTCGCCCTCAGTTATCATAAAGCCGTTAGCCAGGATATCGGTCTCGTTGCTTGAGTTTGTGACTGCCACATTCCATGATCCCAAAGCAGCGCCGGTCAAATCGAAAGTCGCGGTGAGCTGAGTCGATGAAATAACATTGACCGAACCTGATACGATATCCTGCTGACCATCCTTAGTTAGTTTGACCGTCGTGCCCGGACCGAAGTTTGTGCCGGTTATCGTCATGGTGAAAGAACCGGTATTGGGCGCAGACGGTGCGGTAATACCGGAGATAGTCGGTGCCATATCGATGCGGTACAGAGTTGATGTGCCGCCACCAGAAGAATCACCGACCAACCAGGTGGAGCCATTTGTAGCTATAGAACCAACACTAGACATTGTCGATATGTTCGCGCTCAAGTCTGTGAAAGTCGTACCGTTATAAGAATAAAGCCGGGCCGAACCAGCACTATTATCCCCGCCGATCAGCCACATAGGGCCGTTCGTAGCCACGGCCCGTATAGAGGACATATCACCAACTTGTGAAGTAAGATTCGTAAACGTCGTGCCGTCATATGAATAGAGCCTGTTCGTGCCTTCTCCACAGAGCATCCAGACAGCGCCATTCGTTGCGATATCGTCGACAAACATCGAGTTGATCTGCGATTCGATATTCGTGGGCGTATTCACGCCGTCATACGAATACAAGGTAAAGCTATCTGCTCCACCGACCAACCAGGTCGAACCATTCGTATCGATTGCCCGGACAGACGCCATGCTAAATCCGTCTACAGGCGTCAGGGTAGCCCCGTCATATGATTCGACTTTGATATCCGGTCCACCTCCCCAATGATCGCCTCCGACAAGCCATAAAGAACCATTCGATGCGACCGCTCTTATGGGATTTATTTCCGGTATGCTAACACTGCTAAAAGAAGTCCCGTTGTATTTGAACAATCTGGCTGTGCTTGATAGACCAGATCCGCCTATTAGCCATGTAGAGCCGTCTACCCCAATCGCATAGACGTCGCTCATGTCTGTTAGATTCGCGCTAAGATCGGTAGCGGGTGAAGTACCGTTATATGAGAACAAAGCTACGTTCGGTCCGTTATCCCCACCGATCAGCCAGGTCGAGCCATCTGTGTCCACAGTAAAGATTCTCTGTATTCCAGTAACCGCTGTGGTCAGATCGGTGTAAGTATCGGCTTGTGCGAACGGGGTGCCAACAAGGATCAGCAAGATCATGATGACTAGAGTTATGGTTATAAGACCGGTCTTTTTTATATGCTTCTCCCTAATACTATGGAATATCTACCAGTATGATATTAATATTATCCCTGCTTGTCAAACACCTTTTTATTTCATTGCCAGTAATTCGAGGACTCTATACATGACGAGAGCCGGCCAGACAAGAGCTTTCAAGAAACCAAGAACACCCATCCAGAAAGTCGTCGCGTGCTGGATGTAATATACAGCCGCACCGATAAAAGCCAATCCGAAGATACCGCCGGTAACACCGTTGTCTGCCATACCCTTCCCCCCTCGCCGATCTCGTTTTGAAGAACCCTTGTCGTCATTCATTTCTATTTCCACTTTTGTCTCCATGCCACCTCCCTACCTAGAAGACTAACGCCAATATCTATGTGAAATCCGCGTATCGCCACCACAATATTGTCCCCAACAACCCAAGTAATCCGGTAAGAACAACAATTATATAGCTGACCACCCCTAGGTGTGCGGGGCTGGCGGTATTACTATACAATGCCGGAATCGCCCATGGGAAATACTCCCCCCAGCCCATCACTTGAATTATTTGAGCAAGAACGACCATAAGAAGTAGAAAACCGATCGCCGGAAAATAACTTTTACCGATGTTTGCGATGAAGGCAACCACCCATGCCAGCAGTACGGCTAGCAGTGAGACAACTATATAGCGTGAAATACTATCAATCAGCAATTGATAATTCCAACCGGGGAGCTTAATGATCATACCCAGGACAATCCCTGCAAGAGGTGCTAACAACGAAAACCCGAACGACCATATAGAGATCAGCGCGAACTTCGCGATGACAATCGTCGTTCGAGACGTTGGCAACGCCAGTAGGTCCTTTAATGTCTTATCTACATATTCCCGCCCGAATACCCAGGCGGCAATAAAGCTGGATATCACCATGCCTCCGATCGCGGCTTGAGACATGAGATCAAGAAAAGACTTCCAGCTGGCGGTGCCGGCGGTGAGCAGTTGCGCTTTGGTACTGATGATCCCGAGAGTCTTCGCTTTCTCAGGGTTTTTCAAAATGATCATAAACATCGTCATTGCTAGAGGAATCAATAAAAAAGCAAGCAGGGTTACCAAAGATACCTTTGACCGTCTCGCTTTCTTCACTTCAACAAGGATCGCATTAAGTAAGTTATTCATGTCTTCCCACTTTTTTTAAGAAGTACTGCTCCAGATCTTCCTTTTCCACGTTTACTTTGCTCACACGTACATCCTTCTTAACAAGTTCGGCTATTAATCTGTCAGGTTCTTTAACAAGACTGCTATCAGTGATCTCGATTTCTCCTAAAGTATTCGGGTTTGGAAGGTACCCTGAGTCTTTAAGGACAGATAACAATCTAGACCTGTCAACTGCGTCCAATACCAGTTTCTCCTCCATTTTTTTGTTAAGGGTGTCGATATCCATCTCTTCGATCAACACGCCCTCGTGGATTATGCCGATCCTGGTGGTGAAGCGATAGACCTCACCAAGAATGTGGCTGGATACGAACACCGTTACGCCTTTGTTCTTCGAAAGGTCTTGCAGCGAATTCCGGATCTCTACAATACCGGCGGGGTCCAACCCGTTCGTCGGTTCATCTAAGACGAGTAGTTCCGGTTTGTGAAGAAGGGCTCTCGCGACCGCGAGCCGTTGATAATTGCCGAGCGAGAGATGCTTAGCCTTTCTATCCCGGTATCGAACCAGATTCAGCTTCTCCATGACCTCATCGGTCGACCTTCTATTCGCCAACCGGTAGAGTCTTCTTGACGCCTCCAGGTTTTCTAAAACGGTCAATTCCGGATAAGCCGAGGCCGTTTCTACCAGGAAGCCGACCTTCGACCAGATCTTTGTAGAGCCGGGTTTGATCTGCTCTCCAAAAAGCTCGACATTACCTTGCGTCGGCTTGATCATCCCTAAGAGCATTCTGATCGTCGTTGTTTTGCCTGCCCCGTTTAAACCGATGAACCCGTAGATCTCCCCCTTGCGGATATCCAGGTCCAGGGATTTAACAGCAGCTAATGACCCGTATTCCTTCGTTAAGTCTTCCGTCTTGATTACTGTATCCATTGCACCATTATAACCTTGTTAACATCCGACCTGACCCCAGCTACTCTCATATGTCTATTCGCTTGCAGGTGCGGGTTTCTTGACGTAAGGCTTATGTAACTTGACCGGAACGCTCACCTTCCTTAGACGCAGGTTAAGCAGCTCGACAAAGACGGAGAACGCCATCGCGAAATAGATATACCCTTTCGGTATATGTTGGTGAAGACCTTCCACTACCAGCGTAAAGCCAATCAGTAATAGAAAAGCCAGCGCCAGCATCTTGATCGTCGGATGACGATCGACAAAGTCTCCGATGAGCGTCGCCGAAATGATCATTACGCCAGCCGCGATTATCACAGCCATGACCATGATCTCGATCTTGTCCACCATTCCGACTGCCGTGATCACAGAATCCAATGAGAAGATCACATCAAGCAATAGGACCTGCACGATTACGCCGGAGAAGCGCGGCTTCACCCTGACTGTTGCTGCGTCTTCCTCACCTTCCAGCTTCTCATGGATCTCGAAGGTGCTCTTCCCTAGCAGGAACAGTCCTCCGGCTATCAGAATAAGATCCCGTCCTGATATATCCACTGCGTACACAGAAAACAAGGGCAAGGTAAGCCTGATCAGCCAGGAGATCGAAAACAACAAGGCAATTCTTGATATCACGGCTAACCCCAAACCCGTGATGCGCGCTTTTGATTGTTGTTTCTTTGGTAGTCTACCGGTCAATATCGAGATAAAGATCACGTTGTCCACACCAAGAACAAGCTCCAGAATTACCAGAGTTCCGAACGCGATCCAAGTCTGCGGCTCAAGAAGCCAATGCATTATCTTCTACCCCCTAGGTGAGATTATGAACAGATCAGACAGAAGTAAAACTATTGTTGATTGTGTCGCTAACATCGCGCAGCCAATCTTGTCTTTGTTCAGCTGTACTAGTTACAATAACGCGATATACCTTGCGGTGGAAGTTCTTGATTCCACACAGACCGAAGATGCAGTTCTTCCAAAGCGTTTCGAGCGGATCACTAAAAACTTGTGACTCTCTTTCTTCACTGGTGTCCGATGTATTGAACACAAGCGCTGTCGTTGCTGTGAGCAATCCTATTGGTGTGCCTTCTCCGCTGTCACCCTCGGCAAACTTATATGCGACACCTACTCGGATCACCCTATCGATCCATCCCTTCAAGATAGCAGGTGGTTGTCCCCACCAGTTGGGATGGATTATCACGATTCCCGCCGCATCAGAGATCTCATTGCAATGTTTTACGATAATCGAATCCAATCTTGAGTCCCGGGAAATCTCATGCACTGGAAGGAGCGGATCAAATCCCTCTGAATATAGATCGTGATAGTATACCTCGTACCCATTGCTTTGCAGAGTCCGCAAAACCGTGTCAGCAATAGCATGATTAAAGCTTTGTTTATTCGGATGAGCCAGAATAACGGATACCTTCATATCATCAGCAATCATATGTTAAGAGGGCTAGCTATTCAATCACTCGACCCTTTGCGTTTTTGGTGAGATTGAGCTTTCTTGATAAACTTGCCAAACTGGCGGTCTTTTTTTCTTTTTTCTAGGTCAGTCATCTTATAATGCTCGGCTTCTTTTTTTAGTTTGAGATAATTCAAGTATTTGTTCTCGTCTAACTCGCCACCCTTGATAGCTTCCAGAACAGCGCAACCATGTTCATGCGTATGCGTGCAGTCATTGAACTTACAGTCCTGTGATAGAGCAGCTATTTCACCAAAGACGTCTTCTATTCCTGCTTGTGAGTCCGTCATCCCGACTTCTCGCATTCCCGGATTATCTACAACCAGCCCTCCGTTGTCCAAAAAATAGACTTGTCGGCCTGTAGTAGTGTGTTTGCCTCTTCCGGTATATTTGCTTATCTCACTGACCTTAATCGTATGTCCTCCCAGCAACCTGTTGATCAACGAAGATTTTCCTACGCCGGATGATCCAAGAAAGCAATACGTTTTTCCACTTTCTATGTACCCCGTCAAGGCGTCCAATCCCTCTTCAGTAATAATACTGGTCGGGATAACATCGATAGTAGGGAACCTTTCCTGTATTTGGTTGATCTTGACTTCTAGTTCCTCTTGCGAGATCAAATCTATCTTATTCAAAAGAACGGCTGGTCTTATTTTTCCCTCATTAGCTAGGACTACATGCCTTTCAAGACGATTGAGGTTATAATCTCTATCCACGGATTCAACTATAAACGCCACGTCTATGTTTGCGGCAATGACTTGTGTTTTCTCCTTATCACTGTACTTCTTTCTTAGTATCGTCTTTCTTGGTAGTATTCCTTGGATCACTGCCCGCTTTTTATCGACTACTGTTATAGCCACCCAATCTCCAACGGCAGGATAATCTTCCCTTGATGTGGCATTGAACACCCGTTTTCCGGTAATCTTTGCCAGGTATTCAGCGTTTGCGGTTTTAACGCTGTATGCCTCTTTATGCTCGGCTACAACTCTGGCAATCATACACCCGGCCGATTCAGCTTTTTTCCGGTCGGATTCAAATAAAGCACTAAAATCTTTATCCTCTGGTTTCATCCTCTTTATCCCATCGATTGGTTAAGCAATCATTTATTAAGTATCTCGATTTCTGTTGCCAAATCGGTCACTGGATGAATCCTGTGTGTGCCGATCTTGGCTAATGGATGAAGAAACGCAATGATCTTCTCATATGTATCTGCTTCTAGAACGAAGAAAAGCCTATGCTCCGGTGGCGATACGTACCTTCCGAGAACTTTCACACCACACTCTACGGCGTGTTCATCGGATGCCACCTTCTCGACAGGAGCCGGTGTATCGACCGGACATTCCGCCCCTGTGTGCTTATGAATCACCATATATAACATAACGTATTCTCCTCTCTTAAGATTATCTCGGGTCTAGAACTAGAATTCTAACATTTCTATCAAGTAAGTTGTCACAGAAATGATGGTTCAAGATGAAAAATCAACACCACTTATGGGTGCTTTCATGCTTCACAGCATGAAAGTGGTTGTTCGGTTATGACACAAAAACATATCCATGGTCTAGACCATGGAACCAGTTATTATCTTTTACTTTTCTCTTTAGTATGGATTTCACTTTGCTTCATTGATGGGAAAAAGCTGGTTTTTAATCTATCAGCTGTTATGCTTATGGCTAACTTAAAAAGTTAGTTGTTACAGAAATGATGGTTCAAACTTGGCCCGATCAATGTACGTCTCTCTTAAACTAGCTAGATGTTCGTCACTCACTTCCAAAGTGAATTATTTCTCTATAACCAGCCTTTTCATCTCCATAGTTTATTTTTAATGCGTGTTCTCCAAGGAATTTGCCTGTTAGATTAGCAAGGTCGTAGCCAAGCCCTGTCATATCAAGGAGAATTCCTTTGCCGGATGTATCAATACTAAAACCTGGACCATGAACCCGTATTTCCATTGTAATTGTTGGGATAAACTTGTCTGTGTCAATTAATGCTTTTAATGTGTGTTTCAAATCTCTATCGATATAGGAAACAATGTTCTGGGCACTTTCTAAGCGACTCTTGGTAAGTAACTTGGATAAATTAAGAATAGTTACATCTGGATCAGAACGATCAAACCTTAAAGATAGGCGGGCATCATTCTGTTTGGATACAACAGAAATCGCTTTTGCCTGTGCTGTACATATAAGATCACCGATATTGTCGAGATAACTAATTATGTCATTTTCCTCAAGCCGCAGCACTAATTCATTTCTTGAATTCCAAATACAAGCGTCTATCTTCAAATAACCGTAATCATCCATCCTTAAAGCAAAAACCTCCTGGTTAGCTATGCGAATAGAAAAAACCTTGGAAGTCCGAGCAATGAAATAGTTGCCTCCAAAATCAATCAATACACCGTTAACTTGCCACGGTAACATGCCAAGAGGTGGATCTGATATTTGTTTCGATTTTAAATCACGCAGCTGTTGCCTAGTGTAAGCTCCACCATCGGCTTGTCTATGACAGTTTGAGCAGAGAGCAATTATTCCTTCCTCATTATGTGAATAGCATTTATGCCACGGCGGATCGAAATGGTGCCAAGTAAGAAAGGGAGACCGGCAAATGGGACACCCAAAATTTACTTCTTTTCTTAACCTGCTGCGTATTTCAGCTGGTGGTGTCTGAGATGCTGTCATGAATCCAGATGTGCTTTTATTAGTCTGTCATTTGTCATCAAGTTTACCCTACGAATCATTGAATAATAAAGAACTGTACACCTTTCGGTTTTTCGGGTCAGATTTCTATTTAACATTTCTATCAATCATTATAACGTTGTTAATAGCCGACCTGAACCTGTCTGTCAGTATGCACGCAAAGTCGACCCGAAGCGGCACTTCTGTGGAGGTCTGTGCCTGATAAAAAGTGAGTTGTTACAGAAATGATGATTTAACACCTATGCCCTCAGCTTGTTGATAGCAATGCTGTTAGAAATAATCCTGACAGACAGAAACTTCGTATGACCCGTTAACAACTCCGATCTTAAAGTAGTATTTTCCCGGTTGTAGATTAATAGAAGCGGATTTCTCTGGAAATAGATTTGTTTCTGCAGCACTTTCTACTAAATGGTCATCTTTTGCACTATATACATAGAGCACAAAAACTGAATTCTGAGAAGTATTCTGTACGGTAGCTGTATAGCTAATGTGTCCACCGTTCTCCAAGTTTATGACCGCCGTTGGATTCGTATCCCCCTTATAAAACGAAGCCACCTCTCGACCGCTTGAAATGAGATACACAGTTACTAATGAGCAGCAACTCATTAGACCTACTAATAATAGAACCACTATTGATTTTCCTACTGAGCCCAAACTACTCCACCAGGTAGTTTTGGGTTTTTCAGGATGGGAGATCGATTCAGGAGGATGGCCAGCTCTACAGCTTCCATCTTCTCTTAAGTAAACAAATGCCTTGCATTGTTTGCAGTAACCAGTAAGTGCCATAGCCTAAACTCTATACCTTTGGTTCTTTTCAGGGTTAGATTTTGAATTCAAACATTTCTATCGATACATTATAACGTTGTCAGTAGCCGACCTGAAGGTCTGTAGCAGTTGCTTCAACTTGGATTGAGTCAGTCGCCTAAAGGCGACCTCCTCAGGATGGGCTTAATACCCCAAAATGTGGCCTGTTTGTCATCTTGATCGCAACCTAAAGTACCATTTAAAGTAACTGTAACGCTTCTCAGGTTT
>JAGVPG010000023.1 GCA_020052375.1 Actinomycetota bacterium | reverse complement strand
ATCGGGAGATGGATCTTCCCATGCGAATAGTCCGGGATGTCTTCAATCCGTCATACAAGCAGATACTGGTAGACTCGCGAGACAAACATAATGAGATAATCTCGTATCTAAGTGAAGTGGAACCGCGCCTCGTGAAATCGGTCCACCTGTATAGACGGAAAGAACCGATGTTCAAAAGATACAAAGTCTACGAGCAGATACGTGATGCCCTCAAGCCGAAGATCTGGTTGAAAAGCGGGGGTTATATTGTGATCGAAGAAACGGAGGCCCTGACATCGATCGATGTGAACACCGGTAGGTATGTAGGCAGGACCAGTCTGGAGAAGACGATCCTTAAGACCAATCTTGAGGCTGCGTATGAGATCGGACGCCAGATCAGGTTGCGGGATATCGGTGGTCTGATAGTGATCGACTTTATCAACATGGAGGACCCGGCGAACAGGGAGAAGATCCTAACGGAGTTTTCCAATGTTCTACAACAAGACCGTGCCAAGACGGAGGTGGTCGAGATCTCACGTCTTGGCCTGATCGAGATGACGAGAAAGAGTTTCAGCACAGGCCTGCTCGATACCTTTGCCGAGACATGTCTTCAGTGCGAAGGCAAGGGTTTCACGGTTAAGAAGATGCCTGTAGAATCTTAGTTAGGAGCTACCGGATATGTTTGGCGATCCTGATAACAGGATGATGACAGACTACAAAATCTTAATAGTAGATGACAAACCCCAGGATGTCCGCGCAATAAAAGATCTTCTGGAAAGCGCCGGCTATCATGTAGTCCCGGCATACAGCGGCAAACAGGCCTTGAAGCTGATGGCAAAAGATAAACTGGATCTTGCGATTCTCGGCATCGGTATTTCCGATATAGACGGCTGGACTCTCTGTAGGCGTATCAAGAGCGAAGAGGAGACGTCGCTTCTTCCCGTTATAATCGTGACATCGTTAACGAGACTAACGGATAAGATCCATAGCATTGAAGCCGGAGCGGACGATTTCTTGACGAAACCGGTCAATAAATACGAGCTTCTCGCCAGGGTCCGCTCGCTACTGCACATGAAATCATTGACTGACCAATTGATAAGCGCCAGACGCGTCATAGATAGTCTGGCGATGGCTATAGAAGAAAAAGACCCATATACATCAGGACATTCGTTAAGGGTCGGTGAGTACGCGGCACAGCTTGCGAGGGCGATCGGGTTAAGCACCGAAGACCAGGAGATGGTAAGAAAAGCGGCAATCCTCCATGACCTGGGAATGATCGGCGTGGAGAAACAGATCATTCATAAGCCCGGAACGTTGAATAAAACTGAGTTCGCCGAGATAAAACAGCATCCTATCAAGTCTTTGGAGATTCTTGAACCGCTTGATCTTCCCAGACCTTTGCTTAGGACGATCCGGCATCATCATGAGTGGTGGAACGGTCATGGATACCCTGACGGCCTGGCAGCTGATCAGATCCCGCTTGGCGCCAGGATCCTGTCTATCGCCGATGCGTTCGACGCGATGACATCACAAAGGCCATTCCGTGCGGCAATGGGCGTCACAAAAGCCCTGAACCGGCTCGAAGATGGAATGAACAGGCAGTGGGACTCCGAACTGGTAGTAGAATTCATCAAGATCCAAACGCAGTAAGCCCGCGGTTGCCTGTATGCTCAAAACACTATATACTTAAATACTGACCTTTTTTGGAATCCAAGATACTCGGAGGGATAATGTACGCTGTAATAAAGACTGGTGGGAAACAGCATAAGGTTAAAGAAGGCGATGTCGTCATTATTGAGAAGATGAATGCTGATGCCGGTAAGAAAGTCACATTTGACGATGTTGTGATGGTGGACAAAGACGGAGAACCGGTATTCGATCCTAAGGTGCTCGAGAAGGCGTCGGTTACAGGAACGGTAATAGAGCAGACAAGAGGCGATAAGATCACGGTCTTTAAGTATAAGGCGAAAAAAGGCTATAGTGTAAAGCAAGGACACAGGCAAGACTTAACGAAAGTAAAGATAGACCAGATAAAGGTATAGGGAGGCAATATGGCTCATAAAAAGGGACTGGGAAGTTCAAAAAACGGACGCGACAGCCAGAGCAAGCGGCTGGGAGTTAAAGCCTACGGTGGCGAAACGGTAAGAGCCGGAGCAATAATCATCCGCCAGAGGGGAACGAAGATGAAGCCGGGCGAGGGTGTAGGCATCGGGCATGACCACACACTCTTTGCGCTTAGAGAAGGTCGCGTGGCTTTCTCCGGAAATCAAGTCAATATCGTAGACTAGCGGGAACGGACTAAACCGGGCTATGTTTATTGATGAGGCCCGTATCCAAGTCAGAGGCGGCAATGGCGGTAACGGTTGTGTAAGCTTCAGACGAGAAAAATATGAGCCGAAAGGCGGACCTGACGGAGGAGACGGGGGCGCTGGAGGCGACGTTATATTGAAGGTAGACGAAGGACTTAAGACGCTGATGGATTTCAACTATCGGCGTCATTTTTTTGCCGGAAAAGGCGCACATGGCGGAGGCAGCAACAAACACGGACGATCAGGCAAAGATATTGCCCTAAGAGTGCCTCCGGGTACGGTTGTAAAGGGCGATCAAGGTGATGCCATAGCTGATCTGGTAGAAAACGGCCAGGAATTCATTGTCGCCAAGGGAGGCCGGGGAGGCAAAGGAAATGCGAAATTTGCGACATCCTCGAACAGAGCTCCTAAAAAGGCGCAACAGGGTGAGCTCGGAGAAGAGAAGACGATCGAACTCGAGCTAAAGATCCTGGCTGATGTGGCTATCGTCGGGCTTCCAAATGTCGGTAAATCCACCCTGATAAACAATATCTCTGCTGCAAAAGCAAAAGTAGCGGACTACGCGTTTACCACCAAAACTCCTAACCTCGGAGTAGTATTTCTTGACGACGGCAGGGATTTCGTAGTCGCCGACATTCCCGGTCTTGTAGAAGGAGCCCATACAGGGAAAGGCATGGGAATCAGGTTCTTACGCCATATAGAACGAGCTGGTTTTCTTGTACACCTTATAGATCTATCAAAGGATGATCCCGATACAGCTATTAAGGAATACGATATGCTGAACAAAGAGCTGGAATCGTATAGTAGCCGTCTGGCAAGATTCTCACAAATAGTCGTCGGCAATAAGCTGGATCTTGTGAAAGATAATGACAAGTACAAGGCCGTATCAGATCATTTCAAGAAATCGGGTATAGAGTTCTTTGCCATATCGGCATTGACCGGAAAAGGCATAAAACACTTGTCATTGGTGATTGCGGACAAGATTGATAATATAAGGGAGCAAGAAGCAAGAAGCAAGAAGGAAGAACATTGAAGGAAGAAGAAAGTGGATAGGTTGCAGTGTACCAATCAGGCGAAGAGGGTAGTCGTCAAGGTGGGCACGAATGTGATGGCCACTCCTTCAGGTCGTCTGGATTCTCAAAAGATGGGCGACCTTGTCCGCCAGATCACAGAGCTGACAAAGCGTGGCATAAAGATGATCCTGGTCAGTTCCGGCGCGATAGCTGCCGGCCTTCAAAAACTAGGCATAGAAGAAAGGCCGACGGCGATCCCTGAACTCCAGGCGACTGCTAGTGTGGGGCAGGGGATATTGCTTCACCAGTACATCAACTTGTTCGGCAAACACGATGTCAAAGTTGGTCAAGTCCTATTGACTCAATACGATATCACGCACCGGCAGCAATATGTAAACGCATCCAATACATTTGAGAAGCTCTTTGACCTTGATGTAGTGCCTATTGTCAATGAGAACGATACGACGGCGGTCGATGAGATAAAGTTCGGCGAGAATGATACGCTGGCGGCCCTAGTCGCGAATCTGGTCAAAGCGGATCTGTTGATAATACTTAGTGATGTTGAAGGACTATATACCGCGAACCCCAACAGGGATAGAACGGCCAGGCTTATATCTGAAGTGAGAGAGATAACACCGGAGATAGAAGAAAAGGCCGGTGGCGCCGATACGACGTTCGGTTCCGGTGGAATGATCACGAAACTGCAGGCTGCGAGGATAGTCACCCTTGCGGGCGCGGGCATGGTGGTCGCTGCGGGTGAGCGGGAGAATGCGCTCCTAGACATTATGGCTGGTGAACCTGTCGGTACGTTTTTCTATCCAAAGAAGAAAAAAATGGGCAGTCGGAAGGCATGGATCGCCTTCGGGCGCATGACAAAAGGTTCAGTGGTAGTGGATGACGGCGCGAAAGAAGCAATCCTTAAGAAAGGCAAAAGTCTCTTACCTGCCGGGATCGTGAAATGCCAAGGTGATTTTTCGATAGGTGACGCCATTTATATCAAAGATATGAACGGAAATGTGATAGCTAAAGGACTTGCGAGCTTCAGCTGCAAAGAATTAAGCAGTATCACGGGGCTGAAGAGCGAGGAGATCTCAAAAAAGATCAAAGGGGTAAGTTCGGAAGAAGCAGTGCATAGAGATTGCCTCGTAGTCTTTAAATAGGGGAGGGTAAAATGACGGAAGTCGAGAAATTAGGTCAGCAAGCGCAGCAAGCGGCTCTGAAGCTGGCAACGATATCTACGAAAGTCAAAGACGAGGCACTGCAAGCTATGGCAGATGCGTTACTTGAGAAAAAGTCTTTTATCATCGAACAGAACAACAAGGATATGAAAGAAGCTAAAAAGCAAAACATCGGCGATGCTTTGCTCGATCGCTTGATGCTTGATGCAAAAAGGATCGAAGATATCTCTGTCAGTCTTCGAGAAGTAGCGGCTCTAAAGGATCCTGTCGGCGAGATCATCAACGGGTGGCGTTTGCCAAACGGCCTTATCATAAACAAAGTGCGGGTACCGCTGGGTGTTGTCGGAATGATATATGAAGCGCGTCCGAACGTCACTGTAGACGCGGCCGGCTTGTGCCTGAAAACCGGAAACGCGGTCATTTTAAGGAGTGGTTCAGTAGCTCTGAACTCGTGTCTGGCCCTGACTGATGTAGTGGCGGAGGCGGCGTCGAAAGCGGGGATCCCTGATAATGCGATCCAGTCGATACGCACGCCGGACAGGGAAGCAGTCTATGAACTCATGAGCTTGAATAAGTATGTAGATGTTCTGATACCGCGGGGAGGAGCATCTCTCATCCAGTCAGTCGTCCAGAAAGCATCAGTACCAGTTATCGAGACGGGTCTAGGTAACTGCCATGTCTATGTCGATAAAGACGCGGATATTGATATGGCTGTGAATATAATCGTCAATGCCAAGTGTCAGCGGCCGGGTGTCTGTAACGCCGCGGAGAGCCTCGTCGTGCATAGGGACATAGTCCGCGAATTTTTACCTCTCGCGGTCAAAAAGCTTACCGCTGCAGGCGTTGCTTTGGTCGGAGACAAGATAGCTCGTGAGATAGCGCCCGAAATCGGGGAAGCTGCTGAGGAAGACTGGATAACTGAGTATCTTGCCCTGAAGCTTGCCATCAAGACTGTAGTATCTCTTGAAGAAGCGATCACACATGTCAACAAATACGGTACAAAACACTCGGAAGCTATAATCACGGAGGACTATTCAGCAGCCATGCGTTTTACGGATGAAGTGGATGCAGCGGCTGTCTATGTCAACGCCTCGACACGCTTCACAGATGGCGGACAGTACGGTCTCGGCGCGGAGATAGGGATCTCTACTCAGAAGCTTCATGTTAGGGGACCCATGGGTCTTGAATCTCTGACATCTATCAAATACATCGTATTCGGCAACGGCCAGATCCGTAAATAGATAGTTATCTGTTCTCTGTTCTCTGTTCTCTGATAAATCTACATATTGTGGTCTTCTTTTTTGTTTTTTTAAGAAAGCCACAATCTCTCTTGACAAGCATCTGCACTATGTTACAATTGTTACCTCCTGTTAATTAGAGTTGATTTATAGTTACTTAAGTAGAAGATATCGATACTTAAATGCAAGTCAATATAATGTATGACAATGCAAGGGAGGCTTGCTTTGTCAGATATAACCGAATCTGCAAGACATGAGGGTTTCGAGGCGAACAGTATCTACGATCTTGTAGATATGTTTGAAAGCTGGGGCAAGGTCCAGGAGCTTTCGGAACAGATAAGCGGGGTAAGAGCCCAGCTTATAGATCCGCGTGGCAAACTTGTCGCCGGACACGAGTCACTTCCCGCGTTTTGTCGTTTGATCAGAAGCACCAAACTTGGAGAACACCGCTGTAACCAGTCGTATCTTAAGAATTGCTTGTCTTCAAAACACTCAAAGAAGGAAGGCATCACTTTTACGTGTCACGCAGGCTTGATAAATGTGGCATTTCCTCTCCAGGTAAATAAACGGCCGGTAGGCGCCATACTTAGTGGACGCGTTCTCGGTCTCAAGGACAAGATAGATGCGAAACGATGCCGCGCGATCTCTCAAGAGTTCGGCGTCGATGCCGACGAGCTGACTGAAGCTGTCGCCGAATTGCATCGAATGGATCCGGAGCAGTTCAAGATGTTCGGCAAACTCGTCAAGCCGTTCGTTGATTCTCTCGGGACCACTATGCTTCGCTATTTCACGTTACTCGAAAAAACCGAGTCATTGATAGACGCAGCCAAAGAGAGCGAAGATCTACTGTATGTAGACAGATTGACGGGTCTTTTTAATCAGCGGTATTTCATTCCACGGTTGACGTCCGAGATAGCAAGGGCTGAACGTTATAAACATCCTATCTCCTTGATCCTCATGGAAGCCGATGACTTAGACGAAAACGTGGCAGAAGTGGGTCATCTCGCGCGGGACATGATCCTGATAGAAGTGGGGAACATCGTTGAGAAAGGTGCTCGAAAAGCTGAAGTAGTCGTCCGTTTGGACGAAGCGAAGTTTGCGATCATTCTACCCGAAGCGGACCATGAAAAAGCATATAAAGTCGCGGAACGTCTGCGTAAGATTATGGCCCTTAAAAAGTTCGGTGAAGAAGCAGGTCTGGCAGTCGATCTTAAGATGAGCTTCGGAATAGGATCTCTTCTTAAAAACATAACCACCGAGAAACTCCGGCAAGAAGCCGAGGAGATGCTTACAAAAGCCCAAGACGAGGGTGGTAATAGGATCCGTGTTTCTCCGATACCGGAGACCGAACCCAAACCACCAAGAAAGAAGCCATATATCGCTTCTCTCAACGGAAACGGTAAACCTCGGCGCGTAGTCATAACAGGGATCGGTGTTATCACGCCGATAGGTATCGGCAAAGACGCTTTCTGGAAGGGAATCCAAAAAGGCCAATGCGGCATCGATCACATTCAGAGTTTTGACACTAGTGATTCACTTGCAAAAATTGGTGGAGAAATAAGAGATTTTATTGCAGAAGATCACCTAAATCCAAAAGAAGCTAGACGGATGGATCGTTTTACCCAGTTCGCTGTTGCTGCTTCAAGGCTGGCAATTAAAGATGCGAACTTAAGTGTGGAAAAATTAAACAGAGATAAAGTTGGAGTCATAACTGGTACAGCGATGGGCGGGCTTGCATTTGCTGCGAAAGAACATGAGAAATTCTTGGCACATGGTAGAAAGAAAATTAATCCTTTTTTACCATTAGCACTGACATGGGGCGCTTCATCTGGACAGGTATCAATTGATCTAGGTGTAACAGGACCAAGTACAACATTTTCGAATGGTTGTAACTCAGGAACTGATGCAATCTCCTACGCATTTGATTTGGTTTCCAGGGGTGATATAGATGTTGCGATTTCGGGCGGAACGGATGCACCTTTAACACCTTTAGTTGTTGACGCATTTGCGATGCTTGGTGCACTATCGACCAGAAATGGTGACCCGAAATCAGCAAGTCGACCTTTTGATTTGAAACGAGATGGATTTGTAATGGGAGAAGGTGCGTGTATTCTTATCTTGGAAGAACTAGAACATGCACTAAGGCGTAATGCATGTATATATGCTGAAATCCTAAGTTATGGTTTAACTTGTGATTCATATCATATGACTAGACCCGAACCTAATGCCAAAGAAAGCTCACGAGCAATTGAAATGGCACTTGAAAAAGCAAGTATACACACATCAGATGTACAATATATAAATGCACATGGGAGTTCAACTCCTTTGAATGACGCCATTGAGACTAAAGCTATAAAAAAAGTTTTTGGTTCACATGCACAAAATATTGCTGTTAGCTCTACAAAATCGATGATTGGGCATTCTATAGGTGCACCGGGTGCAATAGAATTAGCTGTTACAGCTCTTGCAGTGGACCAAGATTACTTACCACCAACTATTAATTATGAATATCCAGATCCTGATTGCGACTTAGATTATGTACCGAATACGGGACGTTCACAGAATGTGGAAGTTGCAATATCTAACTCGTTCAGTTTTGGGGGGAAGAATACAGTGATTGTTTTATCAAAATGTAGAGATGAGGTGGACTAAAGTTTAAATATTTTTATGCCGAAATCTAGAAGTATATCTATATTATTTTGAAAGGAGTGAAGTGAATGAATAATGCCAGAACTAGAGTCGAAGAGCTCTTAGAGCAATTAAAAGGCGAAGATGAAGTGATGAGGGAAAATAGTGCTTTCCTGTTAGGAGAGCTTGGTGAAGAAGCATTAGACCTGACAAAAGACACACTTAAGAATGATCGCATGCTCGGAGAGATTAATGCTTTGACTATACCAGAAGTGAGAAAAAAGGTAGAAGAAGGGCTCATAAAGGCACTGTTTGATAAGGACAGTTGGGTAAGAGGTAATGCAGCAGATGCTTTAGGAAAACTCAAATCAAATGGGGCATTAGAACCTCTCACAACATGTCTTAGTGATGAAGACAGGATTGTTCGTTACAGTGCATGTCAAGCGCTGGGGTTGATTGGGAGCAAGGAAGCAACTGCATCAATTCTGTCTCTTCTCAAAGATGACCACTGGAGTGTACGAATGAGTGCAGCAGAAGCGTTGGGTAAGATAAAGGATCCAGAGGCGATTGCTGCTCTAAAGAAACTGAAGAATGATGAGAACAAAGATGTTCAAGTCGTCTCTCGCGAAGCCATTACTATGATTTCAGATGTTGTAGTAAATAAAAAGACGGAACATGAAAAAGAAACCGCTGTAAAAATATAAGAGTACAGCTGTTTTGGAGCCTTTATGAACATCTACACAGTTCTTCCTTTAGTTGCTAGTGTTGCCTTGTTGTTTCTTGGTGGATATGTAATTGGTAAGAAACCCGGAAACCACATTAATCAAGTCTGGGCATTACTATGTTTTTGTCTAGCATTATGGAGTTTTGGCACCTTTGTTCTTTTTAGCAGTGCGGATAAAGAGGTTGCACTGTCTTGGCTGAAGCTTTATAACCTTGGCGCTGTTTTAGTACCCGCGGCATTTCTTCATTTTGTCACGGTGTTTTCGCGTGACAACAGTAAGGTAGGGAAAGCTACTTATCTATTTGCCTATGCAACAAGTGCAGTTTTTTTCTTTCTCGGATTTACAGATCTATTCAACAAGGGTGTCGAATATCACTACTGGGGCTACTATCCGTTCCCGGGCCCTGCAAACGTGGTCTTTGATCTTCTTTTTGGTGTATTTCTAATAGTTGCACTTATAAAGTTAGTCTCTAAATATCGGCAATCAGTGGGAAGACAGAGAAATCAGTATAAGTATATTTTTTTGGCAGGTGTGATTAGTTTCGGCACCTGTTTAACAAACTTTTTGCCTATCTATAAGATTGATGTGTATCCGATTGGACAGATTGGAGTGCTTTTTGGCGGCGTAATCATTTCATCTGCCATTATCAAATATCGGTTAATGGATATTGATTTAATTGTAAGAAAAAGCGTTATTTACTCGGCTTTAACTGCATTAGTAGCTTCATCATATGTCGGAACAGTCTTGGTTTTACAAACGGTCTTTAAAGGACTAACAGGATATAACTCGCTTTTAGCTGCAGTAATTGTTAGTTTGGTAATTGCTCTTACTTTTGAACCGGTTCATAGAAGTATCCAGTTGTTTATAGACAAAACTTTTTTCAAACGCAAGTATGAATATCAACAAGTAATTAGTTCAGCAAGTGAAGATTTCAAAACACAAGTTAGCACGCTAGAGACCTCTGCGTTCCTTATTGACACTGTTACTGAAAGCTTACACAGTACTAAGAGCTGGATCATGGTAATTAATCGTAGAGATAGTCACTTTATCACAATGTCTGCATATAGTTTGCCTGATTCAATTAAACATTCTTTGTCGTTCAGCACAAACAGCAAAATAGTCGAAATGTTAACAAACAGAAGTGAGCCTTTGTATTTTGATGATCAGGAAAACACAAAATTTCGTAGGAAAGTTGATAGAGACGAGTTGTCAATAATTGGGCAACTGGGAGTTAATGTAGTAATACCGCTAAAAGGAAAGAACGGATTGGTTGGTATGTTATTCTTAGGCGAAAAGAAATCTGGTGAATCCTACAATCAGGATGATATTGAACTTCTAGTGACGCTTTGCAACCAAGCTGCTGTAAGTATTGAGAATGCTCACCTCTATGAAGATCTACAGGAAAGCTATCTCAATACTGTCAAATCTTTAGTTACTGCTCTTGAAGCAAAAGATGAATACACAAAAGGTCATTCAGAAAGAGTCGCAAGATATGCAAAACAGATCGCACTTGAATTCGGATTTTCGCAACCAGAAGCACAGCTTCTATATGAAGTGTCGTTACTACATGATGTAGGGAAAATAGGTGTAAGCGAACAAATACTAAATAAACCATCACAACTGACAAACAAGGAGTTTGATCAGATTCGAACACACTCAGTAATTGGGGAAAGAATATTAAGCGCTGTTGAATCACTTCGTGGTGGTCTCTCGGCGGTTAGGCATCATCATGAGAGACTCAATGGTGACGGTTATCCTGATGGGCTTTCACAGCTTGATATTCCGCTTCAAGCGCGAATCTTATCTGTCGCTGATGCATACGATGCAATGATAACCAGACGTCCTTATCGTCCGGCTATGAAGCCAGAAGAGGCAATTGAAGAATTAAAAAGACACTCGTGCGAACAATTCGATCCAAAAGTGGTTCGAGCGTTTCTTGTTGTATTAGCAAGAAATAGAAGTCGCAAGTATCGAAAAACTGGATCAAGTATAAGATTATCTCGTCATTTAAGGTCTGCTTAGTCTGTTGTTTGATTTTAATGGGAATTCGTCTATAATATAGGCAATTATTACTAATTTACAGTATTCTAGCGTGGTTCTCATTATGCCTGCATATGTTCGATTAATTCCAATACACATTTTCTCGATACCACCACTTATCGCAACAATAGGCAGTTTGTGTATTGGAATTATTGTTATTAGAAAGAATCTACGAAGTAGACTACACCAGTTGCTCGCTCTGTTCTGCTTATGTGCATCCATTTGGAGTATTGGTTTCTTCTTTGTTTACATTAGTACGAATGATAAACAAGCAGCCATATTTTGGAATAGATTCTATAGTGTAGGCATGATTCTCATGCCAATAGTCTATTTCCATTTTGTTCTTCTATTAACAAAAACAAAATCGCTAATAAAATGGGTTGTTCTTAAGACTGCCTATCTCATCGGATTCATAATTATAACAACAATACCAACAAACTTATTCAACAAGGGACTGTCTCTTGAGTACTGGGGCTACTCACCCATTAGAGGGTTTACTGGAAATATTTATGATTTCATGTATCCACTATTAATACTATTAGCAATTTACCAGTTGTTAACTAGCCTTAGAGTCAGTACTGGTCGACAAAGAAGTCAAATCCAATATGGAATAGCAGCTTCATTAGCAGGCTTTGGACTCGGTATCACAAACTTTCTACCGTTGTACGGAATAAGAATATATCCACTAGGGCATATAGGGAGTCTTATAGCAAGTTGTCTACTAGCTTACTCAATAGTAAAACACAAGTTCTTAGATATTAGGATAATTATTCGGAAGGCGTTGATCTATACGATCATGACGCTTGGCCTGACGTTCGTGTATCTAAGTATCGTCTTCATGTCGGGTGAGATCATGGGTACGATCAACCAGAGCCAGCGGTTATTAATGACAATCTCGTTTATCTTCATAGTAGCTCTCTTGTTTGAACCTTTGAGGGGTTCTGTCCAATCCGTGATCGACAGGTTGTTTTTTAAAGATATATATGATCGGAGGATGGCTATGACTGAGTTCAGCAGCAGTATAGTCAAGACATTGGACGTCGAGGATCTTCTGGACAGAACGTTACAGATATTATCTATGACATTCAGGGTCAGCTCAGCTTTCGTCATGCTATATGATAACGATAGAAACGATTATGCATTGAAGAGTTTTATCGGTTGGGAGCGAGAAGAGCTGATGGAATGTTACCCTAAAGCAGATTCTTTTATAGACTCCCTTAGCAATAACCAGGTCATAAGGAATAAAACGAGCGGGAAATATTCATACGGGGATGAGTATTCACGAAGAGCGCTGCGTAGGTTGGGCGCGGAAGTGGCGATAGCACTACAGACAAAGAACCGTCTTATAGGATTTGTCTGTCTTAAGGAAAGATTGCCAAGCAATTATGATGCCAGCGATATAGAAGCGATCAGGGCTCTTACGGATCAATTATCCTTGGCCATAGACAATGCTGATTTCTATCATAAAAACGAACAGAAATCCCAATACGTATTCGACAGCGACTATTTCCAAAAGAGATTGGACGCAGAGATTGAACGGTCGCGCCAGCATAAGATGCCAGTGTCCGTCCTCTATATAAGCCTGAACGGTCAGGATCTGGATAACAAAGCGATCATGAAAGCGACCGTATCGATCAAATCCAAGATACGGTCTTTTGATGTGGCCGGCCGCTTAACGCGCAACATGTTCGGTTTGATACTGCCCGGAGCCGGTCAAGCTGAAGTGCGTTGTTTGATCTCACGGTTAGAGCCCGAACTTAACACCATAGGTACAGTCGATTATGATGTGATCGAAAGGTTTAACTGATGCACTTCACATTTTATACCGTCAGTATAATCGCATCGGGTATCATAAACATCACTGTAGCCGCTGTAGTGATGTTCAAGCGGTCGTTTGATAAGACTTGCAGGTCATGGGCACTCTTCAGCCTTTCTTTATCTGTCTGGCTTTTTGGTCTTTACTTCGTATATACAAGTGCGACATATAAGGATGCGTTGATATGGGATCGTGTGCTTGCATTTGGCGGTTGTATTGTTCCTATTACCCTGACTATATTCATTCTTGACTTTATTTCGCACGAAGCACCTGTTAAAAGACGCCGGCAGATAGTCTGGGGAATCGCTTTTTTAAGTCTGTTCAATCTTATCATTCAGCAGACTCCGTTAGTACAGAGACAAGCGATACAGAACGCGCCAGGTTTCTTTGTCACAGGAAACACTACAAGTTATATATCCTTTGGGATCTTGTATTTCATAACCCTGACTATGACGGTTATATTGCTGATCAAAGGGTATAGAAGTGCTCGAGCAGAACGTATCAATCAGTATCGATATATATTTGCCGCTTGTGTCGTTGGTTTTGGTTTAGGATTCAGCAATGCCGCATTTCCTCAAGGGTCTAGATTGCCTCTGGTCAGCCACGAAGGCATACTTGTGGCGAATATCATCGTCGCGTTCGCGATCGTCCGCCACAGGTTGATGGATATAAGGATAGTTATAAAGAAAGCACTGGTATATACGACCACTACATTAGGTCTTACATTCCTGTACTTAAGTTCGATATTCGTGATCGGAAAGATGATGGGTAATATCAGTCAAGGGCAAAGATATTCTGCGGTTGTCATTGCCATGTTCGTCGCGGCTCTTGTATTCGAACCATTGAGAAACAACGTCCAAAGCACTGTGGACCGTATTTTCTTTAAAGATAGGTTTGACAAACAGAAAGTGATCGTAGAGTTCAACAAGAGTGTGTTGTCCGCCGTCGACATGTACGAACTGCTTGAAAAAACAATGCGGATACTGACACGGACATTAAAGATCGAGAAGGCGTTTTTTATGCTTCTTGATGAACATCGCGGCGTATATAAGATAGAGAGCTATGTAGGTCTGGACAGACAGAATCTGATCTGGCAATGTTCGGTCAAGAATCCATTGATATCTATCCTTAAGTCGGGTGATATATTGCGTGTGACTGATATATTAGGATCGATATTGGAAGAGCAAGCAAGAATACGGTTGGCAAGGATGGGGGCAGAGGTAGCGATACCGGTCATGACAAAAAATAAACTGATCGGATTCGTATGCCTCGGCAGGAATCTATCCAATGAATTGACGGACAATGACATTATGGCTGTGAAGACACTTGCCGACCAGCTGTCAATAGCCATCGAAAATGCAAGCTTCGATCAAGTAACGGCAAGAAGAGGCGCCGATATGTTGGACCGGCGGGCATTCATGCGGAGATTAGAGGCCGAGATTAAGCGGGCTCAAGAGGACCATGTGCCGATATCGATTGTGTTTGTCAACATCGATGGCGATGAGATATCTGAAGCCGCGCAGGTCTTCGTCGCGGATTCGATCAAGATGAATATTCGTTCATTCGATGTAGCCGGTCAGATCGACGAAAACCAGTTCGGGTTGATCTTACCCGGTGTTAAGCCGGACGAGATCCAAAGGTTGGCTGACAGACTAGATGAGGCCCTTAAAGATATCGTCAAACCAAGCTATAGGCTGATCACCAGGAATTGATGCAAGCGAAGGAAGGATCGATATGGTCTCAATTCATAAGACTCGTAAAGCAATGGCGGGATGGGTGTTCTTCCGAAAGGGATTCATTCAGTCGATATTGACCGCTTTGTCTATCGGGTTGTTTTCTGCTGTCACATATGCCGTGGCTCTTATCTTTGAGACGACTACGGGTTATAGCTACGTTTGGCCCATAGTCATAGCGTTGATCGTTCTGACGTTTGTATTCGATCCTATGAAAGGTCTGATCGAGAAGTTTGTCGATCGGTATGTCTTTACAAAAGAATATGGTTCCAGATTGGCGATCCAGGAGTTCGCCCGTATGGCGGCAACGATTCTGGATATGGATCTGCTGTTGAATGAGACGAGTAATCGTGTAATGGATATAGCAGATTGTCGCTGGGCCTTTATGTTGATTCCCGAGGTCGGGGGTGATCGATATACTGTCGGCTCTTACGCAGGACTTGAAGATAGCATGGTCAAAGGGCTCGAGCTTAAGAAAGACTCGTCATTGGTGAAGAAGCTTAAAAGGGAAGGGAAACCGGTTGTCGCTAAGGACAGCGTAGATACATTATTCCATCTCTCGATCCCTCTGATCGTATCTGGCCGGTTGGTTGCGATACTTGTGTTGGGTGAAAAAACCTCCGGTGAACCGCATAAGGCTAACGAGATCTCGTTGTTTAACATATTTGCTTCAGAACTGGCGATCGCAATTGAGAATGCCCGTCTATATCGGCTCGAGATAACCGACAGTCTGACCAAACTATATCATCGCTCTTATTTTGATATCCGCCTGGGCCAGGAGATAGACCGTGCTTGCCGTTTCTCGACAGGCTTATCGATCATCTTGGTAGATGTCGACGGCTTTTTAGCGTACCGTATAGCAAACGGGCGCATGGTGGCCGAACAGACATTGATCGATATCGGCAGGATCGTCAGGGAGGCGGCCCGCGATTTCGACGTTCCAGCCAGGTTCGGTGAGGATGAGTTTGCGCTGATACTCCCTGACCTAAGTGAAGACCAGGCGAAGTTTATCGCTAGGTCTATTAAAAAGAGAGTGGTCAAAGAACGGATGATGAACGCGGAGAAATCATCTACGGTTAGTGTGAGCGTAGGTGTAGCGGAATTGATAAACGGTACGGATAATCCGGAGACATTAGTTTTAAAAGCAGAAGCCGACTTGTATAGAAACAAAAAAGACAAGAGACACCTTGCCAAGTAACAGGGTGCCTCTTGTAAATCCTTTTTATGTGTACTGTCCTACCTTATGCACGACCTTTGTTCTTGACGATGTTGATCATCACGGACTGAGCCCGAGGACTTGTATTCGATGCGATCTGGTTTCTTATATCTTCGTTAGATAGTGCATCCAGCGCTTTTTCGAATTCCTTTTTTGTTTCTTCCTTTAGTTTCTGCGCCCCGTCTTCATCGTAGAAATACGTTATGGGTACACTAAAGAACTTGGACAGAGCCTTTACTTTGCTCATACTCGGATTGGAGAACTTACCGTCACGCAGGTTCATCAGATATGTAGGTGAAATCGAACCACCAGTACCTTCTGATACCTCGACGAGCGTATAGGGATCAAGATCAGCTGATAGTCTGGTCTCGAAAAGCAATGAAAGCTTTTCAGCCAGTGAGTCCTCGCCGAATTCCTTCTCTTTTACATCAAGTGACAAATTTACTTTCTTTGGTCTCGCCATATCAAAGCTCCTTTCCATAAAAAGTTTAAATTTATTATAACAATGCGGGAAACTCATTTGCAATAGAAAATGTAAAACTCTTAAAAAAAAACGCACTATAGAGTTTTATTAGGCTTGATAGCTACCGATAATATATGTAGTGTAATTATTGAAGGGTAGGTGCATATCATAAACACACTTGACCTCATCATAGTAGTTATAGCATTAATGATAACCACGGTATCGATCCTTTGGGCGGCCTACTATATATGGATCTCGAAAAAACGGACTGAGAGAGAGAAAGTCCAACTTCAGAGGTCACAGCGGTACAGGAATGAGCTTTTTATCCTCTCCGATATAGTACGGGCCATCTCAGTGGACTTCGATCTCGATAGCTTACTGGACAAGATACTTGAGTTCGCGGTTCAGGTCATCAATCAAGCTCAAAAAGGCGCTATTTTAACCAGGGAAGAGATAAAAGGCGATCGCCTGGTCGTTCGCGGCACATATGGTTTCGCAAAGGACGTACGCGGTAATGAGCATATGATCGGTGAAGGTTATTCAGGATGGGTAGCCAAAGAGAGAAAACCTCTTTTGATACATGATGTCCAGCAGGATTATGAGCAAGGCAAGTTTGTCAGCAGGTTTACACCTCTAAAGATGGAGATGAATATCAGGTCGTCGATAGCCGTTCCTATCATGTCGCAGGACCGGGACTATGGAGTGATCATCCTCCATTCAACGGAGAAGACCCGAGCTTTTAATGAAGATGATCAACGGCTGTTGGCGGTAATAGCGGATCAGGTGGCTATCGCGATCGAGAACAACCATCTATATAGAGAGACCGAGGCCGCGCTAGTCGAGCACCAGGCGCTTTATCAGATCGGGCTTCTGCTCACGAACACGGACGATGTTGCTAAGGTCCTGAACCTGATCGTCGAAAGCGCTCTTAAGATCACCGGGACTCCCGCGGGGAGTCTGGCGTTGTACGATCCGCAAAAGAGGGATTTCTACCTGGCGAGCGCGATCGGTTTTTCACCGGCTTTCTCAAACCTCCCTCGTTGGATGATGCGCGAAGGTGGCTTGACGGCGAGGATCCTTGGTATGAAGGACCCACTGGTGATAAAAGAGATAAAGGAAGAAGACACTGAACACGGAGTCAGCGAGCTTATAACGAAGGAAGGCATCAAGTCGCTGGTGGCTGTTCCCTTGAAACTGGAGAACCAGGTGATCGGGATCCTTTATGTCGATGATTTCGTTCCGCGCGAGTTCACAAAGAGAGAACTTTCGGCGCTCACACTTCTAGCCAACCAGGCGGCCATAGCCCTTATGAAGGCGCAGGCGTTCAGGGAGCAGATGGAGAGGGCTATAACGGACGGCTTGACGAAACTATACAACCACAGGTATTTCCAGGAGGGCTTGGAGAGAGACATCCGCCGCGCCGAGCGATATAAACATCCCGTCTCGATGATCATGGCGGATATCGACCGCTTTAAGAACTACAACGACTTGTTCGGACATCCGCGCGGGGATAAGGCGCTGACGACGGTGGGCGATATCCTAAGGCGTATGGTGCGCGAAACTGATATGATAGCCAGGTATGGAGGCGAAGAGTTCGCGATCATCCTGCCGGAGACGAGCAAACAAGATGCCTTGCGTGTAGCCAGGAAGATCTGCAGAGCCGTCGAAGCGGAAGAGATATTCGGCCAGGAGACACTCCCCGGTGGCAAGTTCACGATCAGTTGCGGTGTGGCGACTTTTCCGGACGATGCTTTGACCAAGCAGGGGCTTATAGACCAGGCGGACCGCGCACTCTACAAGGCAAAGAATTCCGGCAGAAACGTCGTCATCGGAGCAAGAAAACTCGATAAGAACGTTAAAAGACGTCTTGTGTCATAAGGAGGCCAAAAGCATTAAGAGATTAGGTATTATGGGCGGTACGTTTAACCCTGTACACTTCGGGCACCTTGCGGCTGCCGACGAAGCTCTTAGTGGCTTTTCTCTTGAACGGATCGTCTTTATGCCTGCGGGGATCCCTCCTCACAAGGAATCTCGAGATATTGCATCTTCGGAAGACCGCCTGTTGATGACGGTGATCGCCACCGCTTCCAACGAGGCGTTCGAGGTCTCAAGGTATGAGACTGAGAAAAAGACACCTTCATATACCGTTGAGACGATGGAATACTACGCGAACAGGTATCCCGATGCTGAGATCTTTTTTATTACAGGGATAGACGCGGTCCTCGAGATATCGACATGGCACGAGCCGGACGGTATCTTTAAGTATGGGAAGATGATCGCCGTGACACGTCCGGGCTATCCCTTGGACGACCGGAAGGATATTGCCGGGTATCAGACATCACGTGATCTGGCGTCGAGAGACGCGAAGATCTTCATTATGAGAGTGCCGGGTGTTGACGTGTCGGGGACAGAGATAAGGTCGCGCGTAAGAGACAGGCAACCGGTCAGATATCTTTTACCGGAGCGGGTCTTCGAGTATATAAAGGAAAGGAAGCTTTACATAACATGACAGACGAGCTATCTCGTTCAAGGGCAAGACGGACAACGACCAAGAAGAAATTCAAACAGACGCAACGAAAGAAATTGATCATCGGCATAGCGGTCCTGTGTGGTTTTGTTCTGGTCGTCTTCGCCGGATTGCTTATCGGAAGCGGAGGTCGTTTGTCAGCGGTGTTCCCGTTCTTAAAGAAACAACAAAAGACCCCTTTATATAAAGAACCTGCCGAGCGAGTCACTATATTGCTGATCGGTACCAATTCATCTTCCGTCATCGAGTCCGCGGATGCCTTAATGCTTATGACCTATAACCCGAAAACGAAGAAACTCGACATCATATCCGTACCGAAGAACACGCTAACAGATATCCCCGGACATAATGTCGGAGAGATCGGCCAGGCATATACTCTGGGGAAAGTGTCACTGACGATAGCGACGATGGAATATTTATTCGGTGTACCGATAGACCACTATATAAAAACGGACCGGCGGGCTTTACAGACGCTGGTCGACGATATCAAGGGCGTAGAGATACAAGGTAAGACATTCTCGGGCAAGGGTTCTATAGAATACATATCGCTAAAAGAGGATAACGATACACAGCTGGACAGGATAGGACGTGAACACAAACTTCTTCAGGCAGTCCTTGATAAGGCAAAAGGCGAAGATATCCAACCTAAAATATCTAAGATAGTAAGACAGATAAAACCCTTGATCTCAACGGACATGAGCACCAAGGAAATTAGCGATATGGCTATACTCTCTACGCAGTTGGATAAGACAAAAGTGAAGATGCAGGTGACTCCCGTCAAAGAGGTCATGATGAGAGACAAGGTCCAGTATCAACCGCAAAAAACGCAACTGGAGGCCCTTGTGAACAAGGTTTTCGGTTCGGACCGCTGGAAAGGCGGCTCGAAAGGTGACCTCAAGGTAAGAGTCTTGAATGGTGTGGGGGACCCGGGGGTTGCGAACGAGGTGGCCCGCTTGATGATAGAGAGCGGCTACAAGGTCATAGATGTAAAGAATGCCGATAACTTCGACTACACAGAAACGGAGCTTATCATATACTCGACAAAGTCTGCTGACATGGTCAAAGCAAACAAAGTAAAATCACTGCTTTCGGTGGGAAAGATCATACTGAACAATCTGCCTCAGGACGTTGCTGATATGACGATAATCATCGGGAAGGATTTCAAAAGCAAAGAATACGAACTAAAAAAGAAGGTCGAGATCCTGAATGGTACAGGTAAAAGCGAAGTGGTTGCGCCGATAAAAGACAAGCTGACGGCTGCGGGATACGAGGTCGTTAATACGGCCAATGCCGATAGGCCTGACTATCAGACGACAAAGATCATCATCCAGGTGGATAACGATAAGGTTAAAAAGATGGCGGACGATATAAAGGTATTACTCGGCACAGGAGAGATCACTACCGGCGGAGCGTCACAATCTGAGATCGAGATCACGGTGATCGTCGGTGCGGACCTTTAGGAGGTGTGAGTCTTAACAGATAAAAATCAGAAGAGGCTCATCAAGATCGCGGCGAAAGCAGCCGACGATAAAAAAGCCGAGCATGTAATAGTAATGGACATGAGTAAGATATTGCCCATTACTGATTTCTTTCTGATATGCGGCGCTAAAACGACAAGGCAAGTCAAGGCGATATCTGTAGCTATCGAAGAAAAGCTGGCAAAAGAAGGTATCCGGGCGTATATGCGGGAAGGACGCCGTGAAGGCACATGGGTCCTTTTGGACTATATAGATTTCGTGGTTCACGTGTTTAGGAACGAAGAACGCGAATACTATCAGATAGAACGTTTATGGAAGGATGCTCCCATAATTGATTGGTGGAGGTGAGGGGATTCGAACCCCTGACCTCGTCCACGCCAAGGACGCGCTCTCCCAACTGAGCTACACCCCCACAGAATTTAGATTCTAACATAAAATCAGCACGTGCTCTAGTGCATATATCTTGTATGAACAAGCACTTTTAAGTAGAATAGCTGATGAAATGATTGACCGCTACAACTTCACCGACATAGAGACAAAGTGGCAACAAAAGTGGGACGAGACGGGTATCTATAATGTCAAGGAAGAACCCGGCAAGCCCAAACGCTACATTCTGGAGATGTTCCCTTATCCTTCCGGAGAAGCGCATATGGGACATGTACGCAACTATTCTATTGCCGATGTGATCGCAAGATATAATGTCATGCGCGGTTACAACGTACTACATCCGATAGGCTGGGATGCCTTCGGCCTACCCGCCGAGAATGCTGCCATCAAGAATAAGGTACAGCCCGCCAGATGGACGAATAGTAATATCGCTTCGATGAAACGCCAGTTAAAACGGTTGGGCTTCAGCTATGACTGGGACAGAGAGGTCAATACGTCCGAACCGGAATATTACCGGTGGGGTCAGTGGATATTCCTCAAGTTTATGGAGCGTGGACTGGCATACCGCAAGAAAGCCCCTGTAAACTGGTGTCCATCTTGCGAGACTGTCTTGGCTAATGAGCAGGTCAAAGCCGGTCTTTGCTGGCGTTGTGACAGCGTCGTAGAAATGCGGGAGCTGGAACAGTGGTTCTTTAAGATCACCGGATACGCGCAGGAACTACTCGATGGTCTTCAAGAACTCTCCGGATGGCCCGAACGTGTGAAGATCATGCAAGAGAACTGGATAGGCCGGAGCGAAGGCGCTATGGTCGATTTTCCAGTCGTAGGCGAGGTCGACGGTAAAGAGTTAAAGATAACCGTATTCACGACGCGGCCCGACACCTTATACGGCGCGACCTTTTTTCTGTTAAGCCCCGAGCATCCTCTTGTAGATCAAATGATTGATGACCGGCTAAAGGAAGATGTCGCGGTGTTCAGGCGTGAAGTCGCGCTTGAAGCTGGTTTCGACAGGTCTGAAGTCGAGCCGGAGAAGAAAGGGCTTTTTCTTGGCAGATATGTGAAGAATCCTCTGAACGGCCAGGATATCCCGGTATATATAGCTAATTATGTGTTGATGGAATACGGGACCGGTGCAGTCATGGCCGTGCCGGCTCACGACCAGCGAGATTTTGAGTTTGCCCGCAAATATGATATCCCGGTCGTCGTCGTGATCCGACCGGAGGATGAGGATATCGACGGCGACACGATGACTGAGGCCTACGCAGGCGAAGGCGTTATGACGAATTCAAGTATCTTCGACGGTATTCCGAGCCGCGAATGCCTGAAGAAGATCACAGCGTATCTGGATAAAGAGAAGATCGGTACGGCATCCGTCCATTACAGGCTACGTGACTGGCTCATATCACGGCAAAGGTATTGGGGTAATCCGATACCGGTCATATATTGCGATAGGTGCGGGATCGTACCGGTATCTGAGAATGAACTTCCGGTCCTTCTCCCTGGAGATGTCAAGATCGACAACAAAGGACGTTCACCCTTACCCGCACTTGAAGGCTTCGTCAAGACCAAGTGTCCAAAATGCGGAGGGGAGGGACGGCGCGAAACGGATACCATGGACACATTTACCTGCTCTTCGTGGTATTTCTTAAGATACTGCAGCCCTCATAATGACAAGGCGCCGTTCAGCGAGGAAGCAGCTCGTTACTGGATGCCCGTAGACCAGTATATAGGCGGTATAGAACACGCAGTGATGCATCTTCTTTACGCGCGGTTCTTTACACGCGTATTCAGCGATATGGGACTCATAGGTGCAAAAGAGCCGTTTTCAAACCTTCTGACACAAGGCATGGTCATAAAGGAAGGCCAGAAGATGTCCAAGTCGAAAGGCAATGTTGTGGACCCCGGGGAGATCGTTGAGAAATATGGAGCGGATACGGCGCGGCTTTTCATTCTTTTTGCCGCACCTCCGGAGATGGATCTTGAATGGAGCGATAAAGGTGTCGAGGGTGTGCACAGGTTTCTAAAGCGTGTCTACCGGACGGTACTGGACAATGTCCGTTTTGTTTCGGATGTGCAGGCGGGGGCTGCCACATCCGGGTCAGGCAATGATCCTAGCGCTAAAAGCATCCGACAACTTACGCACCGCACAATAAAAAAGGTAACGCAAGATATTGAACGGTTTAACTTCAATACTGTGATCAGCGCGGTCATGGAATTCATAAACGGCCTGCAGAAATACAACGAAACAGGGATCAGAGACGTCTCTGTCACGAGTGAAGCAACTGAAGCATTGCTTCTGCTTTTGTCACCTTTTGCTCCGCACATAACCGAGGAACTGTGGCAACATGCCGGTAAACCATTTAGCGTGCATAGCGAGCAATGGCCTTCTTACGATCCGGAACTGGTAAAGACCGACCAGATCACACTTATCGTACAGGTGGATGGTAAAGTCCGCGACAAGATAGAAACTGTCGCCGGTCTTAGCCAGGAAGAAATGGCGGACATCGCAATGTCATCGGAGAGAGTCTCTAAACATCTGGAAGGAAGATCGGTCTTAAAGAAAGTCGTCGTCCCCGGCAAACTGGTCAACATCGTCACCCGCCCAGAATAAGCAATAAGCAAGTACTTTGTAGCCGCCGACATTTATGTCGGCTAACCCTTTTGTGTCGTATCATTTTATCCACAAACAATCCACAGATGTTGACAGATTAGAAATATCTAGTAATATTAGTAAGATGAGCAAGGATATATTCTCCGGGGTACAGGATTTCCTCGCCGAACAATTCGGTTATGAAGTCTGCAGATGGCAAGTAGCAGCCGCTTGTGTTCTCATTCTGATCGTCCTCATGATCGGAGGTTTTATGTATGTAAGAGACCACAAGAACAATGGCAAGAAGGTCGTCCGGGTAGCGTTGAAGAAGGAAGAACCTGCTAAACAGGAGAAAGATGTTTGTGTTTATGTGTGCGGTGCGGTCGCAAAGCCGGGTGTATACCGCCTGAAGGAAAAGTCACGGATCGTGGACGCTGTGAACATATGCGGAGGTTTTGCCGCGGACGCAGATCTTAATGTTGTGAATCTAGCCAAGCTTATAGGGGATGGCGAACGCATATGGATACCGAAAGTAGGAGAATCAAATAATGGCCGGATAGCTAACCAAAATGGAAATGGTCCGCTAGGGTCCGAAAAGATAAATGTAAATACTGCTAATGTGGATGAGCTCGACAGCCTGCCGGGCATCGGCAAGACACTAGCCGAGAACATCATCAGCTATCGCGACGAATACGGACCGTTCCAAAACACGGACCAGCTTCTTGAAGTAGACGGCATCGGTCCGAAAAAACTCTCCGACCTAAAAGACAAAATCACCCTCTAGCTTAAAAGGTTTATCTTAATCAACCGATTTGGTTTCATGGTTTAAACCATGAAACGGTTTGAAAGGAATCTCATGAGTAGGTTTGATATTAAAAACGAAGATGACAATACATCAACAGAAGCAATGCTGAGTGACTTGTTTATTGCTTTATCAGTGTTAAGCACAAGTAGCTCAGCAAGGCTTTTCATTGCTGATTTGCTAGGAATACAAGAAATGACTATGATCGCCAGGCGTTTACGCATAGCGATCATGCTAATGCATGGTGCATCATTTGATGAAATTGTTGAAGATGTTGTAGCGAGTAGAGCAACAGTTGCGCGAATGAGTCGAAGATTAGAAGCTGGTGGCGCTGGCTTAAAACTAGTTATTGATAGCGCGTCGGAAAAACTAAAACACTCGAAAGAACAAGAATTCTTTAATGGCGCAAGTCACATATTTCTTACATGGATTAGAGCGCATCCGTTATATTTTTGGCCGACTGAGATGGCTATAGAAACTATAAAAAAACTAAATGCGGCTGAAAAAAAAGATAGGAAGCGTATAAAACCACTTCTTAAAGAGCAGTCCTAATATGCAAAAAAGGTTGCGGTTGGTTTCATGGTTTAAACCATGAAACCAGAGGAGAAGACGCTTAGGGTTGGGTTACCGTGGTTAGCTGGGTCGTATACACTCGGGGTCTATGCCTCATTTACCCTACCAGAAGTATCGAATACTATCATTTTCAGTGGCTTCTTTTTAACAGCTTTTGTTCTTGGTGTGATCTTGATTAAGGCTTTTAGGGATAAGAAGAATCCAAGCTTTGTTTTAGTAATCCCTCTAATGTGCATACTCTTTATTATGTTGGGTGTTGGAGTGGCGTCTGTAACCGTCCGGTCTCAAGGCCAACCGGCCAAGCCGGAAATATCTATGAGGGTTGTCCGTTCTTTTGATAAATACCTGCCGAAGCGGGAAGCTGGATTAATGGCTGGGATATTGATCGGCGATACTGCAAATATTCCTACCGGTGTAAAAGATGATTTTAAAAAGACGGGGCTAGCGCATATTCTTGCGGTCTCAGGTATGAACGTGTCCATGCTCGCTTCAGCTGTAATATTCGTGGTCAGCATCCTACCGGTGGGAGCATTCCTTAGATTTTGCATAACGCTTTTGTCATTGTTCTCATATATGTCGATCGCGGGACTGGCTCCATCTGTGTTAAGAGCCGGCATCATGTTCGTAGCGGCTCTTGGCGCGTCACTACTATCAAGAAAAGCGGACCTGCTAAGCGCTTTAAGCTTAGCCGTGATCGCAACATTGCTATACGATCCGACTTTTCTATTCAATATTGGCTGGCAGCTGT
>JAGVPG010000009.1 GCA_020052375.1 Actinomycetota bacterium | reverse complement strand
CAGAGGACTCAAACCTGAGAAGCGTTACAGTTACTTTAAATGGTACTTTAGGTTGCGATCAAGATGACAAACAGGCCACATTTTGGGGTATTAAGCCCGATATGAAATCAAGCCAGAGTCGTTGTCCGAGTGTATCGATATCAAAACAGCGGGTCTTGGTCATCGCGTATCGCTTAACGTAATCGTTCTATTTCTTCTTCAGGAAGAACGCGAGGAAAGCTGTACATACCAGGATCCATAGCGGAAGACAACAGACCGTGATGGCGAGAATCGCCTGGATCATGGTGTTCATGCTATCAAGACTGTTCAAACTGCTGATCATATCATTTACCTCCTCGTCCCAGTGAATCGTTCACTAATGACCACATCGCGCCATCAAGTATATCACTCTCGCTGACGATCATGTCCCTTGCCTTGAGACCCCTCATCACCTCGATGGCTATGAGCACGCCGGCGATTATCACATCCGCGCGTTTAGGTTCAAGGCCGGGGATCCTCCGCCTATCTTCCATGTCCACACCTGTGAACTTCTTTAAGACATCTTCCATATCTTTCAGAACGAGCTTGGATAAATGGACCTTATCGGGATCATAGACAGTCATCGATTCCCTGACTGCTACGATAGTCGTTATGGTACCGGCAACGCCTACGAGCATCATGCCGGTAGTGTCTTGTCGCACTTGACCGATCACCCGGTCGATGCGTCTCTTGATATGCTGCCGTATGCTAGCGATCTCCGTACCGGTCGGCGGGTCCGATTCTACAAACATCTCGGTCAGTCGCACGCTCCCGATGTTGATACTTTTCGCTACTTTGTACCGCGTCCCACTGCCGAGGATCAATTCCGTCGAACCGCCGCCGATGTCTATGACCACCACGTCCCGATCGGCGACTGTAAACGGAGCGCCGGTAGTCGCGCCCACATAGGACAACCGGGCTTCTTCCGAGCCGGTGATTATGCGGACATCCAGACCTGTCGTCTCTTTGACATGATCGACGAAATCCCCGCGGTTAGTCGCGTCCCGCACAGCGCTTGTCGCGACCACCGTATACTTGTCGGTTTTGAGCGTGTCGATATCACGTTTAAACCTTGCAAGGACATCCGTTGTCCGTTCGACGGCCCGGTCGTCCAGCCGTTTTTCCTCGTTCACTTTATATCCCAGCCTGGTTATCTCCATGCCGCGTGCAACGACGTTCAACCTTTGATCGACAAGGTCGCAGACCTTCAACCTGACTGTATTCGTCCCTATGTCGATCGCCGCGAGTCTCATCTCACCACATGCTTTTTAAGAATTCATAGAATCTTATGAATATGTTCTTTTGCTGTTTGGGCTTGGATTTTGCCGCCGGCTTCTTCGGAGGCGGTGGGGGTTTCTCCTGTTTAGGCGGGACGATCACATATGCCTTTTCGCCCGGTTTTATCAAGCCGAGACGGGCTCGCGCTTGCTGTTCTATGTAAGCGTCCGTGTTAAGACGCTCGACTTCCGTCCGCAGCGACTCGTTCTCGGACTTCAACTGGTCTAAGTCTTTCTCCAGTTCTTTGGCCTCTTTCGCCTGGCGGTAGACCTCCTGGATCGGCTGTACGTTAAGCCCGATCAACAACAGCACCAGGACGACCAGTATAATAGCTCTGGGAGTAACCTTGAGATTTCCTAGCCCGGCCATTTGTATTCGGCTTTGTCGCCAAGGGATTCCTCGATCCTTAGCAACTGGTTGTACTTGGCGACTCTCTCACCCCGGGAGGGTGCCCCAGATTTTATCTGCCCGGCACGGACTGCGACCGCAAAATCGGCGATCGTCGTATCTTCCGTCTCTCCCGACCTATGTGATATGACAGTGCTGTAACCGGCGTTTTTTGCCATATTTACTGTATTTATAGTCTCGGTCACGCTACCGATCTGGTTGAGTTTTATAAGTATCGAGTTCGCGATGCCTTCGTCGATCCCTTTCTTTAGAATACCGGGATTCGTGACGAATATATCGTCCCCTACGAGCTGTGTCCTGTTTCCGATGCGTTCGGTCAGAAGTCTCCAGCCGTCCCAGTCATCTTCCGCACAACCGTCCTCGATCGATATTACGGGATACTTGTCGACCAGCATCTCATAGAAGTCGACGAGTTCGCCCGCGTTCATCTGTCTGCCTTCCCCCGATAGGATGTACTGTCCGCCCTGATACAGTTCCGAGGCAGCAACATCCAATCCTATCGATACATCCTTGCCGGGTTCGAAACCGGCTTTAGCGATTGCTTCAAGGATGTCCGTGATCGCTTCCTCGTTGGACTTAAGATCCGGCGCGAAACCGCCCTCATCGCCGACACTAGTGTTCAGGCCCTTGCCGTTCAGGATGCTTTTCAGCGTGTGGAATATCTCGCTGCCCATCCGCAGCGCTTCCTTGAAAGAAGGTGCTCCGACCGGTATGATCATAAACTCCTGTATATCAACATTGTTGTCAGCGTGCTTTCCGCCATTCAAGATGTTCATCATCGGGACGGGTATAAGCACGGAGTCCTCGCCCAGATACTTAAAAAGCGGTACACCCTTCGATGCCGCCGCGGCATGTGCCACGGCCATCGATACCCCGAGGATCGCGTTCGCTCCCAGTCTCTCCTTATTCGGAGTGCCGTCAAGCCCCAGTAGGAATCCATCGATGCCTCCCTGGTCGAAGGGATCCATACCAGTGATCTTCTCAGCGATCAGCAAGTTAACGTTGTCCACCGCCTTAAGGACTCCCTTTCCGCCGTATCGCTGTTTGTCTCCATCACGCAGTTCAAGAGCTTCGAGTGTGCCCGTCGATGCCCCTGAAGGCACACCGGCTCTCCCTTTGCTCCCGTCATCGAGTTCGACATCGACCTCTACCGTAGGATTGCTTCGAGAATCAAGTATCTCCCGCGCCCGGACCTTTAAGATTTTAACCATCTTCGTCTTTGACCTCCTGTGCTTTTGCCTCATCCCACAACGCGTCCATCTCATCCAGAGACAGCTCCTCGAAGACCTTGCCGCTCTGTTCCGCGCTGTCTTCCATATGCCTGAAACGGGTTTCAAACTTATGTATGGCTTCTTTCAACCGTGTTTCCGGTTCAAGACCATAATGCCTGGCTAAGTTGACGATCATGAAGAGGATATCGCCGAGCTCGTCAGCCAGATCGCCCTTGCCTTCAAGGGCTTCTTCGAACTCCTCGAGTTCCCGGTGGTATGCCTTTACGGCCGATTCCTTATCCGGCCAGTCAAAGCCGACTCCGGCCATCTTTTTCTGAAGTTTGTACGCGTGATATAGTGCCGGCAACGAACCTGGAATGCCGTCCAACCTTGAAGTCCGTTCCTCTTTCTCGCCTTTCTTTATCTTTTCCCATCGTTCGATGACTTCCCGGGAAGAGCTTACCTCGACCCCTTCAAACACATGGGGATGCCTCCGGATCAGCTTCTCGCTGATCGAACTCAAGACGTCATCGATAGTAAACCTGCCTTGTTCGGAGCCGATCCGGGCGTGGAACACCACCTGTAAAAGTAGGTCTCCCAGCTCTTCCTTGAGATGCTCGTCGTCTCCCGTATCGATCGCCTCGATGACCTCATAAGCCTCTTCGATCATATATGGTTTCAATGTTTGGTGAGTCTGCTCTTTATCCCAGAGACATCCATCCGGGCCTCTAAGTCTCGCCATGATCTCTACCAGCTCATCGAACCTATGTTTTTTTACCATCGCTTCCTGTCTTTGATATGGCCGACCTAAAGGTCGGCTGCTACATACTTTATCATTCAGACCGGTTTAAAAAAAAGAGGCGGACCTTCTTTAAAGATCCGCCCCCATATGCTTTTCTACAAGCTACTAGCTACTTGCTACTAGCTCCCCTTATATGTTCTTCTTGATCGTGCTCTTTTTCTTTACGCCGTCCAGCCACTTCTTGACCTTGTCGCTTTCTTTCTGGGCTTTAAGCATCTGCTGGATGCTGGATTTTACCTCGTCGAATGTCTTCTGTCTGGCTTCTTTCTTTTCGAAGACCTTGATCAGGTGCCATCCGAACTGGGTTTTGACCGGGTCGCTTACCACACCGATCGCCAGGCCGAACGCCGCAGTTTCAAACTCCGGTGCCATCTGACCCTTCTGAACTAAACCGAGGTCGCCACCCTTATCTTTGGTGCCCGGATCCGTCGAGTACTTCTTGGCGGCATCTTCGAACGTGATCGAACCGCTGTCTATCTCACTCTTTACACTCTTGGCTTCATCTTCCGTCTTCACCAGGATATGAGATACCTTTACCTGCTCAGGGTCTTTGAACTGGGTGCTGTTCTTGTCGAAATAGTCCTTTGCTTCTTGTTCCGTCACCGTGATCTTGCCGGTCACTTTCTCATTGACGCGCTTTGTGACCAGGCTGTTCTTGATGAACTCCTTAAGATCGTCCATTGTGAAGTTGGCGTCTTTCAGGGCTTTTTGGAATGCCGATTCGGAGGGGAACCGCTTCTTTGTCGATTCTATCTCCTTGTCGACCTCTTTGTCCGTGACGTCTATTCCCATCTTCGAGGCTTCTTGCTCGTATAGCTTCTTATTGATGAGGTCGTCGAGGATGGTCTTCTGGATCTCCTTCTTCTGTTGCTGGAAGATCTTCTTCTGCTCGGCGGTCTTGTGCTGCGCCGCGATCTTATTCAACTCGTCGTCGACCTTCTTCATCGGGATGCCTTCACCGTTGACGACAGCCGCGTTCTTCTGGAACAGGCTGCACCCGATCGCGCTAAAAGCGAATGTCAGCAACACAGCCCATGTAAAAACTCTCCTAAACCTCATTTTTCCTCCTTGAACAGTAGGTATTGTATTTTAACAAAACATTAGGTCATTATATCACACAGCATTTGTGTCAACAAGGACACGATCTGCGCGGACGGAGCGGCTTTTACGTATAACGCGTGTTCCTCTTTTCTGTATCTCGTCCCCGTATATTCTTCACTTATCTTACCCGCGCGCCGGTCCGACAGACGGCATGGAGCCAGCCGGATCCTCCCCGCTTCATATGAGATGCGGTTTATGCCGAGCCGGATCGCGACCACCTTGAGTATCGCGATATCAAGCAGGTTTCTGGTCGCGTCCGGTAACGGTCCATACCTGTCCTCAAGCTCATCCGCTATGTCCTTCACCTCCCGCTTCTTGGACGTGGCGGAGATCCTTTTGTAAGCATCCACCCTTAGCGCCTCATCCCCTATGTAGTCTTTAGCGATATACGCGTCGACCGGCAGATTTATCCTTGCGTCCGTCCGTTTTGGCAATGGTCTTCCCTGCAGTCTGGCGACCGCTTCTTTCAACAGATCCGCGTATAGTTCGAAGCCGACGTCATTGACAAAACCATGTTGTTCCTTGCCGAGTATGTTGCCGGCGCCCCTTATCTCGAGGTCTCTCAGAGCGATCCTGAAGCCGCTTCCCAGCTCTGTCATCTCGGCGATCGTCTCAAGCCGGTGGAACGCGGTGTCGCTCAACACAGTACCAGGCGCATATAGAAAGTATGCGAATGCCCGGCGGTCCGCCCGGCCGACGCGCCCGCGTAGTTGATAGAGTTGCGCCAGGCCCATCTTATCCGAACGATCGACGATCAATGTATTGGCATTCGGGACGTCGAGCCCGGATTCTATGATGGTCGTCGAGGCCAGAACGTCGAACTGATGAGCGTAGAAGCCCATCATGACTTTTTCCAGCGCTTTCTCCGGCATCCGACCGTGTGCCAGAGCGATCCGCGCCTCCGGGACAAGCTCCGCCAGCTTCTCGACGAACATGCCGATCGAATAGATCTGATTGTGTACAAAAAAGACCTGCCCGCCCCTGGACAGCTCGCGTTTTATCGCGTTGGCCACGATAGCGTCGCTGTACTCGCCGACGTACGTCGATACCGGATATCTATCCTCGGGCGGGGTATCTATGATGCTCATATCGCGTATGCCGGTGATCGCCATGTTCAATGTCCTTGGGATCGGCGTAGCGCTTAGTGATAAGACATCTACATCCTTCCTTAGCTCCTTTAAATGCTCCTTATGTTTGACGCCGAACCTCTGCTCTTCATCGACGATGATCAACCCCAAGTCTTTGAATCTGATGTCTGGCTGCAGGAGCCGGTGTGTACCTATCAAGACGTCTACGCGCCCCGATTCCGCGTCCTCAAGGATGACTTTCTGTTCCTTTTCGGTCTTCAAACGCGATACTACCTCCAACCTGATCGGAAAGGCCTGAAAACGCTCCTTGAAGGTCAGATAATGTTGATCCGCAAGGATCGTCGTCGGCACCAGGACCGCCACTTGTTTCCCGTCCATGACCGCTTTAAAAGCCGCCCGGATGGCCACCTCCGTCTTTCCATAACCGACATCTCCGCAGACCAGCCTATCCATCGGGGCGATCTCTTCCATATCCCGTTTGATGTCGAGGATGCTGACCGCCTGGTCAGGTGTCTCCTGGTAAGGAAAGGAATCCTCGAGTTCCCGCTGCCACGGGGTGTCCGGTGAAAAGGCGAACCCTTCCGCCTTCTTGCGTTCGGCATAGAGTTCGAGAAGGCTGGCAGCCAGGACCTCGGCCGACTCCTTGACCTTGCGTTTAACACTCTGCCACCTCCGTCCTCCCAACCGGTAGATGGACGGCTTCACGCCCTCGCCGCCGATATATCTCTGAACAAGGTTCATCTGGTCGCTCGGCAGATACAGCTTGTCGCCTTCAGCGTATTCAATGACCAGATAGTCGCGTTTGATGCCGTCCACTTCTTTCTGGGTGAGACCCCTATATACGCCTATGCCATGGTAGATATGGACCAGGAGATCGCCGTCCTTGATATCCATCAGGTCAAAGAACGTCTTCCGCCCGCTCTGCTTAAGCTGCCGTTTCTTGCGATGAAGGCCGAAGATGTCGCGATCGGTCATTACAGCCGTCTTTATCTCATCCAGGATGAAGCCGTCCTGAAGTACCGTATCCGTCAGGTCTATCCTGGAAGACGTGATGCCCCATTCGCGGATCAATTCCGAGAATCTTTCCACCTGGCCTTTACCGTCCAACGCCAGAGTCGTTTTAAAGCCCTCTTCATCCAGATGCCGAAGGTGTTTCTTTAGAAACTCGAAATCAGTCAAGCTCCCGGCTTTTGTGAAAACAGGATGTGGACGCGGTTTGAAGAACGGTGTTTCTTCGCCGCCGGTACCTGACGCATCGAGTATGATGCGGCCTTCCTGTGGAAGGAAGTCTGCCAGCGTTTTCGTCCGCCCTTTGCGGTGTGTCTCGACTGTATTATATATAGTCGCGGTCGTGATCTTCTTGACCGACCTCTGGGTGACCAGGCTGAAGGTCTTCATTTGCTCGACAGTGTCGCCCAGGAGTTCCAACCGGACAGGTTCATCATCCGTCACCGGGTAGATATCTACGATGCCTCCCCTGACACTGAACTCTCCCTTCTTCTCCACCATATACACCCGTTCGTAGCCGAGACCGACCAGTCCCTTGAGAAGCATGTCGAAGTCGATCTCCTTGCCCTCCCTGATGGTCAACGGTTTGAAGTCTTCGACCTTAAGAAAGCCCACGCCTTCTTCAAATGTCGTTTGCGAAAGGATCACGGCCATCGGATGTGAGGAATACAGAAGGTCGACGATGTTGCTTCTCTGTCCTACGATCACCTTATCCGGACCTATGTCTTCACCGGGGATCACATCCAGGCCAGGAAAGAGGAAAGCCCTTTCCTTTAAAAAAGCGGATATATTCTCATACAGGTCCTCGGTTTCTCCCGGACGCGAGGTGATGATCAAAACAGGGGCATGCAGCATGTCCGCGATAGCCGACAGCACGAATGGTCTTATTGACGATCGCAGGCTCACGCTGTTTATATAAGGCGGTCTTTTCAGTTCTTTTAAAAGGTTTAGAAACTGCTGGTCCTTTTCGATCCGGACCAGAAGGTCCTTGAGGCTCATTGCAGGTTTTCAGCTACTTTAACGGCTATCTCCGTGGCTTCTTCGATCACAAAATCCAGTTCTTTCTTTTCTCCGGACTTGAACGGTTCAAGGACAAAATCGGACGGGTCTTTCTTACCCGGCGGCCGTCCGATGCCGAGCCGCAACCGTTTAAAATCCTCCGTCCCCAGTTCATCGATGACCGACTGGAGGCCCTTATGACCGGCCGAGCCTCCGGCCTCTTTTAACCGGACCTCTCCGAAGGGTACGTCCATATCATCATGGACTATCAATATCCGATCGACCGGCACATCGAAACAGTCGCGTAGCATCTTCACCGTCCTACCGCTAGAGTTCATGAACGTCTGGGGTTTGACGATAAGGATGCGTCTATCGACATCATGCATATCGGCGATCAGGGCATTCGAGGGAGCTATACGGAATTTGATACCGAACCTGTCGGCGATCCGTTCAGCCACCAGGAAACCTATATTATGGCGCGTTGATATATACTCTGTGCCGGGATTTCCCAATCCTACGACAAGGAAGGTCGTCATTCCTGTTCGGCTTCTTCTTCTTTCTTCTCGCCTATGACTTCCGGTTCCGCCGCCGCTTCTTCTTCCTCTAGTTCCTCTTCCTCGGCTACAACAGGTTCCTCGACTTTGGTCGGCGGTACGACCGAGACCAGGATCTCTTCCTGATCGTCAAGGACCTCAACGCCTTCCATTTGAGGCAGGTCGGAGACATGGATGTTGTCGCCTATATCGAGTTCCGTCACATCCAGTTCGAACTGATCGGGCATGTTTCCGGGCAGACACTTGATGTTCACCTCGCGTATCGTGTGCTGTAATACGCCACCCAGCTTTACACCTGTCGACTCGCCCGAGATAACGACCGGAATGGTCGCCTGGATCTCTTCGGCCATCGATATCTTCATGAAGTCGATATGCAGGATATCGCCTTTGATCGGATCCCTCTGCATATCTTTGATGATGACCGTCTGTTTACCCTTTACTTGAGGAGCATCCTTGATCTCCAGTTCGAGGATGACGTTAGTCCCCGCGTCTCCGTGGATAACGGACAGAAAATCCGGCAGCTCTACGAACATAGACACAGGATCGACCATCTTCCCGTAAAACGTCGCCGGTATCTTGCCGTTCGTCCGGTCCACATTAAGTTCCCCTCTGGTCCCCGGAATCCGGCTGACCGCTTTCAACTTCACTTCCACTACTAATCACTCCTTATCCAAGTGCTGAAGAGCTGAAGGATGAAGGCTGAAGAAAAACCAAGATATCTTCAGACTTTATATCTATTTAGTTACTGAAGGTTGGCGTAGTATCAAAGACTAACACATATAATCCGTACTCTCAACGCGACTTCAGCTCTTCATCCTTCAGCCTTCAGCTCTTAAACGTGGTCTGTTCCTCCGAATATCTCGCTGATAGACCTATCTTCAAATACGTTCTGTATCGTTGTCGCAAAGATCGGGCCGACCGACAGTATGTTTATCTTGTCGATACATTTCTCGATCGATAAAGGCACAGTATTGGTGATGACCATCTCCTTGATGCAAGACAGCTTCAGGTTCTCGATGGCCGATCCGGAAAACACGGCATGTGTGCACGCTGCGTATATATCCTTTGCGCCGGCTTTCTTCAAGGTCTGGGCACCCCGGCATATCGTACCTCCGGTATCTATCATGTCGTCGATCATTATCGCGTGCCTGCCTTCGACATCTCCGATTATATGTGTAACTTCCGCCGCCGTGACGATCTGGTCGTCCACAAGAGAGTGCGGCGGGCGCCTCTTGGCGAGTACGGCCACATGCGCTCCAAGTGTATCCGCCAGTTTCTTGGCGGTCTTGACCCTCCCCACATCCGGGGACACGACCACGAGGTCCTCGAGGTCTTTCTTTTGAAAGTAATCCGCGATTATCGGCAAAGCCGTAAGGTGGTCGACCGGCAGATCGAAAAATCCCTGGATGGAACCGGCGTGGAGGTCCATCGTCAGCACCCTGTCGCTTCCGGCAACGGTCAACAGATCCGCGACAAGCTTAGCGCTTATCGGCTCGCGGGCGACCGTTTTTTTATCCTGTCTCGAGTAACCATAATAAGGGACGACCGCCGATATGGTGCCGGCTGACGCCCTTTTCAAGGCGTCGATCATGATAAGGAGCTCCATCAGATTGTCGTTGACCTGCTGGCATAGAGACTGGATGACAAAGACATGCGCGCCCCTGACGCTCTCTATAAAACGTACGTATATCTCGCTGTCGGCAAACCGTGATATCTCGACCTCACCCAGTTTTGTGCCCAGGTGTTGGGCTATCTCCTGACCGAGATCGGGATTTGCCGTTCCGGAAAATACCATCAGTCTCTGACCGTCTTTTGGCAACTTCCGCTCCTTCCTTAACTCTTTTTCGTTCGCCGTTTCTTGACCCAGTCTTCTTTTACCCGCTGTTCCGCGTATTCATAACCGAGGGCGCTATCCGGGACATCTCTCCGTAAAGTCGAACCCGCGCCCGTATAGGCCTTCTTGCCGATCCTTATCGGTGCGACGAGGATCGTATCGCTGCCGATGAACGCGCCTCCCCCTATGACCGTCTTGTTCTTCTTGATCCCGTCGTAGTTGCAGGTTATCGTCCCGGCGCCCACATTGACGTCGTCGCCGATATCGGCATCTCCAATATATGCCAGGTGAGGTACTTTGCTACCCTTGCCCAACATGGTCTTTTTGATCTCCACGAACGAGCCGATCTTCGCGTCGTTCGATACCTTAGTGCCCGGTCTTATGTGCGTATAGGGACCGACTCTTACGTCTTTCGCGATCTTTGCGTCATTGACGACCGAAAACTCGATCGAGCAACCGCTGCCTATGATAGAGTCAGTTATCCGCGTCGAAGGGCCGATCGAGCAGCCTTCACCGATCGACGTCTTTCCGTTTAAGAATGTAAGCGGAAAGACAGTGGTATCCTTTCCTATCTTCACATCGGCGTCTATGTATGTCAACGCGGGGTGTATCACTCTGACGCCGTGGCTCATATGTTCGTCATTGATCCTCTCGCGGATGATCATCTCGGCATCCGCCAGTTCTATCCGGGAATTGACACCGAGGATCTCAGTCTCGTCTTCTACCTGGTGCGCAACGACTTTCAATCGTTGTTCGGTATACATGCCGATTATGTCCGTCAGATAGTATTCATTCTGGACATTGGTCGGCTTCAGATAGTTCAGCGCGTCAAACAGTACCGACGCTTCAAAACAGTATGTCCCGGTATTGATCTCTCTTATATGGCGCTCGCTTGGCGTCGCGTCCGACTCTTCGACTATCTTTTTTATGCCGCCGTTGCCGCGTATTATGCGGCCGTAACCTCGCGGACTCTCTACCTTTGCCGTCAATACGGTCGCTACCGCTTTTTTCTCAACGTGGGTCTTGAGCAGGCCCTTCATAGTCCCGCTGCTTAACAAAGGTGTATCGCCGCAGATGACAAGTACCGGTCCGGTAAAATCTCTAAGTTGTTCCCTGGCCACGATCACGGCATGCCCGGTACCCAGCGGTTCCCCCTGGACGACTATCTCCGCCTTGCGGTTGACTTCCTGTTTGACTCCGTTCTCCGACCTCGGGCTGACCACGATGACAAAACGGTCCGGCCTCATCTCGCCTACCGCTTTGTTCAGGAAATAGACCATGGGTTTGCCGCAAAGGGGGTGAAGTACTTTAGGAAGGGATGACTTCATCCGCTTTCCTTGTCCGGCCGCCAGAAGAATGACCGCTTTCTTCAACTATATCCTCTCTTGGCTTGAAAACATTACCGTATCTATTCTACTGGCTAACTTCTGAACATTCAAGGACGCCGCGGGATGCTCGGCTTCGGAAGTCCGGTTTTGAACTTGTCCTTCATCGCGCTGAACCCACCTATGCGGCTCATATAGTCAGGGACCTGTGCAAAGAACTTGTTTACAAAACCCTGGCCGCCGCCGATCTTATCTAATGACGCCAGCGCCTGCCCGGCTTGCGATATAACATCCGACAGTCTGTTCTCGGCCAGTTTGATCTTGACCGGATTGCCGTCTTTCTCGGCTTGCCACAGTTCTTTTCTTGCTTTGACCAGTTCCTTTGCCTGTTCCAGTGAGCTTTTGAACTGCGTAGTGACAGCGTTTGCTTGAGTGATCGCTGTCTCTGCCGTCGTCTGCGCTTCCTCGGCTATTGCAAGGGCTTGAGCGAGGTCCGCTTCAAGCTCCTGTCCCGTCTGGTTGAGTTCGTTTATGGATTCATTGAGCGCGTTCAGCTCGTCTTCCGTCTCTTGAAGAAGAGCTATCGTCTCCTGATAATACTGGTCCATCTCCGTGACCGTCGTTTCCAGTTCTTGTATATATGCCTCTTCTTCGGAAGTCGATGTGGTCTCCGTTGCCTGGCTTGTTTCCGTCGTTTCTTCACCGGTCGTCGACGTCTGTCCGTTCTCCATCGAGTCGACGTTTTTTGCCAGTTTATCCGCATCCGCTTTCATCTTGTCGGTCCGGCTTTTCAGGGTCGACGCTGACACCTGTTTTCCTTTACTTAGCAGCAGATAGGCACCGATCCCGCTGCCGGCCGCCAATGCGAGTACGACCAGAACGATGATACCGATGATCAAACCCCTTTTTGACCCGCTCATAACTCCTCCTTTGTTATTGGTGGAAGGTGAAGCCGTGGTTAAAGACCTTCATGCACGCGTCGACGACTTCGGCGTCATACAGCTTGCCTTTGTTATCCGTCACTTCTTTTAAAGCAAGGTCTATACCGATTGCGGACCGGTAAGGCCTATGTGAGGCCATCGCTTCGATCACATCGGCTACGGCGATTATCCGGGCACCAAGGACGATCTCATCACCCTTGAGTCCTTTCGGGTAGCCGCTGCCGTCGATCCGTTCATGATGCTGCAGCACTATCTGCGCGATAGGCCATGGGAATTTGATCTTTATCAGGATAGTGTGTCCGGATTCCGAGTGCGTCTTGATTATATTGAACTCGAACTTAGATAAACGTCCCGGCTTTGTCAGGATCTCGGCCGGAACGCTTATCTTCCCTATGTCGTGTATAAGCGCCGCCGTGTATATGCCCGCGACTTCATGCACGGACAGGCCGAGCTGTTCAGCGATGACCTTTGTCAAGAGAGCCACCCTTTCCTGATGCCCGGAAGTATATGGATCCCGTGTCTCTACAGTCATCGCCATCGCCTGGATCGTTCCTTCTATGGTCTCCTCGAGTTCCTCCATCGTCTGTTTTAGTTTTTCGTCTTCTTCTATGCGTATTATGATGCCCGCGATCGTATTGGACACAGCCGTCAGGAACTGTTCTTCGCGCTGGCTTCGCCTATGGCCTTCATCCGTATATATATTGATGACGCCGAGCACGCGACTGGACGAGACTATCGGCACACAGTAATGCCCGTGGGGAGTCATGCCTTCATACCTTACGGTATGTCTTTTAACTATCCGCGATGCAAACTCTATTCTTTTATGCAAGGCAGCCCGGCCGCAAAGGCAGTGGCCAAACAGTACCCTTGCGCATTCCAGGGAAAGAGGTTCTCCAAGGCCGCTCTCGGCCCGCATGACAAGCGTTCTTGTCGCATCTTCGACAATAAATATGGCACCCCTGTGCTCGAAAGCAAGCCACGGGATGGACAGGATAAGGTCCAGAGTCCGCTGCAAGATCTCGTCTAAAGGCACATCTTCCAGCGAGAGACTTAGCAGCGTATTGATGACGCGCTGGATGTCGTAGTTTCTTTCCAGTTTTTCTTCCGCTTGCCTTTTCTCGCTCAGGTCTATGCCCGTACCGATTACATATATTGCGTCCTTCGTCCGGAGTAGCGAGCCTGATAGAAAGAACGGCAGGCACGTCCCGTCTTTTGCCATCAACTCCGCTTCGACCGTGACGTTCCCCTTTGATATGACTTCTTGTATCGCCATAGTCACGGAGTCTAAGAAGTGCGCCGGCACGAAGTCCAGAGCTCGCATGTCTTTTATCTGTCCGGTTTTGTAACCGAATACCTTCTCGACGTTCTTATTCCACCGCACCATGTTGCCCGCCGGATCGAACAGATAGAAGATGCCGGGCAGGCTGTTCATAACCGCTTCCGTCAAACCCTTTTCTTCCAAGAATCTCTGCTCTGATTCTTTTCGTGCGGATATGTCTCTATTAACGCTGAGTAACAGGGTTTGTCCGGCGCTTTCGATGACCCGGCTGTGGACTTCCACCGGGATGACTGACCCGTCCTTCCGGTAGTGCTCGCTTTCGAATGTCGCTTCCCCTTTTTTTAGGATCTCTTTTATTCGTGACTTTATAAGCTTCGCGTATTCGGGTACGAGCAGCTGATTGAGGTTCTTGCCGATAAGCTCGTTCTTGTCCTTATAACCTCGTGTTTTGTATGCCGTATCATTGACGTAAAGAACATTCCCATCAAGATCGGATACAAAGATGGAATCCATTGTAGCATCCAGGAGGTCAGCTTTTAGTGTGTTATCTGCTTCGATGTCGTGTTTATTCTTCAATCATTCTTCTTTCATCTATATAAACAGACCTACATAAACTGCAAATAACAAAATAGATTATCTTACATATAGCAGTTGTTTTTTAGATAATCAAGTAATAATCGTTACAATCTTGAGATACTCACTTCTTACCGGTTATTCGTGGAAGGTGAAGCCGCGCTTGAAGACCTTCACGCACGCGTCGACGACTTCGGCATCATAGAGGTTGCCTTTGTTCTTCTTGATCTCTGCCAGAGCTGTGTTTACCCCGAGCGCGGGACGGTACGGGCGATGAGTCGACATTGCTTCCACGACATCGGCTACAGCCAGAATCTTCGCGCCTTTGATTATGTCTTTGGCTTTTCTGCGATGCGGGTAACCGCTGCCGTCCAGTCTTTCATGATGCTGTAACACCATCATGGCGACGGGCCATGGGAACTGGATATGTTTGAGGATATTATATCCCGCTCCAGCATGCGTCTTTATGATACCGAACTCGATATCTGTCAAACGCCCGGGCTTGGTGAGGATCTCCGCGGGAACGTTTATCTTTCCGATATCGTGAACGGTCGCCGCCGTCTTTATGCCTTCCGTTTCATCTTCCGGCAAACCGAGCTCCTTAGCGATTACGACCGAAAGATCCGCCACCCGCCGCTGGTGACCGGCCGTATAAGGATCCCTGGTCTCGACCACCAGGGCCATCGACTGGACGGTCCCTTCGATCGTCATCTCCAGACTCTTCAGAGTCCGGCTGAGCATCTCATCGTCTTCTTTGCGGATGATTATACCGGCCAGTGTATTGGCGACCGAGCTTAGAAATTCCTCTTCCCGCTGGTTCCGCTGATGACCTTCTCTCGTATAGACGTTGATCACCCCGAGCACTCTGTCGGAATACATGATGGGTACGCAATAATGTCCGTGAGGAGATATCCCCTCGTATGTCGTGACATGCCTTTTATCCAGCGCGTCCGCGAACTCGATCCTTTTATTCTTGGCCGCAAGGCCGCACATGCAGCGGCCGAACGGGACCTTTGCGCATGCCTTCTTGATCGGTTCGGCGAGCCCGTTTTGGGCTTTCATGACGAGCACACCGGGTTCGTCTTCGACCATCATGATGCTACCCCTCGACTGAGACACCAGCCATGGTATCGCGAGGATCATATCTAAGGCTTGTCTTAAGATATCTTCCAAAGGGACGTCTTCCAGCGACAGACTTAAAAGCTTGTTTATGACACGCTGAATGTCGTAGTTTCTAATGAGCTCTTCCGCGGCCGCTTTTCTTGAGGTTATATCCCTGGCGACGCTTAAGAAACTTTTCTGCCCGTTGTAGTCGATGACTTTGCTGTGTATTTCCAGCGGCATAACAGATCTGTCTTTTCGATAATGGGCGGTTTCAAACGTCGCTTCGCCTTTCTCGAGTATCTGTTTGATACGCTGGTCTATCAGCTTTGCGAATTCCGGCGTATCGAGGTCTTTCAGCGGTTTAGACATAAGTTCTTCTTTGCTTTTATAACCCCTGGTCTTAAAGGTAGTATCGTTCATGTACTGAAAACGGCCATTGTTATCGACCACGAATATCGAGTCCGTCGATGCATCCAGTAATTGCGCCTTCAGTTTATTCTCTTCCTCGTTCCGCACGACGTTTGTTATATCCCTCGCGGTGTGCAGAAAGACGGCTTTCCCCTCGTCCGTTTTAAAGCTTGTAGGATAAACGGCTGACAATGTCCAACTTCCGATTTTCTTATCGTAAAGCCTTTTCTCGACTGCCTTACCTGTAAAAACGGCATCTTCCAGAGGACAACCGGGAAAGGGCTCGTCCAAGCCATGTACGACCGTCGGGCAATACATGCCCGTTATGGTCTCCGGCTCGACACCCAAAGCACCGCGGATCTTGTCATTGGCCATGACTATGCGGTGGTCGCTGTCGACCAGAAAGACGTAAAAAGGTAGAGAGTCGATCAACTCTTGAACACCCGACTTGATGTGCCCATTGCCGCTCGCAAGGGTATATGTATGCATCTTTTTTTGTTTAATTGTCGGCGATTTTACTTTTTGTGCGCTCATCCGATCAACCTCTCATTCATCTTACATATATATACTTCGGTCTTTCGGACGAACTCTTAAGTAATAAATGTTACAAAGGGATAAGACCTATGGTTTCTTGGCAGACACCCTGATGCTGACTATGGCGTCTTGCAGTTTTTCCAGTTCCTCCGGTGTGACCGCAAGTTCCTTATAGAGGGCTTGTGCGGTCGGATCGTTCTGCATCAGATCTACCGGAAAAACATTTTCTTCCATGATCCGGACGTCCTGAAAGCCCGTGTGTTCGATCTTCCGCAGGTATTCGCTTTTCATGTCCGCTCCCGAGAGGCACCCGATATACGCCTGGATCGATTGTCTGATCCGTGCCGGCAGCTCTTTCATCAAGACTATATCCGATACCATCAGCCTTCCTCCCGGCTTCAGGACTCTGTAAGATTCCTCGAATACCCTATCTTTGTCCGGGGACAGGTTGATGACACAGTTCGAGATGATGATATCGGCGGCATCATCCGCGACGGGAAGGTTCTCGATCTCGCCCAATCTGAATTCGACATTATCAAACCCGCCTTTTGTCGCGTTCTCTCGTGCTCTTTCGATCATCTCTACGGTCATATCTATCCCTATCACTTTACCGCTCTTTCCCACCTGCCTTGCTGCTATAAAGCAGTCCAGGCCCGCGCCTGAACCCAGATCGACGACCGTCTCTCCTTCTTTTAGAGACGCCAGAGCTATGGGATTACCGCAGCCGAGACCGAGATCCGCGCCTTCCGGGACACCTTGCAGATCTTCGTCCCTGTATCCGATGTTTTTGGTTATTGTTTCCTGCGAAACCGTCTGTGGACCGCAGCATGACCCGGCCTGTGGGCCGCAACATGAACCTTGATCTTTCGCAATGCTCCCATAGCCTTGACGTACGCTTTTCCTTATATCTTCGTCTTTCATTTCTTTACCTCCTTCAACATAGGGCCCAACACTTCTTTTACCATATCCGAGAACTCATCCGCTTTGAGCATCATTATGCAGCAGATCTTGCCATCTTTTTGCCAGCTCACAAGCGCCAGCTTGTCTCCTTCCTTTATGCCTGCCTTGTCCCTAAGGTCTTTCGGCAGGACCATCTGCCCCCTGGCGTCGACCGAGACGACGGAGTCAACGCTACAGCACCCGTTTATTGATTTCATAGCACACTCCTTAAGACAGTAGTTACTGATTATTCTGATAATACTGATAATACATCGATGCGGGAACAGTGTCAACAAGAAATGCGGATTTTTCGTTCTGTCTTATTTTTCGTCTGTGATATCCGTAGCGGTGGCGAATCTGACCAGTCTGCCGTCCGGCCATCTGACGGCTTTTGAGACACATCTATACCAGCGGCCGTCCAGCGGGTTCTTGAGTTCCCGCACGACCGGCATATACAGGTTCTTGTCGAAGATCTCGGGGTTTGTGCATGCCTCGCATGGAGCTTCTTTGCCCTGAAACGCGCGGTAACACTTCTGCCCTACGACGTCGCCGAATCTCTCTCTCAATACATCATTGATATACAGGATCTCGTCCGTCTCCGGATCGCTGAAGTATACCTTATCGGTGACTCTATCGAATAATGACAGCATATGGCGGTGTTCGAGCGTTAGGGACCTTTGCGCCTGCTTTATACCCGTGATATCGATTATAGACACAAGGACTCGCGCGTACGTGTTTTCATGACCGTCCAAGACAGCCCATTTGACCAGTATATCGCGTTGCTCGCCGGTAAGTGACAGCGTGCTGGTCTCGCCCTCGAACCGGTCTTGCCCTTCAGATATGGCGACCAGTTCCTCCCAGAAAGTCCCGTACGAATCGCGTGAGATAAAACCGCCGAGGTCTACCATGAACAGATCATGGTCGTTCTTTTTATCCGAAGCCAGGTTCGGTTTGTTCACGTTCAGTACTTCCACCATCGACGCGCAATGCGCGACTACTTCGGGGTGCTCTTTAAAGTACGCGATGAGGTCGCTGACGCCCTTGCTCCGGAGTGCGTCCATATATGATTTAACTCGTGAAAAGTCTTCTTCTCGCACGATGAGCGGCGCGCCGGCGCATAACTTCTGCAGGATCGTCTCGCCTTCGCAAGCTTGATCGACATCGATCCGTCTTTCGGTTATATCCCTCGTGGCGTGCAGGTATATCTTTTGCCCGTTGCCGGTCATGAGCTTTGTCGGGTATACAGCCGAATGTGTCAGCCGGCCCGATTCTTCATCCAGCAACTCACATTCGACAGGCCGGCCAATACGGATCGCTTCTTCCATCGGACAGTTATCAAGCACTTTTTCTCTGCCGTGTACGATCTTGAAGCACTGATTACCGACTATAGCCGAGGTGCGGAGGCCCAGTATCTGCGATACCGCCTTATTCGCCCAGACGATCTTGTGATCCTGATCCAACAGCAAGACATTGAAAGGCAGAGCGTCGAGAGTCTTCTCGACGCGTGGTTCGAGAGTCCATTGCATCCCGTTTGTTTTCTGTTCATGTAAAGTGCCGTTAATGTCCGAAATATTTCTGATATTCACCATTTCTCCTGGTCTACAATTAGTAACGATAGTTACTAATTCGGACAACGTCAAGATAACTTTAGATAATTTCTTAAAAAGTCAGGATCTTGTCACTTTCCTTCACTAGCTCATACAGATCATCCATAGTAGAAACCGGGCACAGTCCGGTACTTTCCTGATGTCTGATCTTAAGACACGTACCACAGGCAAGTATTTCCGCATTTTCTGATTCTACGAACTTTTTGGCTTGCTCGAGCAGATCGAATCGCTCTGTCGAAAGGCCCTCGTAGTCCACACCTTTTCCTAATAGAAACACTCTCACTTTTTCGCTTTTACTAATAGAAAAATTTGCAAAGCGGAATGCATTCCAGATGGTTTCAGGATCATCATTAGAAATTACAATCGCCAGTTTCAAAGTCTTAACTCCATCTTAGGATCGCAGTAGCCACAAGAACGATCAAACCGAGATTCCAGCAGCGTTCACACCAGAACTTCCTTAGTTTGCGCAAGGCAAAAAACTCTTGTTCAATGTCGGGATCCGGCTTGCTATCCGGTTCAAACTTAGCGAATAAGTCTTTTAATCTGGGATTGTAGATAAACGTGCCCCAGTAAAGTATAAACGCCATACCACCAATTGCAGACAGCTTTACTGCTAGCGCTATCCAACCGATCATAGTCAATTCCTTGAACGCACCGTAAAAAAGATAGTGAACAAACGGGAACCCGGATCCCGTAATAACCAGCGTGATAAGAGCAGCCCAGCAGATCTGAGGTTGTGTGGTTATAACATCCTCCATGAGGCGGTCCATATCATATATGACCCGCTTGTCATACTTTGACCGCGCATTTGAGATGCGTGACATGTAAAAAGGAGCGGCCACACATAGGACAGCCGCGATGTTGTGGGCGGCCAATAGAAGCATATACAATGTTTTTTCCATTTTAAGTCTCCTTTTAAGGGTGATCTAAGAATCCGATTACTTATTACTTCCGGTTGCCACTTTGAAACCTCGTGCGCGCCAGTCGGGTACACCGTCTTCCAGCCGTATCGCTTTGTATCCTTGTGAGCGAAGGATATCAACGGCTTTGACTGCCAGTACACAGTAAGGTCCCCGGCAATATGCGACGATTTGCCGGTCTTTGGGTATTTCGGCCAACCTTGACTGGAGTTTCTTTAGCGGGATCGATAGAGCTCCCGGGATGTGGCCGGCCTCATACTCCTCCGGGGGTCTGACATCGATGACTGTCACACTCTTATGCCGGACACGTTCGAGAAGTTCTTCCCGGTCAACAGTTTCAAGCCCCTCCCGTTCTTTAAGAAAGCGCTGTACTGTAAGTTCAAGTTCCGCGAGCCTTCTTCCCGCAAGCATCCGCATGCTTCGAAAAAAAACACAGACATCGGAATCAGCAATTCTATATACAACATAAAGACCCTCTTTACGGCTCTCCACCAAACTGGCGCCCCGAAGTATTTGAAGATGTTGAGATGTATTTGCGACTGATAGATCTGTTTCCTTGGCCAGCACCTCGACTTTTTTCGGTCCCTGACAAAGAAGATCTAAAAGCTCAAGTCTTTTTGGACTTGATACAGCCTTCCCTATTCTTGAAAGCTGCTCATAAACAGTATCTTTGAACTGTCTGTCTCGATTCATCTATCCTCCTTATCAACTATTCTATTATCTTATTGATTACTTGAATAGTATATCAATGCACGAGATTTGTCAAGTCCCCGAATCGCCTAATCTAAAAAGTGCTTGACAACTCAAAGTATGTTAAAGTATATTAGTATATACTTATATTCTTACCGAGGTGAACGCATGAAAGAAGCAGCTGACCTATTTAAACTACTCTCTGTTGATAAGAGAATAGAGATCATCGAACTCCTAAAAGAAGAGTCTATGAATGTTAATGCCTTGGCTGAAGCATTGAAGATCACCCAGTCCGCGGTATCCCAGCATTTGCGGGTGCTTAGAAGCGCGGGGCTCGTAAAGGACGAAAGGCAGGGGTACTGGATCTACTACTCACTAAACCGGGAAGCCCTTGAAAAATGCCGTCAAAGACTTAACCGTATCTGCACTTGCGGCTGTTTGGGCAAACAAGCAAGTACGGGAAAAACTTGAAAGCTATGAAAAGCTAATTTTTTTGCCTATGATTATAAGAAGATATGCATACACTTATACAGAAGGTGGTGATATAAATGGCGAAAGATGCCAAGGAAGAGAAAGAAAATCCCGAAGAGAAGAAGCCCGAAATCAAGGTCCAGAAAAAGAGTACCTGCGGTTGCGGTTGCATCCCGCCTGTTAAGACAGATGAGTAATTAAGGATTCGGATCATACGCGATCAGTTGCCTTTCTTAGATCACAAGGAGGAAGATATCAAAGAGATAATAGTAATAACCGTTTACTGGATACATCTTATCGCAACAACCATCTGGATCGGTGGAATAACATTTATCCTGTTTATCGCATTACCATCATCCAAAGATGTTTTGGGAGCGGAGTCAGGCAAGCTTATAGGAGAAATCTCAAAACGATTCACTTCGCTAGCAAACTACTGCATAATAACCCTCGTTGTCACCGGGTTTACATTGGCTTGGTTAGGTAAGCCGCCTTCAGAAATCGGATTTCTTGAAAACGACTGGATGATGATCTTAATCCTGAAGCTGATCTTGGTTTTCACCATGGTCTCGATTCATTTCTATAGGAGCTTGGTCTTGACTCCCACGATTATGCGGACAGAAACCGATCCTGAAAAGGCATCACTTCAAAAAGTGTCTCTAAACTTGGTCAAGGTGAATTTTGCGTTAGGTTTATCTATATTGTTGCTAAGCGGGGCCATGTCTGTTTTGCGAGGTTACTGAGTCTGCATTCTTGGAGTACAGACTTGGACGGTGAGAATCTTGATCGGCGGTTGTGCCTTTAAACTTCTGTAAAAAGGCCTGATTGTTGTAAAAGAGCCATCGTTCCTCCAAGATAATTAGCGAGTAACCAACAAAAAGGAGGGGAAACTGGGTTAGGGTTCTCTTTTAGCGTTTTTCTCCATATACATCAATTCATCCGCTTTTGAAATAAGCTCATCGATCGAACTATGCGACCCGGGCTCATAGAATGTCACACCTATGCTGATAGATAATCGGCGGTCCGGGTTCTTTTTCAAATTATGTCTATCGACATTCGCCTTCAATCTGGCGGTAACGACGTTGGCGGTTTCAATCGAGGCCTCTATGGCGATGATCGCAAACTCATCACCGCCCATTCGAGCGATGATATCCGTTTCCCTAAAAGTCTCTTTCAGTATCTGCACCGTCTCCAGTAGTGCCCGGTCTCCCTCTTTATGACCGAAACTGTCGTTGATCAACTTCAATCCATCCAGGTCAGCTATGCCGAAGAGTAGGCGTTTCTTTGTCCGGTCCGCCAGTTTGATATTTCGCTTGCCAAGAGCAATAAAGCCTCTTCGATTGTACAGACCGGTCAGATCGTCTATAAGCACAAGCCCGCGTAGAACTGAATACATCCTGTTCCGCTCGATAGCGTACCGGACGGAGCGTATCAGCATGTCAGAGTCTGTTTGTTCTTTGACTAGATAGTCCTGAGCTCCCTTTTGCACGGCTTCTATCGCCAGCTCATCGTCGGCATTGGCTGTTATTACAACAATGGGTATATCTCTATCTTGTGCATGTATCTTGTCGAATGTCTCGATACCGGTGCTATCCGGCAAGCCTAGATCCAGCAAAACAATGTCTGTATCGCCCGAGGTAAGATAGTTCAACCCTTCAGAAAGATCTTTAACGTGCACAATGTTGAATTCGATGTCTTTCTTTGCTTTGAGCATTTCTCTGATGATGACTACATGAGCCGGGCTATCTTCGATCAGTAAGACATTTATAGACTTATCTCTCATATCACAGCTCCAGACTACACATCCATTGAAGACCGGTAGCTCTTCAAGCCAATTATAGCCAACCGTGAAGTGTAAAGAAACGCTTATACCCAGTTCTCAAACTCCCCTGCAAACCTGGACGGTGAGGATCTTGATCAGCAGATGGCAGGTAGGAGATGGTGAAGTGGTGAACGGTAAACAGAGTGAATAAGGTGAAAAAGAACGGAAAGCGGAAAGAAGATCTAAACCATCCGACTTTAAGATCCGCACCTACCAAGTCTTCCTTTTCGCTTTACGATTTCCGCTTTACGCTCTTAATAACAAATGTGCATTGTGCAAGCAGGAGACGCGAACAATGCTTTTATACATCTGTGCTAACGCGCAGCACTCACATTTAATGGTGTTCGCGCCGACTGCGAGCACTCACTTTTTAGATGGCTCCCTTGTTAAGTTTGAGAAGATTGCTAAATACATAAAGAAGCCGTAATAGGGAAACTTCACTTGGCCCGAGTGGGTCGAACGACTGGCCTTTCTTAGTATAACGTCTGATCACGATGTTTGCAGAGACCTTATGAGCTAGCCTAGAAACCTTCTAATGTTTGCCGCCTGTAAAATATGTTCGGGAAGATCCTCTGTCCGGTTTTCTTGAAGCAGTGAGACGATGCGTGATGTCACAGTAACATGAGATGAATCAGGCTTGAATGAAATACCCATTGTATCAATACGCTTTAACAGACTCTTAGGAACGAGATTGCAGTTCACGTCGAGATACTGGAGTGCATCCTTAAGATCGATATCGAAATTCGTGTATGCGGTGCGTATATATTTGAGGTCATCGTCGTCCAGCGCGTTAAGGCCGAGTATCTCGGGCGGCAGCCCTATCGAGTACAATGAAGCGGTGAAGCCGATTGCTCGGGGTAAAGAGACGCCTTCGATATTCCTAGCGTACCCAAAGAGACCGATATGCAGTTTTCGCTTACGCCTGCTCGGTATGTGTCGGGCTATGCGGTTGATAACCGGAGCCAATCCGATAATCTGGCGTTTATATTCCCGGCAATACTTATCGATGATCTCAAGAGCTCTACCTTCATCGACCTCGTGCGGCGCGCCGCTCTCCCTAGTCGACAAACGTTTCACTGCTTGTTCGACGACGTTCGGCGGATTGTCATACTTGAATGCTGACTGCACAGTAAAAGTGTGCGCACTCGGGTATTCTGCGGAGACTCTATCAACAGTAGACGGTCTTAGATTTCCCCTAAACGGCGCTGACCCGACGCCCACGATGGGATAAATCCGAACGCCTGAACTATTTGAGAACTTATATAATCGTTGAAGTGCTATCTTGTTAAGAAGGACGGCACTGATCATTCCGTAGTTCATAGCAGGGTCTGAACGGGCGAGAAAGACTCGCTGGTATTTCATTTCTTTTCCGCGAAGATAGTCTCCGACGATATCGGCAGCGGCAAGCATATGAGCCATATCTTCAAAAAGAGGAATCACATTGATCCTTGCCGGTTTGAACTCGCCGATCCATTCGGCGATTGTAAGGTCGCCGTTTCTAAAAGGTCTAGTTTGTTTGCCGACTACAAATTCCCGGTAGTACTGGTAGATCCTGTCCACGCATTTATATGAAGCTGTCATCGGCAAAATGACCTCGAAAATGGGCGGGATATCATCTCCATAAAACAGTTTAGCGACGTCATATGACCTCGGTATGCTCTCAAGGGTTTCCAGCAGCACTTTTGCTTCTGTTCTCTCTACAGTAGGATTTGGCACTCGCAATGTCAGAAATATGTCTTTTCCTAACCGTTGCTGCTTGAAAAACGATTCGTACTTGTTAAGAAGCTTCTTGACTACAAAAGCATCGACTTCCTTGCCTTCATAATCCCACATCTGCTCGTCGCAGCCTAAATTAGAGAAAGCATAGTACGCTTCCTGAACTTCATCTTCCCCGCCAAGCTCGGTATCTCTGGCGAAGAAAGGAGGATTTACGTTGTCCGGGTGCTGTGTGCTCATGCACTTGGGTATTTTCACATTCCCCCCTTGCTACCGTATGTACAGATTGTCCATCTCATTATTGAAGCATGGCTGCTTAGAAAGTTTAACACTAGGAGAAATTAGCGCAATCTATGTAGAGTATGAATGGGTAGTAGCTGGGGAACGTATTCCTGAGCCATGGTCAAAAACCCGAAACTGTTTGCAGCGGCGGCCATGGCATATTTTTCATTATCTACCTGGTCGAGGATCATAAAAAAGCCAAACACCTTTTCTTTGAGAAAAGCATATATCCCCTTTAAATCCCCGGGTTTTATCTTACCGTGAATTATAGCTATTCTAGTTAAAAAACCAAAGACATGGACTATGCTTGAGGTTTGACGACCAAAAGGAATTATATGCTCATCCCAGCCGAGGTTTATTCCTGCCTGCCTAAGCTGCCTGCCCATAGATTCCTCTTTGTCCTGACCGACTAGGAAAATGTAGAGTTCTTTTTCTTTTAGCTCTTGGGCAATTTGCTTTGCTTTGTCAGTTGAGGGAGCAGCTCCAATCAAGGTGGCGAATCCTTTCATAGCTCCGTTGATAATCTGCAATCCGCATGTCTGAACTATGTCGTCTGACGGAGCGCCTAGCCACAAACCATCTGATGAATTGGAATCTGGATTGATATCAACAGCTTCGATTATCTCTTCGGCAAATAGGGAAGCTATTCCAGCATCCAGAGCGTGACCCAGATAAGGAAGCCAATGGTTGTTGCCAGGTGGTTCGGCGAGGAGGTCACGTGCTTGTACGATAATCTGGTTGAGATCGGATAGTATAGAGATCTTCTTTCCGGTAATGCCATAGATGACCGGAAGATAGTCTGATGGAGTACAACATACAGGTCCTTCAGCTCCTTTTTTCTTGATAGCGGCTTGAAGCTTGCCCGATGCTTTGGAGACGAGCTTTGGCGCCTCCTTTATAACTGCTGAAGCGAACTCCTTAACCTCATTTGCCATTGTCTTAATGCTCTCATCCTTTCGATTTCGGCTGGGCTTTGTTTTCGGCCGCCGACACCATAGATACCAAGAATCTGACGTTTCTTGTTGATGTGCTCTATCACGTCTTTAACTATTTTTCTGGGATCAGACTCAAACCTGATCTTGCCTCCAAGCTGTTGTTCCCAGTTGCTGTTTATAAGACTGGATACAAGATGGCTATCAGATACAGGTGAACCTGAACCAAAAAACACCGGAACTCCGGATGCAGCGAAGTATGTACCGATGGCTAGGGATTTTTCACTCATCCATTCGGGGACAACTGCTGCCACCGGTAGATCATTTATATCTTCTCCAAGCCCACCTTTATTAACGATGTTGGTCAGGATGGTCAATATCCTCGAATTATCAACACAGGAACCAAGATGTAGAACAGGTGGCATACCAATGGTCTTGCATGCTTCTCTTAAGAATGGTCCAGCATCGTGTAAAGCTTCCGGTATCAATAGGTCATGCTTAGCACTGTTCAAAGCGGCACATCCCGTTTGGACGACCAAAATATTATTGCGGATTAACTCTTTAACGACGTAGGTGTGGCTGTTTTTTTGTGAAACTCTGGGATTATTACAGCCGACTACTCCGACAACTCCCTGGATACAGCTTGTAATGATAGCATCATTTAATGGACCGAATGAGGCGCGGTATTTTCCACCCAGCATATATCTTATATATTCATGTGAGAAACCGGCCACAAGGTCGCTGGTCATTTCTGGTATGGCAGTACTCTTTCGATTAGGGAAGTTGTCGATAGCTAATTTTACGATTTGCTTGGCTGTCCCAGAGGCTTCAGAGATGTTAAACTCCACGTGTGTTGCATCTTCAATCTTAGCTTGTGGTGAAGTCGTTATTAGTTTAGTGTGAAAATGCTTGACAAGCGGTGATAAGGCCTGCATGACGCATTGAATGTCTACAACCATGGCCTCAACTGAACCTGTTAGAATAGCCAGTTCCTGATCGAGAAAACCACCCACAGGTGAAATACCATGCCGCATTAAGATTTCATTTGAGGTGCAGCATATGCCGACCAAGTTGATTCCTTTTGCACCTTTAGATTTGGCTAGTTTTTTAAGTCCGTCATCACTCACTGCGTTGACTATTGCTTCGGCTAGAGTCGGTGTGTGACCATGAACGACAATATTTACCTCATCTTGTTTCAATACTCCAAGGTTTGTTTGAGCTAGTTTCGGCTGGGGTGTCCCGAACAGAACATCTGATATCTGAGTTGCCATCATGGAGCTGCCCCAACCATCAGCCAGAGAGACTCTTAAGGCCTGTTTTAGTATATGTTCAGGGTCCTGATTAACACCGATACTGGTCTGGTGACAGGTTTCGACTATTTCCTGGTGGATGCCGCGTGGGAAGATACCTAACGACTTCCACAGCTCAAGACGTTTTTTGGGAGGTTGGGACACGAGGCTCAGTTCGGTATCTTGTTGACCATAACTGGAAATAGCCGCATCAGCCACCTTAAGTGCGATTTCATTATCGGAGAGTCCATCGGTCTTGATACTATACTGTTTGGCTAATACCTTAAGCTTGCCTGAATCCTTTATCTGATAGTCCTTGGCTTTCCCAGTGGCTACAGCTTGCAGAGTCAGTGCTAGGTCAAGACCATGAGCAGCGTGAGCTGAACATCCGGCAGCGATAGACCGGGCTAAGTTTCTGGCGACTATAGTATCTAGAGTCGCCCCACAGATACCGACTTTTCTAGGCATTTTTTGACTAGACAGACGGCATGGTCCCATGAAACAGACTCGGCAGCAGCCACCACCTTGACCGATAGGACAAGGACTCATCTTATCGATCCGGCTAAAAGCAGTTGAAATATGTTTACTATCTGCCTTTCTTAGTAATTCAGATGCGGTAGGATTGGTGTGTCGACTATCTTCAGGCAAGCTGTCCTCCTTGGAATAATTATAGCACTCAAGAGAATATAGCCCCCTTTCTTTAATATCTACCGATACAAGGAATTAGATTTGTGAACCTCATGGGTTTTGTCTATGTTTCGCGATGGTTTGTTAGATATTTCTATAAATAAAGGGGGCCAATCCTCTTGACACCCTGTCTGACCTTGCTGGGCGGGAGGATTCGAACCGCGGCGCCCATCCTGTAAGATTTTCGTTGAATAAACAACGTGCATTGTCCGAGCAGGAGGATATAGTTTAAGTCATGCTCCATAGGGGAGCCGACCTTAGATATTGCGAGTATTTACCAGGTCTGTGAGGAAGACCTTCAGTATAAGAGTAAAAAAGAGTCTTACGAACGACCTGTAGGAAATGAGAGCAAAATCAAGGACGGCGACCAGGAGTATGACTTTAAACATATTCCCCTGCGAGGACTCACTTTTTAACGGCCATCGACAGACTTGGACGGTGAGAATCCGCAGCGATACCCCATATATACATACAGTGCCTGGGGAGGTTGAAGAATTCTTCGAGCGTGATATCTTTAGCGAGAAGATTTACTTCAACCTAACCCAGGCACACACTTTTAGATGGCTGGGGCGGGAGGATTCGAACCTCCGAATGGCGGAACCAAAATCCGCTGTGTTACCACTTCACCACGCCCCAGTAAGAACATTGGATAGTTTATAGTCAATAGTCCATGGAACACTTGAATACAAATAGCAGCCAGAACATCTTGTCATAAAGATCCGTCCTGACTGCTAAATATGTGGTGTTACTATTGTTGGTCTTTGTCGGCTGTCGCCTCGGCCGGTTCGGCGGTCGCTTCCTTAGCTGGTTCTTCAGGTGCCGGTGCCGGTTCCGGTTCCGCCTTCGCTTCTTCGACCGGTGCTTCAGCCGGTTTTTCGGCCGGCGGCGCTTCCGGTTTTTCGGCCGGCGGCGCTTCCGGTTTTTCGGCCGGCGGCGCTTCCGGTTTTTTGACCGGGCGCTCTTCCGCATATGCTTCGGGTGATGCTTTCCTCTTCTCGTACTCATCCAGGACTATACCCTGGATCATCTCTCGCACTTCCGGCTTTATCGGATGAGCCACATCCCTAAACTCGCCGTTCGGGAGTTTACGGCTAGGCATGGCGACAAACAGTCCCTTCTGCCCTTCGATGATCCTCAAGTCATGGACGACGAATTCGTCATCTATCGTGATCGATGCGAAGGCCTTTACCTTCTCCCGGTCAACTACCCTCATAGAAACTGCTGTGATCTTCATCCTCTTCCACCCCTTCTTGTGCTAGTTGGGACTCTTTGACCTCCGGCCAGGTGTCCTTAAGATCTTCTGTATGAGTTCTAGGTCTTCCACTTTGTCGACGTCTATGCCTATCTCCGGATGCGGTATGATGACCGCTCTACTCTTGGCGTTGAGCAGCTCTCCGACTCTTTCTTCCGCTTCCGTGACGCTCAAGCTGTTTGTCAGAAACTTCATTATAAACTTCGGTCCAAGTTCCCGCGAGAGTTTTAGCGGACTCTTCCTAAGCGCATATGCCTTCTTAACCAGTTCGTAGTTCTTCAATACGGCGCTCGGACGTACAAGCATTATGTTTCCGCCGGTAAAATACCCTTCTTTCATCTTGGCATAGGTCCTTTTCGTCTCCGGATAACGTCGCTCGACAACATCTCTCGGGATTATCGGATAGATTATCTCGGCGTCTATCGTACTGCAAAGATCGACGAAATCCTCGACTACTTTCGCCGTTATCAACGGTATGTCACAGGATGCCACCATCACGCGATCCGAACAACCCCCCGGAACGTTCTCGAGATACTCAAGGCCTGAGCGTACGTTCTCGATAAATGAATCGTCCGCATTCAATACCTTATGGACTTTCGGAGCCCAGTTCTCATACTGGGCGCTCAAGGGGACGATAGCGACGATCTTTGAGATGAACGAGGTCTCGTGCAGTGTGTCTATGAGGTACTCTACCATCGGTTTGTTTTCTATCTGGATGAGTGCCTTGCTGGACGTGCCGTTATGCTGAAGTCCCTTGAGGGTTCCTCCACCAAGAATTATCGCATCCACTAAACTACCACCTGATTTGCTCAATGCAGCTTTACGTCAATTACTCTACAATCTCTAATCCGCTTTGGCAAGTGCGGCATAAATATGCGTCTTTCACTAAACCGCTGACTTTTTTCTTTATCCGCTCCGCCTGGCTCTCCGACAACGCCAGCGCGAAGACCGCCGGTCCGCTTCCCGACATCAACGCGGCATCCGCGCCATTCTCCATAGCTATCGTTTTTAGCTGTCCGACCTGTGGATATTTGTCAAAGACCATATCCTCGAAAGCGTTATAAAGAGACGCGCAGACCTTTTTATAGTCGCCCTCTTTCAGTGCGTGCAGCAGACCGGAGATATCCTGCTTTGGCTTCGGATCTTTCCAGTGTACCTCATCGAAGGCCTTATACGCCCAGGTGGTGGAGACCTCCACCCCCGGGTCCATGATAACGACAAAACACTCGGGCATTGGCGGAAGCTCCTTCAATTCGGTACCTATCGCCTCAGCCAGGTATGTGCCCCCTTTTAAAAAAAACGGCACGTCAGCCCCTAAATCTGCGGCCATCGAACGAAGTTGTTTGTCTGACAGGGATAAACGGCAATTGCTGTTGAGTCCCACCAGAGTACCCGCCGCATCGGCGCTCCCGCCTCCGAGCCCCGCAGCCACGGGAATACTCTTCTTGACGTCGATCAAGATGTTTTCGACCTTATCGCTCCGCTCCCTTACGACCTTCCACGCTTTATATACAAGATCATCCTCTTTATCCTTACCCGGGAACTCGTCATATAGGACGCTACTCTTCCCGCAGGTCACATTGAAGGAAAGCCGGTCGCAAAGGGACACGCTCTGGATGACCGTCCGGATATCATGATAACCGTCAGCACGGCGATCCAGCACATCAAGAAACAGGTTTATCTTCGCGCAGGCATTGATTTTAAGCAAAAGTCATCGTTTTAGGGAAGCTAGTAGCGATCCGGCAACCAGGGAAAGACGCTTTCACCCGTGTCACAGCAGACGAGCTTGATCGTTTTAGTAAGGATATCCGCATAGCTGTAAGAGATCTTCCTGGGCTCATCGTTCTCTTCGACATCGAGGACAAACAGATTGGGATATATCTCTTCGAGGGTTCCTTCACATTCCCAGAGTACTCCACGGCTCTTAACGGTACTCAACTTAAGCTGCTTGCCAAGGTACTCGGATAATTCGTGCTTGATCCGGATCATAGCTTCTTGCTGAGGGAGCGTTGATACGGCCACAAGAATCCTTTCCCTTATTAAACTTAACTTCGATAAATTATACCATAATCAGCTGCCTTGTCAAGTTTGTCGCAACCGTAACGAACAGAATAGTCTGAAAAACTGTTCATATGTTAGGGCCTCCGCCCGGACCGATCTTTCCAACCCCAAAGACGTGAGTTCTTGCGTCACTCTTTGCCGGTTTTCTTCTCCGTAGATGTCTTTGAAGCGCCGGGATATGACCGCCCCCATTGTCTTCCTCCGTTCATTGAAGAAGATCTTTATAAAGCCGAAAAGGTCATCTTTTATACTTGTTATATCGTGAATATCAGGTTTCCTGACTACCCTTAAGATGCTGGAATCCACATTGGGCGGAGGGAAAAAGACCGTTCTTGGAACGACTGAGATATGCGAGACATCCGCGAAAAACGCCGTCCTTATCGTAAAGAATCCGTATTCTTTCGTCCCCGGAGAGGCCGTTATCCTGTCAGCCACCTCTTTCTGGACCATGACTACCATCGACTTGATCTTCTTTGTCTGTTCTAAAAGGATACTGATGACTTGCGTTGCTATATTGTAGGGAAGGTTCGCCACGAACAATGCCGTGTCTTTGTCTTTGATCAGACGGTCGAAATCGACTTCAAGCGCATCGGCACGTACGATCTCGACATTATCGTAGCCGGAGAGTGTATCTTTAAGGACGTCGAAGAAGCGGGTATCGTATTCGACGGCGATCACCTTACCGGCCTTTTCCGCCAGTGCCTGGGTGAGTGTGCCTATACCCGCACCGACCTCGATCACCAGGTCTTCACTACCGATCCCGGCCGACTGCACTTCTTTGTTAAGGATATTCTCGTCTATAAGGAAATGCTGCCCGAACCGTTTGGTAAGCCTGATATCATATCTTCTAAGTATCTCTTTCGTTATGGACGGATGTACGATCTTCTCTCTTGTCACAATTACCCGCTTCCTACCCACTACAAGCTACAAGCTACTAGCTACCAGCTCTTTTACCATTCCACAAGCACCGGACAGATGCCGTCAAAATCCGGGTCCCCTATCCTGGCGAAAGCTGCGCGTTCGAGATCGATTATGGCCGAGCCCTGAATACCGCGGTCCACGATCTCCACCCAGACTTCGCGACCGTCTCTAAGACTTGTCACCCTTACCATCGTGCCGAGCGGTAGTGAATTATGAGCGGCTGTCATACCGCCCGTAAACTCATACCAGGTAGCGATCCCTTGCTCGCTTCGCGTGAGATTAGGCCGCTGGACCGGGGTCGAGGCGGAATCGGACGCCTGGTCAGACGATGACGAGTTCGCCTGGATATTCTCGAGCGTGTTCGTCCGGTCTTTTAGATCCAGCTGTATGCTCAGCTTTTGAGCTTCAAGGTCCGCCAGAAGGCGGTTTCTTTCCTGCCTCTTCGCTTTGAGCTCATCCGCTTTCGCATCAAGCAGCACCCGTTTTTGCTTGACGCTTTCAAGCAGCTGGAAATCTTGATATGTGATCCGCCGTAGAAGAGCAAGACGGTCGGTCAGGTCTTCGACTGTCTTGCTGCCGACAAGCACCTCGAACATGCTGACGTCGCCGTATTTGTAGACATCGGCCAGACGTTTATTGATCGTATCCGACAACTCCACCAATTGCCTGTTTAAGTCGTCGCGCTCGGTGTCGATCCCCGATATCTCTCTGTCGACCGCTGCGATATCGGCGATCAAGCTGTCATACTGACTCGTCGCTTCCTCAAGCTTGCGGTCTATACCTTCGATCTCAGACTTGACCTCGGATTCCGATTGGGCCAGAACATGCTTTTCCGGGATGACCAGACTAACGGATACCAAAAGAAGAGCGATCATGAGGATGACCGCTTGCTGTAGGATGTTCGTTCTTTTTATCTTTTGAGTCTTGCTTTTATTCCCAATCAAGACGTACAGGGATCACTCCTTGGCCCGGATCCGCCAGTTCACGGAAGGCCGCCAGATCCAGATCGATTATAGCGTCGGTGTAGATGCCCCTGTCGTTGATCTCTACGATGATGCTGCGTCCACTCTGCAGATTAGTGACTCTTACACTGGTACCTATGGGCAATGTATTATGGGCAGCCCTCATCCCACCGGTAAACTCATACCATGAAGCCTTGCCGTAATGGGCGGCTTCTTCCTCGGCTTTCTTCCTTGCCTCGCACTCTCTCAGCGCCGAGACCATGTCGCTGTTCTGAAAGGCTTCGGGATCATCGAATGCGGTGTTATCTATGCTTGTCGATAAGACCGGACAACGCGCATGCGCCACCTCGACCTTCATACCGTCCTGGATGGTCGCGTCGGATGATGGGCCGATCTTGTCATCCGGCGTGGTTATAACGGCGTTCTCATGCAGCATTTGCCCGACATCTGGAGCTGACGTCCAAACTGTCCGGCTGCTTCCGTCTACGATCAGTTCCACTTCCTTGTACCCGCCAAAAAAAGATAATGACATCAACGCTACAGGCAATAGGAACAGCGACAGTATATATCTTTCCGTTCTGACTCTCACTAAACCCCCTCTTAAGATGACAAAAAGCCGTCTTGACCTTTCGGCGACTTTAAATAGTAAAGGTTTTTGGGCGTGAGATTTTACATTTTACTTCATACGTTACAGATATTGCAAGTTTTATAGGCGGGGAAAGAGCGCGTCTCCCTTTCTGACCTTGGCATTTCTATCCATCAAGCCCCAAACGGCGGCTTTCTTAAGATCCGTTTTCTCGATATCCGCCTCGAATCCAAGTTGGGAGTACAACTTACCGGCGGTCGACGGCATGAACGGATAGATCAGGAGCGAGATAAGACGTAGAGATTCCAGCGCGTCATAAAGGACGGTGTTCAAGCGTTGCGTCTTTCCCTCCTTGGACAAAACCCAGGGTGCGGTGCTATCGACATACCTGTTGACTTCGTTGACGGCCACCCATATCGATGCCAATGCTTCGTTGAAACTGACTCTTTTAAGCTGATCGTCCACTTTTGAAAATGCATCTAGGACTACCTGTTTCAGTTTTTTATCCGCTTCCTCATCCGGTCCCGGCTCGGGAACGGCGCCATCGTTGTACCTCTCGACCATCGCAAGCACGCGGCTGGCCAGATTGCCGAGGTCGTTCGCCAGGTCCTTATTGTATCGTTCGTGCAGGCGGGGGATTGAAAAATCACCGTCCTGGCCGAACGAGAACTCCCTTAATATGAAATAGCGGAGCCCATCCACCGTATAAGTCCCTGAAAGCGATGCCGGATCGATCACATTGCCTAAGCTCTTGCTCATCTTGTGACCGTTAACGGTGAAGTAGCCGTGGATGACAAGGCGTTTCGGCGGATCGATCTCAAGAGCCATCAACAGAGCCGGCCATATCGTCGCGTGTACCCGTAAGATGTCCTTCGCCATCAGCTGTACATCAGCCGGCCAGTACCTATTGAACTTCTTCATATTTTCAGGCCATCCGATACCTGTCAGATAGTTGCTTAACGCATCCACCCATACGTACGTCGTGTGGGAAGGATCAAAGGGGATCTTGACACCCCACTCCACCTTGCTTCTGGATATCGCGAGGTCCGTCAGCTTCTCTTTCTCGAGAAACGACACCACCTCGTTCTGTCTCTCTTCCGGTTCTATGACCATACGGCCGCTCTTGATGACCTCGAGCAGTCTTTCCTGGAAATCGCCGAGCTTGAAAAAGTAAGTCTCTTCGGATACCATCTCGGCGGTCTTCATATGAAGGGGGCACTTGCCGTCGACAAGCTCGCCGGGCGTGTAATAGTGCTCGCAACCCACGCAGTAGAGACCGGTATATTCACCTTTATATATCAGTCCCTGGTCATTCAAGATATCCAGTATCTTCTGGACTGCTTTTTCGTGAAAACCGGCCGTAGTCCTTATGAATTCGTCGTTCTTTACGTTCAATAACTGCCATGTCTCACGAAACTTCCGGGAGACTTCGTCGCAGAATTCGAGAGGTGTCTTCCCGACCGCCTTGGCGGATTGAGCCACTTTCGCTCCGTGTTCGTCCGTACCCGTAAGGAAAAAAACATCTTCTCCTTTTAACCGGTGGTATCGCGCCAAAACATCCGCAGCTATCGTCGTATAGCTGTGCCCGATATGGGGTACGTCATTGACATAGTAAATGGGTGTCGTCACATAGAACTTATCCAAAGATCTCCTTGTTGTCAGACCTTACGCAGGTCGCCTTGACCTTTTGCAGTTACAACCATATAATTTTAACTCAAATAGTGTCAACCTCTATAAGATAAGGAGAGATTTTGAAATCGACTGGCATCATCCGGAAAATGGACGACCTCGGCCGCATAGTCATCCCGATGGAACTCCGCCGGATCTTCGGTATATCCTCCAATGACGAACTTGAGATCTTTGTGGACAGCGACCGGATAGTCCTCCAGAAGCACGAACCGACATGTGTCTTCTGTAACAGCATGGACAACCTGTCCGAGCATAAGGAAAAGCAGATCTGCGGTAAATGCCTGGCCGATCTCAAGAAGCAGGGGTCCTCTTAAGGCCTGCTTTTTCAGCCAGTCCGTATACCCGCCGTTTGCTGACTTCAAGCTCTTCCACGACCGATCGGACGGCGTCTTTCTTATCTACACCCGCTGCCGCCAGACTATTCAGCCTGGCGGTTATCTCATCGTCCGAGACGGAAACAGGAACGTTTCCAGCACCCTCGACGACCAGCACGATCTCGCCCTTTACCGGTCTCTTTTGCACAGAGTCCAAGACTTCTTCCACTGTGCCGCGCCTGATCTCCTCGAACTTCTTCGTCAGTTCCCTGGCTAGAGCGATCCCGCGCCCACTCATCTCGGTGCATAGATCCTCGAGCGTCTTCTCGATCCGGTGCGGGGCCTCATAGAAGATGAGCGTTTCCCGGGCTGCGGATAGTCTTTTCAAAACACGCTTTCTATCCGCTTTCTTGCGGGGTAGAAAGCCGTGGAAGGAAAAGCTGTCGGTCCTCAATCCGGATATGACAAGAGCACTAAGAAGCGCGGACGCGCCGGGGATGATCTCGATCGGGATGTCTTCTTCCAGGGCTTCTTTGATGATCAAGGCACCCGGGTCGGACACGCCGGGCATGCCCGCATCAGAAACCAGGGCGACTGTCTGGCCTTCTTTTAACCTGCTTATCAACTCCGGTATGCGGCGAGCCTCGTTGTGCCGGTAATAACTTATAAGATGCGTCTTTATGTCATAGAAGGAAAGGAGCTTGCGCGTGACACGCGTATCTTCCGCGGCGATCACGTCCACTTCTCTAAGGATCCGCAGAGCGCGGAGAGTTATATCTTCGAGATTACCGATCGGAGTGGCACATATGAGCAGACGGCCGCTTTGTGTAGCCATTGTCTATCTTACAGTCTGCTCCAACGTGGTCAGTTCGGTATGGAATAAAGTCACATCATTAGCCCACGATACATAGTTCGGCGGGCAATAGATGGGAGCTATCCTGGGTATCGTCGTGATCCCCTTTGATATATATTCCTCGCTCAGAGAACGGGTATAGTTATTAATGGCATCCGTCCAATCCGTCCATGACGAATCACCCCACCCCCAGGCGTTATACGGCTTGAAACAGTCCTTGCCCCAGGAGCTTTCCTTCCCGGCGATCGCGACTACAAGATACGGATCGACACCGAATATCTTGCCGGCGCTGACGAAAGTCGCGCCGAAACCGGTCATCGGTGAGCCTTTTTCCTGCAGATATGAGTCTATCGTAATGGCCATCTTGACATCTGATGCGCCTGTCAGACTACTGTTCGATGGAGCCTGATTACGGTTGCGGTTCGTCATCTGTGCCAGCGCTTGTGCTTGCTGAGCCTGGCGAAGAGCTTCCTGCCTTGCCCTCTCCTCTTCCGCCTTCTTCCTAGCCATCTCTTCCTGTTGTTGCACGGAAAGTTCGTGTACTCGCGCGGCCCATGCAGCTTCATATTCGCTGGTCGCGTTCGGGTTGTCCGAAGTCGCGTCTTCCGGCGCGACTGCCCAATCGGCATCGGAATAGGTCGGGGCCAGGGCTTCTTGATTTGATTCCTCGACAGCCGCTTTTTGTACCATCGAGTTTGCGAAAGCGCTTGATATAAGGAGCGCGGTTATTGCAGCTATGGAGATCATAGCCGTCAATGATGCCTGTTTGAACGACAGGTCGTAGCGAACCCGGCGGTGCTTCCCCCGTTTGCGCCCGACGTGTACTTCATAGTCTTTTCTGTTCCAACGTCCTGAGAACGTTATCTGTGACACTCTTCCCTCTTTCTCTCTTTCCTTTTTCCGCTTTCCGCTTTCCGACGCCTTATATTTGTCGGCAAACTTATAATAAACTTTAGGCAAACTTATAATAAACCTTTTCCGCCGCAAGTCAAGTACGTGGCAGGGGGATTAGTCGATATCGACCAGTGTATATTCGCGGGACCCGAGACCTACTTCTTCCGCGTACCTCAATTGAGCGTCCCAGTCTACAGCCGGATGGATCGCCCTGAACTTGTCAGGCGCGCTCTTTTCTGCCAATGCGGTATTATCGATGGCCTGCGCTTTGTTTACAAGATCAGCACAAGCCGTATCGAGAGCCACCGGATCCAGCGAGGCCGCGATGCCGACGTCGGCTACAAATGCGGCGTCGGAGTAGGGCCAGCAGTCACAGTCCGGGGTTATATTTATCATGAAGTTTAAGAAAGCGCATTTTCCTTTTTTATCTTTCACAGCGCCGTAAGCGTATTCGACTATGCGTTCCTGCACTTTCTCGACAGGTGAGTCCCAACTGATAGCCATCGCTTGCTGCGGGCACGTAACAATACACTCGCCGCAACCGACACATTTGTCATAGTCGATCTCGATCCGCTCGCCGACAAGCTTCAAAGCATGGCTGGCGCACCATTCGGTGCATTTTTCGCAAGTAATACATTTCTCATCGTCTATTGTCGGGTGCACGTCCGCGTGCATCATCTGTTTGCCGCTCCGGCAGCCGAGCCCCATACCTATATTCTTGATCGCTCCGCCGAACCCCGTTACCTCATGTCCTTTGAAATGTGACACTGCGATCATACCGTCCGCGTGGTAGGCGGCACTTGCGATCTTCACCTTCTCAAAGTGCTTTAGACCGACATCAACCTCAACATATTCCTTGCCGTTAAGGCCGTCCGCGATGATGATCGGTGCTTCGACTGTCGCATATCCGAAACCGTTTCTTATAGCCGTAACCGTATGGTCCACCGCGTTCGACCGCCCACCGACATATAATGTGTTGGCGTCTGTCAGGAAAGGCCTGCCGCCCGCAGCTTTGACCTTCTTGACGATCTCCCTAATATATATCGGTGATAGAAAAGCCGTGTTCATGCGTTCACCGAAATGCACCTTTAGCGCGATGAATTCGTCATCGCCGATAAAAGTGGTAAAACCTGTCTTATCGAACAGATCAGCTACTTTGTCCAGCATGCTTGTCCCGTGCGATGCCCTCATCCCTGCAAAATACACTTCAGCCATTCATTATCACCGCTATTCCCCTGTTCACCGTTCACCGTTCACCGTTCACTTTTTCAATCACAAGAGCCGCTGCACCTAAAAGGCCCGCGTCCTCACCCAGTTCTGAAATAACGATCCGCACTGTGTCTCTGTTCGGCTTGAGAGCTGTTTCTGCAACTACTCTCTTTGCTTCCTCAATGATGATCTTGTCGTCTATCATCACGCCTCCGCCGAGGACGATCATCTCGGGGTCGAAGATGTTAACGAGATTAGCCAAACCGGCGCCGAGAGACTTACCCGCTCGCTTAAGGACCCGCAGAGCGTTTTGGTCTCCTTTACCGGCGCTTTGCGCCACTTGTTCTCCGGATATACCGCCGGCCATTTCGCCGATCGCGTCACCGGAAGCCAGTGCTTCGAGACAGCCCCGCGCTCCGCAGTCGTCCTCCGGTCCGTTCACGTCGATCACCATATGCCCGATCTCGCCTGCTCCGCCTGTCGTTCCTCTATATATTTCACCTTTTATGATGATCCCGCCGCCTATCCCCGTCCCGATCGTCATCATCACCATATTATGTATGCCTTTCGCGATCCCGAACTTCTGCTCGCCGAGCGCCGCCAGTGTAGCATCGTTATCGATTAACACAGGTAGTTTTAAAGAGTCGCCTATCATCTGTTTTAACGGCGTGTTTTTGAATGGAAGGTGAGGTGACGATACAACCAGTCCGTTTTCCATATCGACCGTACCCGCAACCCCGATGCCTACACCGAGTATGGACCGCTTGTCGATTCCCTGCGATCCCGGAAGCTTTGAAATCCTAGCCGAGACCAGCTCGACGATCTGTTCAGCAGATTGTTTAGGAGTTGGGTGTCTTTCCTTGAATAAGATCTTGCCCTCGATGTCGATGAGGGCGGTGAGTGTCTTCGTCCCGCCTATGTCACAGGCAATGACGGACTTAGGGTTCATATACGACGACCTTGTTGCGGCCTTCTTTCTTTGCTTTGGCTAACGCTAGGTCGGCTTTGTCTATCAGTTCCATCTCGTTTTCACAGTGTGTCGGATATATAGCTACGCCGACGCTGACCGTACCTTTTACGACAGGGTCGTCTTTATCTCCTTCAAAGCCGGCTTTTTCTATTGATGTCCTCACGCGCTCCGCTACACGCTCGGCTTCCTGTTCCGTATTGGGAAGGATCACGACAAACTCTTCACTGCCGTACCGGCATACGATATCGACATCCCGTACCGATTCGTCGACCAACCGCGCCATCTTCTGGAGCATAAGATTACCTGTCGCATGACCAAAGCGGTCGTTGAAGTCTTTGAACTTATCGATGTCGACCATCATGAGAGCGACGCGGCTGCCGAACCTGTCGGCCCGCTTTCTCTCTTCCTCCAACCTCTCCCAGAAATATCCGTAGTTGTGGCATGCCGTCAACTTGTCGATCATGCTCGTATCCCTATAGTAAGAGAGCTTCTTCTGTTGCCTTCTTGCCATCCAGCCTACAAAAAGCCCCGTACCTATCATGACTATGCCTGCCGCGGAAAACTCGAATAAAAGCTCGTAGAAATCCGCTCCTTCCACAGGCGGTCTCACATAAAGCGCGGTGAATATGATGATCGTCGCCAAAATGCTTGTCAGAAGCCCGCCGGCTTCAAAAAAAGTAAGCGCGGCTATGAAAACCGGTATATAGAACAAGGGCCAGAAAAGGTTAGCCTTGCCCACTGTAAAAATGGTGACCGTAACCACTACAAATATCGCGATAACCGGGATGAGATTCTTTAGCTTGTCTGTTTGCATATAAAACTCCTTATGAAACCCTGCTTCGAGGCATTTTAGTCTATCATTAGTTACTTCATGTTTTCAATAGATTTAAGAATCCGGTCCAGCGCCACCCGCGCCTCTTTGACTGTCGATTCTCCAACGGGATGGTCGCTGTAGAACGCCTCTTCGAATCCCGTACCGATCACCCCGATCTCGGGTAGGTCAAAGCGCTTCAAAAGGACAGCCAGATATTCGGACGGAGTCTGAGACGTCCGTCTTTTAACGCCCATCTCTGAGAAGGCCTCTATCATCTTTTGAAAATACGCGATCATTAATGACCTGGGTCCCTTTCCCGCAGGTTCAAGAGCGTGTTGTTCCGCGACCTTTTTAGACCTCGTAAAGGACCAAATATATATGACAAGAAAAAGCAGACATACGATCGGGACTGCTATGATGGCATACCCGTATATGATCAACGCGTTCGTCATCGACCGCAGCATCGAAACGAGTATGCGATCAGCGCTGTCTAATGATGCCTTGATGAGATCGAACCGCCCTCCAAGACGTTCTTTAAGATAATCGCCCAGAGAGACCAGCATGAACGTGCCGCCGGCCGGTCTTGTCGATGGAAACTCGGTACCGGGAGTAGGATCGAAAGCGACCCATCCGTTGTTCGGAAAATAGACTTCCGCCCATGAATGCGCGTCCTGGGCGCGGACCTCATAGTAACCGGTGAACGGGTTGTAAATGCCTGTCGTATATCCTGAGACGAGACGCGCCGGGATACCGTTCGCTCTGGCTATGACGGTGAACGCACTGGAAAACTGGTCACAAGCTCCTTTCTTCGCCTTGAACAAGAAGAAATCCACCGCGTCGTCGCTTTTCGCCTGGGGAGGAAGATCCACGTCATATCGATAATCATCTTCAAGATATTTCATGATCGCGATTGCTTTGTCGTAGTTGTTGTCCTGTCCCTTTGTGACTTCCAGACTAAGCTTTCTTACCCGATCAGGGATGTCCGGCAGCCGGGTGTTCTGCTTTAGGACCGATGCCGGTGTTTCGGAGCGGGCCAAGCGTAACGATGGCGGCCTGGGCGTATCCACGCGCGATACTACGCTATAAACGACATCGGAGTCCAAAGCAAAAGCGCTTGTCAAAGCCGAATTACCGTCGATCCATACGACATTCGCCGGAAAATAAAGCAGAGCCGGTTGGTACGGAGCAAAGATGATGTTCGGGTGCTTTACCTCGATGTAGTAGGACGATATGACTTCGCGCGCTCCGATGGAGTTCTCGACATCCTTGATCGGCAGGGTTATCGGTGGCCGTCCTTTAGCGCTTGCGGTTTGTGTCTTACGCGAAGACCTCTCCCATCCTTTGCCCGTATACGTATCGAACACCAGGGCTCTGTGATAGACCGGTTGGGTGACTTTGACCCTCATCATGACCTTATCCGATAAACGTCCGCGGGTCCTTAAGTCAAGCGCCGATGCGAATCCAGGGTATGCGTCTTCCGAGTACTTCAAGGGACTGTACGGTAACCTTCCAGCTATGGAAGGATAAACAGGATTTTCGACCGCGCCTCCGAATGTACCTGCTAGTGCCCGGGTAAGGGAGAACGGAAGGGCCTGGACCCGCATGCCGGAAAATCGCGGTATAGCCGCGAATAGAAAGCCGGACAAGACGGATAATGATAACAATAAGCCCAGGATGATCTTTCCCGCTGATAAAACGGGTATCTTTAGCTCTCGTACCTTCATGTCATACTCGCGGATGTGGAATAGAAATAGACACACTAACGCCAATATTGCGTAGATCCCAAGATATACAAGAAAGAACATGTCGAAGGCCATTATGCCGGCGACACTGATCAAGATAAGCGAACTGACCAGTGAGAACTGGAGATCGCGGCGGCGGGGAAGATCGAAGCTATGCAATACCTGGACCCATAGGAAAAGCTTCGCCAGAGGGATCCGCGTATCGTACGGCATGGCCGACACCTCATATAGAAACAATGCGGTGAAAGCTAAGAGCCCTAATGACAGTAGCGTCTGAAGAACAAAGTTGAGTTTATCCCTGCGTAAATAGCTTACGACGTATCCGACGAGTATGCCGGCTATAACGCCAAAGTCTGTGAGCGGTGAGAACAACCTCTGCGCGATGACCGCCCAGGCGCTTATCAAGACTGCGGCCAAAACAGCTACCCTTAAGGGGATCGACTCCTCCGGTTTGCCCCTAAGGTTTATCCTTTTGTATAACTCAATGGCTTTCTCAAACATTCCAGTATATCGTCTCCCAGCTTATACCTGTATACGTTGATCCTGTCGGCCCTTAGCTCATCGATCATCTCGTCGGTAGCCGCGGCCCCGGCTTCTTCATATGCGTCCGGCTCGTCGAGTAGAACGGATATCGGCCTGATCCTTTGTGACTGGATCTGAGGTAAGTTATCGAGCCATTCCGGGTCTGTCGACGGTGAGATAATGACCAGGGTCGACCTGGGCTTAAGATACGGGAGGGCCTCTTTGATCAAAGAACCCGTCGGACGGGACACATCGATCTCAAGGTCCGCGAGCCACCCCAGGACCTGCCAGAACGAGGGTCTCACTATATATGTAAGGCCCGTGGTCTGTGCGGCAAACAACTGTAAAGGGTGACCGACTTGTGATACATAGCGCGCAATGGAAGCAGCTATCCTGACTGCGCAATCCTCTTCCTTTCCTCCGTCACCATGACTTTTGTCTGTCAATGCCGGGCTGATTATGATATTAACCGGAGAAGACACTTCTTCCTCGTATTCCTTAACGACCAGTTCACCACGCCTGGCGGAAGACCTCCAATGCACCATCCTCAAGCTATCACCCGCTCTATATTCGCGTGTCCCCAAATAGTCATAACCGCTGCCCTTGGCCCGTCTCTCATGAAGCGTTTCAAAGGGAACGGATTGGCTCTCCAGAACAGGAAACGAAGGCAGGTCTACATACACCGGATAGACGGTAAGATCGACCTCGGCCGTTATCTCCTTTTTCCGGTGGACGATCCCGAACGGCGCGCCGCAGCTTAGTTTAAGACGAGAACTCTTATATATTCCACGTCGCTGCGGTCTTACCGTGTGGTGGATCGTACGGGTCGAATTCCGCGGAAGCCATGAGACAACGTGTGATCCGACACCTAAGAATTCGTCTTCGATTCTGAGCAGGAACCTCGGTAACCACCCGGTGTTCTTTACCGCAAGTTCGACCGGGATCTCTTCGAATTCAAACGCTTCGGCCGGCAGGACACGTGTTATCCTGACCGACCTTAAAGATATGATAGGTACCGCATATGAGACGATAAGGATGGCGATGAGCACGGAGGATATTATAAAAAGGAAACCCGCTTGGACGTTGATGGCGATCAGAAAAAGAGAAGCGGCCATGAACAGTATCAAGACGACTCCCCTGTTTATCATATGCTAACTCACACCTTTTTCTCCACAGGGACCGGGATCTCTTCGAGGATCCTGGTGAGGATCGCCTTTACCGGTGTTTTTCCCATTCTGAGCTGCTGTTTTGGAAATACACGGTGTTTCAAGGCTGCCACTGCGACTTTCTTAATATCATCGGGAAGTACGAAGTCCCTTCCTGCGGCCGCCGCCACTCCCTGGCTTGCCCGCATAATAGCCAGGCTTCCACGCGGGCTGGCGCCCATGACAAGGTCCTTGTCGTCCCTGGTCGCCGTGACTAGCCTGACAGTGTAGTCGACTAAGCTCTCATCTATGTACACACGTCGTACCGCGTCCTGCAGCAGTAAGATGTTCTCTATCGAAGCGACCGGAGCGATCTGGTCGATAGGATGGGTTATCTGCTGGCTCTTGATGATATCTTTTTCGTCTTCGATGTCGGGATAACCGAGATCGAGAGACATCATGAACCGGTCCAGCTGGCCTTCGGGAAGAGGGTAAGTACCGTGGTATTCCATAGGATTCTGTGTCGCGATCACGAAGAAAGGCTCGGGTAGCATATGAGCTATGCCATCAACCGTGACCTGGCGTTCGTCCATCGCTTCCAGTAACGCCGACTGTGTCCTCGGTGTGGTGCGGTTTATCTCATCCGCGAGCACGATATTCGCGAAGACCGGCCCCGGTGAGAACGCGAAATCCGATGTCTTCTGGTTGAACATGGATGTGCCCGTTATATCGGAAGGCAGAAGGTCGGGTGTAAACTGTATACGTTTGAAGCTGCCGTTTATGCTTCGCGCGATCGCCTTGGCCAGCATGGTCTTGCCGACGCCCGGCATGTCTTCGATCAGGATATGACCGCCGCAGATAAAAGAGGTCACAGCCAGTTCCACCGTCTGCCTCTTGCCCCTGATGACCTTTTCAATATTATCGTTTATCCGGTTGGTCTCTTTCGCAACCTCTTTAAGCTCCACATATATCACCCAAAATATATTATAGCTCGTTAGATAAGTGAATGCTGACAGAGAGGCGCAAACGGGAGGATATTGTTTTAAGAAGCTCCAGAATAACTGTCCTTGCCTTATGCTGCACACTTTTCTAAGCTCGCTGCGGAACTCGCTCGGGTTTAATCTAGTTAAATATAGAATACGTCGCTCAAACAGTCCTCGCGTGCTTGAAAAGTGCTAGCAAAGCCTAAGGTCATTTATATGTCGCTCTTAAAACTATATCCTCCCGCGTTGTTTCTTGCTTTCACAAAATTCATCTTGCCCTCTTTAACGGTCAGCGGGATAATTCCACTATCTGTTGTGAAATCCAATTTGGAGGCGTTTATGTCTGATCATGTTTTAATTGTCGAGGATGGCAAAGCAAAACTGATTAAAAGGAAAAAATACACGGATGAACGTACACTACAAGAACTGCTAGAAGAGTACCCTCAACTTATTTCATTGCATGATATCGAAGATGATCCGTTGCCTTTGTATCCAATCGGTTGGGAAGTGGGAGTTCCTCCAGGAGCAATTGACATAATGTATTGTGACTCTTCTGGTCTGATAACTATTGTGGAGACTAAACTGGCTAAGAACCCGCAAGTAAGACGCGAGGTCATCGGACAGGTCCTTGAATATGCATCGTATGTTCACGATATGAATTTCGAAGATATCGAATACACTGTTGAGCAATATCTTAAACGATCTGACCGAAAGTTCAAAACCAAAGCAAGAACACTTATCGACTATTTTAATGATGCTATTTCTCACAATGAAGATGACAAAGAAAAAGCATTTGATGCCTTTAAAGAAAATGTCTCAAAAAATCTATCTGATGCCCGGATAAGGCTCATAGTAGCCGTCGATGAAATCAACGATCCTTTGAGAAACACAGTTACCTTCGTCAATAATCATAGTCAGTTTGAGATCCTTGTATTGCAGATGAAAAGGTTTCCGGCTGATGATGGACGTCAGATGTTCATACCTTCACTATTCGGTTACTCACCAAGAACAGACGAAACTAAAGAAATTCTTACTCCTGAAAGCTTTAAAAGAGTTGCCGAACCTGGTGCCTGGAAAATCTATGAAGACCTAATTAAACTAGCTCAAAAAAGGCGGGACAAAATCGGATGGCATAAATACAGTTTTAGCTATTATATGTTTTTTAAAGAAAAGCGGTTTGTTCCATTTACAGTTTGGACTAATAGCGTAGGGTTCTTTAAATTCCAACTCGATCCCGTTAATGGTATTTCTAAGGAGAGTAAGAACAAAATTCTTGACGAGGCACGTAAGATTTCAAACCTGGCGGGCGGTATTAATAATATTGATATGAAAGAGCCGGGGATGTCACTTAAGGATGGAGAAGTAACTGATAAAGACATAAAGCAGTTTCTAAAGATGGTTAGACTTTACGAAAGCCTTATCGGAAAGTAAAACAATTATTCTGACTGATTTACAGTTAATAGGCCGACCTGAAGGTCGGCAGCTACATTAATATTTCGTGCGAGCGAATGGACATAAATATTATGAAGTCCGACGGTTGATCCGCGAGAAAAGCGTCTCGGAGGCCGAGCGGGCATGGTGTCGGTAGCGAGGTGCGTTTAGCACCGAGCTAGCGACGAGCGAGGCCGAGAGTCGAGCGGCGATTTCCACGCTGGGGAAATCGACCGCGTCTTTTCGAGTGGATACAACCGGCGGGCTTTTTCTAATTTATAAGTTGCGAGCACTCACTTTTTAGCGTGGGCATGAGTTTGCTTCGAGTCGGCTTCGCCGACTCTCGCAATGACGAAAAAGTTCTGCTCACTACTTGCTATTTCTTGCACTAACAATCATATGCTATACTTATTTGATAACCCCTAATTAAGGCGCACTATAATCAGTTATCCATATGGAGGACAAGTCTATGAGCGACGAAAAAAAGACTAAAGAGACCCATCCTAAGACGATAGATCCGGCTGCGATCGAGATGCTGAAAGTGGCGGAATCGGAGGGTATCTCGACAGCATTTTCGCGCGTCGACGAGATAAGGCCTTGCCCGATCGGTCAGAGCGGCAGTTGCTGTAAACACTGTTTTATGGGGCCGTGCCGGTTTACAAAGGAAGGCAGCCGCGGCATATGCGGAGCGACCGTCGATACGGTTGTCGCGAGGAATCTGGCCCGCGCTGTAGCAGCGGGTACATCCGCCCATTCGGACCACGGCCGGGACGTGGCGTTGATGCTTAGGGCAGTCGCTAAGGGTGAGGTCAAAGGTTATAAGATAAAAGACGAAGATAAACTGAAAGCCGTCGCCGGATATCTCCATGTATCGACCGAAGGTAGATCCAAAGAAGAGATAGCTCTGGATGTCGCGAATATCGCCCTATCCAATTTCGGAAGACAGGAAGGGCAACTGGACTACATCGACAGAGCCACCGGTAAACGACAGGAACTGTGGAAGAACCTTGATATCACGCCCCGCGGAATCGATCGCGAAGTAGTCGAGATGATGCACAGGACTAGTATCGGTGTGGATCAGGATCCGGAACATATCCTCCTGCACGCGCTTAAGACCTCCCTTGGAAACGGGTGGGGCGGCTCGATGCTGGCCACTGATATGCAGGACATCCTGTTTGGAACGCCGCGAGGCAGAACAGGAAAAGTAAACCTTGGGGTACTGAAAGAAGACGAGGTGAATGTCGTAGTCCACGGACACGAACCGCTTTTATCCGAGGCCATCGTCGCCGCCGCTTCCGATCCCGAGATGATTAAAGAAGCGCAGGCCAAAGGGGCTAAAGGAATCAACCTCGCCGGTATATGTTGTACGTCGAACGAGATCCTGATGCGACATGGTATCCCGCCGGCCGGCAACTTCCTTCACCAGGAGCTAGCCATTCTGACCGGCGCCGTCGATGCCTTCGTGGTCGATGTCCAATGTATCTTCGAAGCGCTGGCTGACGTGTCATCGCATTATCACACAAGACTGATATCGACTTCTCCAAAAGCTAAGATCAGTGCCGCCGAGTATATACCGCTGGACGAGCATGCTCCGATAGAATCCGCGAAGAAGATCATCCAGGTAGCTATAGACGCTTATCCTAAAAGAAAGACAACCCACATACCTAAGAGTTACAGCGACCTTGTGGCCGGTTTCTCGCATGAGTACATAAAATACATGCTCGGCGGGCAGTATCGAGCGACCTTCAGACCGTTGAACGATGCCGTGATCAGCGGACGCCTTCGCGGGCTAGCTGCCGTCGTCGGGTGCAACAATCCGAGAGTGACACAGGACGAAGGCCATAACTACGTCGTCAAAGAACTTATCAAGAACGATGTGCTGGTGGTTCAAACCGGATGCGGCGCCATAGCGAACGCCAAGTACGGCCTGTTAATACCGGAGGCATTGGAGTTTGCGGGCCCCGGCTTAAGAGAGATATGTGAAGCCGTAGGTATCCCGCCGGTCCTCCATGTCGGGTCATGCGTCGACAACTCGCGCATCCTGACGATCCTTACCGAGGTCATAGAGGAAGGCGGCCTGGGAGAAGATATAGACGATCTGCCGGCCGTGGGTATCGCACCCGAATGGATGAGCGAGAAAGCCCTGGCGATCGCCTCGTACTGCTGTGGTTCAGGAGCTTACGTACTGTTCGGTGTCGGCTCACCGGTAAAAGGCAGCGCCAAAGTAGAAGAGATCTTGACCAAAGGGTGGGAAGAGACAGTGGGCGGCAAGCTCGAATTCGAACCGGACCCGGCAAAGATCGTAGAGAAAGCGCTTGCCCATATCCAGGCGAAGCGGGCAGCGCTAGGCCTGAGCGAGTACAAGCCGGGCAAGTACGCGAGAGCGGAAGCGTCACAGGTGTTCGAAACACCTCATCACCCGGGCACACCGCATCAATAAATCAGTCTACACCCGGCATAAAAAAGAGTGTATAATTATTATTGCTGGCAACAACTGTAACAAATCCAAAGGAGGGATCAGTGTATGCCGCCAAAAATCAATAGCACAAAATGTTCAGGATGCGGCACGTGCTATGATGTGTGTCCGGCCGACCCGGTTGTCTTCTGTGAACCTGTAGACTCCGATGATTGGAAGTCCGAAGTAATCGAACCGGATGCATGCCAGGAATGTTATGCATGCGTTGAGAACTGCCCGGAGGAAGCTATAACCTTCGAGGAATAGAGGAAAAATATGAAGATAACGAAGGATCTAACAATCAGTCAGGTCTTGGAGATGAGCCCGGATACAGCCAATGTATTCGTAAAGAACGGCATGCATTGCCTCGGGTGTTTCATCGCCAGCGGCGAAACAGTGGAACAAGCAGCGGAGGCTCATGGCCTTAAGATCGATGAACTGCTAAAAGAACTGAACTCTGTAGAGGCCAGTTAGAAGCACGTTACTGATTCAATCAGTTTGATCAAGAAAAAGAATGTCTGATACTTGCCGGATTCGCTCCAAGCCTTTGATCTCGTTTGGGGCGAGCGGTATTTCTAGGATGTTTAACCTCTTGCTATACTGCCCGTAAAGGTAATCCAGGTATTCTCCCTGCATCTTTTTACGCGATTCAAGAAACTTACTGTCAATCGTCTTTATAACATTGTTCACAACTAGGAAGTTGACTGACAGACCGTATTTATCAAAGGTCTGGATGATCCTTTCGCTTTGTTTCACACCTAACGCTTCCGGGATCGTCACAAGGACAAACTCCGTATTTTTTGGGTCCTTGATGAAATCCACCACCCTAAGACTTAAGTCCTGCCAGCTCTTGATGATATCGAAGATCGAGCGCTTGCTAGGAGCTCTTTTCGTGACCTCCTGTACTTTCTTCATATAGTCGGTAAAACCCATATAGACGCGCATCGCCGCCGTCAGGTGCGTGATGAAGAGGTTCGGCACGTCCAGTAGTTGAAGCGTATGACCGGCGGGAGCCGTATCCCAGACGACGATATCGTATCGGCCGCTTTCTACCAACTCCATGATGAAATCAAGCATATACTCTTCCTCGATACCCGGAGCCGTTCCGATATAGTCGATTATCTCGTAGTCGACCGGCAGAAACGAGGATATGACCTCGTATATCTCCGGTCCGAACTTCTTCTTCCACCGTTTGAGGACGATCTCCGACGTTATCTCGAGAGCGGTAAGTCCATCAATACCTTTTATCCTGGTCTCTTTGTCTCCGACTTTTTGTTCGAATATGTCCGACAAGGAAGGCGTTGGGTCAGAGGATATTATCAGTGTGTTCTTGCCTTGCGAGGCCATGCGTACAGCGATCGATGAGGCGCATGTCGTCTTCCCGACACCACCTTTTCCACCCGTCATTATCAACCTCTTTTTAGCCTGCTCAAGCTCCGAAAGATTACCCATCTACTCTCCACAATCTACTACTTGCTACTTGCGGCTACCTCTCTAATAGTCTTCCTCCCCCTTTGAGGGGGAGGATTTAAAGGTGGGGGTGGATTTGTTTGCCACCCTCCCCCTTGATCCCCCTCCCTTCAAGGGAGGGGGATATCTTTTTGTTTACCACTTACTAACTGCTCACTATTGACTTTGTGACTACAAATATGGGTAGATTATAGCACAGGACATAAGGAGGAAGTCGGTGAAAAAGCGTGTCTTCTTTGCCTTACTATTTACATTCTTTCTGCTTTTCAGCATATCAGCCGTAGGCAATGCATCCGCGGCACAATTCACTCAGCAGGATTTCACCAGCCAGAGCTACTGCGGTACCTGCCACCGTACGCTTTACGACCAGTGGTCACAGTCACTCCATGCAAAGGCCTTCAGCGATCCCATCTTTTATTCCGTTATGAATGTAGCGATAGCCGATATGGGAGGTAAAGACTCGGATGGCGGCAAGCTGATACAGGATTATTGTCTGCACTGTCATACCCCTATCGGTAGTCTGACCGGGGATATCCCACCTACGACCGCGACTTCCACCAACGCCATATCGTGCGATTTCTGCCATACCGTCAGCGATATCAGCGGTGTCGGGAACGGCTCGTACATCAATTCACCGGGAATCCTGAAACGAGGTCCATTCAAGGACTCTTTTTCTCCCGCGCACGAGACCGTGTATTCGGAACTTCACATAAAAAGCGAGTTCTGCGGCATGTGCCATGACGTGTACCATCCTGTCAACGGTTTACCGTTGGAGACCACATACACTGAATGGAAACAAAGCCCTTATGCCGCTGAAGGTACGACATGCCAGCACTGTATGATGGGCTCGCAGAACAACGCACGGGCAGCCGTAGACGGACCTCTAAGATCGCTCATAAAAACTCACGAGTTCACCGGAGCAAACGTTACGTTGGGAAAGCGTGATGTGGCCGAGAACCGGTTGAAACACGCGGCTAGCATACAGATGAAAACCAACAAGACGGAGGCGGACCCCAAAGAAAAAGTGAAGCTGACGATCAGCATCACCAATACCAGTGCCGGCCATAAAATACCGACAGGTCTTACAGAAGTGCGCGAGATGTGGTTGGAGGTCAAAGCGATCGATTCCGGCAATAATGAGCAGACGATCTTCAAAGAGGAGTACAAGACCGTGCTTGAAGACGATAAAGGAGTCCACGACGGTCATGTACCGGTCTGGCGGGCTGTAAAAGTGTTTAGCGACAACCGCATAGGTCCCAAGGAAAAGCGTACGTATAAGAAAGAGTTGATGATACCTGCCGAGACAAGCGGGAAGATGACTATCGTCGCCGTTCTGAAGTACCGGTCAGCAAGTCCGTCTTTGACTAGATCGCTTGGATTCGACGACTTCCCGGTCATTGAGATGGCCAAGACGCAAAAAGACATAACGGTCACTAACACGGGCAGTCTGGCAAGCCCGTGCCGCATATTAAGTGTGATCCTCATAAGCGCGATAACCGCCGTAGGCGGCGCCGGCTTTATGTTGAGGATCCGTCACGGCACATAAAGCCGCGCGGCTAAAGACATGCCGACTAGGAAGACCATGGTGATCATGAACCCGGTTGCCGATCACGGGGAGACGCTGAACAAGATCGGCGAGATCGAAGATTTCCTTAAGACGAGGATAATAGCCGACTTTCATCAGACATCCTACCCGAAGGAAGCGGTGCAAGTCGCCCGGCATCTTCAGGACTACGATATGGTCATCGTAGCGGGAGGCGACGGGACAGTTCACGAGGTCGTAAACGGGATAAAAGAGAGCTTGAACACCCGTACCATATTAGGAGTACTGCCGACCGGATCGGGCAATGATCTGAGCGGCGCAATCGGCATCTCCAATGACCTGCATGAAGCAATGTCACAAATGATCAAGGGTAAGAAAAAAGAGATCGATCTCGGTTTAGTCAACAATATCTACTTTGTCAACAGTCTGGGGATCGGCTTCGATGCAAGAGTCGCGCATATGGCGAACAGCCTTAAGGACTTAAGTACTAAGACAGGGATAAGTCTCTATCTATCCGCCCTGTTAAATATCCTGTTTCATGATTTCTACTGTTATTCCGTCAGACTTAAGATAGATGACGGCGAGTGGATGGAAAAGGAGGTCTTGCTGATCGCGGCCAACAACGGTCCGACATACGGAGGGGGCTTTAAGATCACGCCGGACGCCCGACTCGATGATGGACTGCTGGATATCTGCGTGGTCGATAAGATACCAAGGTGGCAGGTCTTACCGCGACTCCCATTCGTTATCTTCGGAAAACACGCTTGGATGAAACCGGCTCATATGTACAGAGCCCGGCGTCTCGTCATCGAATGCGATATGGGGTTACCAGCCGCGCTGGATGGCGAGCTTATCCTGGCAGACCGGTATGAGATCTCGGTAAGACCCAAAGCTTTAGGTATTGTCGTTCCTATCTGAGAGGTTCTCATGGGCCAAGAAATTCGGGCGCTTTTTATAGACGAATCGGAGAAACATGCGGACGAGATCCTATCGAGGCTCCGGTTAAATGGTCTCGACCCATCGTTTAAGATCGCAAAAACGCCGGAAGAGTTTGAAGCTCTGCTTAATAAGCATAAATGGGATTTCATAATCTGCGGGACACTTCCATCCGGTTTCAGCCATTTAACGGTACCTTCCTTTTTAAAAGAAGCCCGGCTCGACATACCTCACATCATGCTGAATGACGGGACGCGCGGAACGTCTTCTTTGACAGGCGCGTACACCGATGATTGGATACTTGTATCCGACAGCGATAAGAAACTGGCCGGCGCGATCGAACAAGAACTTGCTAAAGATATAGGTCCCATAACAGCTGGAAGGATGGATGGTAAGAGGAGTGGCCTGTTATACCCTGTTTTCCGGTATATGCGCCCGAAACGCTATCTCCCCGTAATACTCGTCATGGTAATAATAACGATCTTTGCCGTATCAGGAACGATAACTGCCTGGAACAGAGATATCCAGATCAAACGCAGCGATATGCTGACATCGATCGAGCATAACCTCGAAGATCCGATGAAGACCTTCGACGCAAGCATGGCAGATACGGCTTCTTTAGGGGATTTCCTGCACGCGAATCATTTCCTTACAACAGACGGAACCGTCACCGAGTACGATAGGTTCTCGGATGAGTTGGATCTTCTATACACGAGTATCGCGCGGCGGTATCCGGCTGTGAAACAGATCATGACTATCCCCAAAGTGGGACAACAAGACAGAAAATCGTTTGAAGAATTGTGGCGCATGAACATCCGGCCCGATTTCCAGATCACCACAATGACGGCAGACGGTAAAACAGGGCGCGCACCTGACACGGATGAATACTACCCGATCCTGGGTATTTCGCCGCATTCCAAGTATGAACAGCTTCTTGGTCTGAATCTAAAGTCCGACCCGGTCATCGCCAAAGCTATGGATTCAGCGCGAGACACCGGCAAACCTGTGTTAAGCGACAGGATAAACAAGATATATACCGGATTGGACGACTATTGCTATATGGTTATCTCTCCCGTTTATTTTACGAGCGGGGTCCCTGCCTCTATCAGCCAAAAAAGGCGCGATATCATTGGTTTCAGCATCGAAACGCAGATGTTATCGGACTTCTTTAACGACGCATCGATTCCTTTGGCGGCTGAAGGCCTGGACACCTATGTATTTGATATCGTACCTAACACTACGCCTTCCCTCATATATTCATATCCTAAAGTAACTACCGGATCCTCGATGAAACAACTGTCGGGATCCTTTGATCGCGAGTTTATCTTTACGCGCACCGTCGATCTGAACAACAGGACATGGAAGATCTATGTCATCCCTTCATCCACGAGTTTCAAGTATCCCGAACCTTCTGTATGGTTTCCCGCTATTCTCGGCGCATTCTTTTTACTTATGCTAAGCATCTACCTGATCACTTCGGTAAGACGGACCCTTCAACTTGAGCGTACGCAACACGCTTTGACGCACGCATACTCGGAATTGTCGGTACTCGCGGATAAGGCGGAGGAACGTACACAGGTTATATCGATGCTGAGTGAGATGGCGGAAGACCTTCAGGCATGTTTGAACACAGACGAAGCATTCCAGACTATTTCGAAGTTCCTTCCTGAACTGTTCGCGAAGACATCAGGCTCTCTGTATATAATTAGCGACCCGAAAGGGCCGGCTTTTGCGATAGTCGATTGGGGAGACGACCCTCCTGTCGAACGCGCTTTTTCTTTCGACGACTGTCTGGCGCGAAGACGGGGCAAAATGTACGCGGTCGATGATACCAGACATGAATTGATCTGCACACATGTAAAAGAGTCACCGCCCGGCAGCTACCTATGCGTCCCGATGATCGCGCAAGGCAAAGCCATAGGACTGCTCCACATCTGTACGGAACCGGTCCAAAAACGTGAGTTTGTACAACCCTTGACGACCATACAAAAAGAGCTGTCTGCTACCGTCGCCGAGCATATCGCGATGGCGATAACCAATATCGAGTTGAGAGACCAGCTCCGCGAGCAGTCTATCAGCGACCCGCTTACACGACTGTTCAACCGGAGATTCATTGACGATACTCTAAACAGAGAGATACGAAGAGCGACTCGCTCAAAGACCAAGTTGAGCGTCATCATGATGGATATCGATTTCTTCAAGAAGTTTAATGACGACTACGGTCACGACGCCGGGGATATCATCCTAAAGACACTCGCGCATTTCTTAAAAGCGAGTATCCGGATGGAGGATTTCGCTTGCCGTTACGGAGGTGAAGAGTTTCTTTTGATCTTGCCCGGTGCTTCATTGGAAAACGCACGGAAGCGCGCCGAGCAGTTGCGTGAGGATGTCAGGTTCTTGACGGTCGAACATGAAGGACAGGTGCTCGGGCCGATCGCCGTTTCCGCCGGCGTCGCTACATTTCCTGACAATGCCGACAATAAGGATGCTCTCGTTACGGCTTCTGATGAAGCCTTGTACCAGGCAAAAACAAGCGGCCGCAACCGCGTTGTCACAGCCGCCAAATCCAAATCTAAGAAACGCCGTTAGTCTTCCTTGGCTCCCAGTATCTTCGTGAATCCGCCTTGTGCTTCATCGCCCGCCCGCTTCACCTTCATCTCTAAAAGAACGGTGAGCACCTTTGCCGCCATACCGGCATTCCAAAAATCTCCTAATGCCGATATCTTGTTGCCGACAGTCCCCTCGCGAAGGGTTTTGCCTGCTTCGTAGTCCAGCATCGCGAGGACCGGCGTGGCTCCCGCCTTACTGGCCGCGTTGATGTTCTCCAAAGCGGTCTGTTCACCAAGGTCGAGCATGTTGATCATTGCTTTTTCCTGAGATATGCCGACTATATTATAGTTGTCGTCCAGCTCGACACCCAACGAATAGTACTTGGCGATCAATTGGGAAGTTAAATTGAACGATTCCATCGCATTACCAAGAACTGCTATCGCCTCGGCATCGCTCGAACCAAGTTTCCTCTTAAGCGTTTCGGCGCTGTTCCAGGCCGACCATGCGTACACATAGTCAGTATCGATCGAGGCCAACCTGCCCCTCATGATGTCCAGACTTACGCCTTTCTCCTCCGCGATATCCCGTAATACAATGCTGTCGAAATAGTCCAGGTTTGCTTTGGCTGCGCGCCTTAACGCCTCGGACATACGTGTGACCTTATCTTTTGAAACCGGTTTTGCCTTGCCCATTCCCATACCGAAGTCCACCTGGTCTTCCGCCGCGTCGACGACATAGCCGGCTGCGACAAACGCGAGTGTCGCGGACATCACCTTCTGCAGATTTTCGGTTTCATCCACACCCGCGCTTTCAAGCTCGCTTTCCGCCTGATCCTTCAGGCCGAACGCGGTGGACAACGTGCCGTACGCTTTCGCCAGGACCATCGTATCGGCCAGCGTCTGCGGTTTTCTGGCTTTAAGGTCATCGAATAACGCGTCGATCTTGATCTCCGAAGGGCTCACCGTATTCAGATAAGCGGCAGCTCCCGGAAGACCGCCTGCGATATACGCTTCCAATGATTTCTTTGAATGATAAGCCAGGCTGGCATATAAGGTAGCCGATGTCATCTGGTTATACGCGCTGCCGATCAAGCCCTGGCCAAGGTACTTGTCACCCTGGTCGGCATAAGCATCGGCATCCTCCGCATAGATATCGATATAAGACGTGTCGAACGGCAGTGCTACCTGGTCATATTTATTCCTTTCTTCGAGGTACCGGCTGTACCATTTGACCGTTTTTGCTTTTACCTTATCGAACGTCTCTTTCGGCAGTTCGAACGACTTTGTAGAAACATCGGCGGACTTCGGCAACTCTTTCCCCGTGAACTCTTTATATGCCTCATAGATGTCTTTGACCTCTATGACTTCGATCCCTTTATCGCTACCTAGATTGACGACATCGACACTTTCGTCTGTATTCAGATCGTAGTCATATCTCTGGCCTGAAGGTATCAACATCTTCTTCGCCTTCGCCGCCTTCGCGCCTTCTATCTTCTGAGGTATACCGCCTATCGGCCCCACAGTGCCATCCGGATTGATCGTTCCGGTCATCACGACGTCTTCTTTCAACTTGTCGCCAAGCATGGCGGATAGGATACCGATGGTCATCGTGGCGCCTGCGCTCGGTCCGTCTACATATCCCTCATCCGAGAAGGTGAATTTGTAATCGGACATGTCGCGGCCCAGTATCAAAGAACCGATTATCGCGGCCATCCAACCTGCTGATTTTGATTGGCTTCCCTGTCCCCCGGCCTCTGTCTCATAGAACCCGACTTCGACCTTTTTGGAGGGATTTACTTCGACGGTTATCTTACTTTTAGCGTATGTTCCCTTCCATCCGTCACCACCGCTCTCGGCGGCCAGTGGTTTTACTGTAACAGTCCTCTTTGTGACCTCTTTGTCAGGTGTGATGGAACACAGGGTGCAAGCGGTGGCTGAGGTAAAAAGGAGGGTGACTGCCAGAAGAAGGGCGACCAGTCGGCGGCTCATTTTTTCTCCTTTCGGTAGCTTCTGATTTTGTGTTATTCTACCTTAAAAGGTTACTAATCTGCAATTGTTTTTAGTAAACCGGGGAGCCGTATAGTGAAAGAGACAAAAAACAAAGCCACGAGCAGGGCTTTATCCGCAATTTTACTGATACTCGTTCTACTGCTGATCATAAACCCCATAGCCTGTACGACAAAAGAGAAACCGATCGTGCTTAAGTCGACGGAGTCCGGAAAGTGTGGCGACTTCAGATGGGCGATCACGTCGATCCTGAGAACGGACGCAACCGGACCCGAGGACAAGATGATAAGAGGCAAAGGAGAACTTTTGATCGTCGGGGTGAATATCAAGAACGAACTAAAACGCAAGACCCGATTGGATCCGTCCGTTCTGACTTTATCTGACAAACAAGGACGTGAATACACGCCCGACAAGAGTTTGACCGGGTCATACCTCGCCATGCTCGGTGCAAAGAAATATAAAGCCATATATGACACCGAGTTGTTGCCGTTGGAACGCGCAGTCGTCTTCGCGATATTCGATGTCAAAAGGGATACTAAAGGCTTACAGCTTAAGGTCTCGGGTGACAAAGTGGGTGGTCAAAGAGACTTGATATTCAAGATCGATCTTTAGGTCTTCTTCTTCTTCAGTTTCTTGATCGCTTTGGCGGTCGTCCGTCCCGCCGCTTTTGCCAGCTTTGAAGTAGTCCGCTCTACCAGCTTGGGCCACTGGGGTTCCTTTTCCGTCTTTTCCATCGCCCCTGCTTGAAGTGTAAAGACACCATCTTCGTAGTTGTCCACTAGCCGTCTCGGCACGTACCGTAATTTGCTAAGCAGGCCGGGCTCGACCACAAGCAAGATTACATTTCCATCATCATCGGCAACAAAATCAGCTACCTTGCCGACCTCTTTAGACTCCTGGATCGCTACGAGTCTTTGGTATGGTTTTGTTGCAAACTTGGCTCTCCACATGTCTATGTACAAAGGCAACCAGCGCGTTTTTCCTTGCTCTACGACTATATGGTCTTTCGCGATGCCTAGGATCGCGGAGAATGGGACAGCTTTTTTAGGCCTGAAGATCTTTTTTCTTATCAGTAGACCTAGAAATCTCGTCTTCTCTATATCGACTATCACATCGAGGACATAGCCCAGAAACCTCTCATCGGCATCGCTGAAAACAGGGATTTTTCGCAGATTGTCTTGCGTGAGATTCATGTGAAGTCCACCAGTGAACTGGCGGAGCCGACCGGATTTGAACCGGCGATCTCTGCCTTGACAGGGCAGTGTGTTAAACCAGGCTACACCACGGCTCCGCGACTTTTCAGTATATCAGAAAAGGTGGTGGGCGATGCAGGATTTGAACCTGCGACTTCCTCCTTGTAAGGGAGGCGCTCTCCCACTGAGCTAATCGCCCACACAAAAACTATTATAGAACAATTCCAAATGCCTTCTTAGCTTTATTGGCTAAGTATAGTGGCCTGCCATTCGAAGCCGGTTAAGACGAACACCGTTAGGTGTGAGTCTAACGTCGGCGAAGAATGGTGCCCCCAAGGGAATTCGAATCCCTGTTGCCGCCTTGAAAGGGCGGTGTCCTAGGCCTCTAGACGATGGGGGCTCGACTTCTGATTATAGCAGGTCACTAAAAACAAGCGCTAGTGGCACTAAAGAGTGATACAAAGAGGTGTGTGCTTTTTTCACTCCTGGAAACTGTCCTTGATTTGTACTCACATTACCTCAGGTCGTTCGTAAGACTCTTTTCTACATATAACCCAAAGGTTTTCCTCACAGACCTGGTAAATGCTCGCACAGATCTAAGGCCAGCTCCCAATGTCGTGAAAAAAGCACTACATCTTTTCTGCAAATCGGTACACCTGCCGACATGGTGCAACTTTAGTATATCTTACGCCACCGTTTGAAAGCTCTAACATCGACAGCGGTCAACCTGAACCACTCACCTCGCATGCGCTTATTCTCAAAGCGTTTGTGCCAGTATACTTCTATACCTTTCGGATCATCAGTTTTGATCTCATGTATCAAATTAGGCTTAATAGAAGCTTTCACTCCAAGTTCCGGTAATCTTCTATCGACAAGAGTGGTGTGGCCTATTTTATATTCCCCTGGATGCCCTTTAACTAGATACACGTAGCCATATGTTACTTCTTGCTTTGAAGCTTCTAGATTTCCTGTTTCTTCCCTTTTTTCCATGTCAATTAATGGTTCGAGTATTTTGACAATATCCTCGTGCTTGGTTTTCTCTAAACAATACGATAGCGTCTTTGAGATGAGTTGCTGCTTGCTTCCGTGGCGTTGAAATGTTGCCAAGTGTGGAAATTCTGAGTCATTTAAAGCTTTGGTACGTATCTCATTTGTTGTAGGAAATTTCTTTAGTTCTCGCATAAGGCCTACGATTTTTTCACATAAATAGTCATCATTGTAAGCACTTTGTAGTCGATTTGGCTTAAAACCCGCCTCCCGCTGTAGATCACTAAACCGAGACCAATATTTTAACCATACATATTCGTTTATGCCTGTAACGTTCTCAAATCGACTTTTGCCAAGTGGCTTCCCACCGTTCTCTTTAGCTGTCCGTTGCATCTCAGCCAGGATTTCATCCTTATCCATTTTATCCCCCTTGTGAAGCAGATCTTTATCAAAAGTCAGACACTATTTTTCTTCAGTAGCTCAATAAGATGTTTATTCCTGAATGATTTTCCCGAACCGCTCTTAAGATACTTTTCGAATTCTAATGCTCTATCCTTATCTTCAAACGCTGCATACCAGATGAGTTCCATATTCGCATAACCAGAGGTTGACTTAACGTCACCCTTTTTATGCTTCATAAGACGCGCTACAATGTCTGATGTTTGACCAGTATAGTATTTGGAATGATCAAGTCTAAGAAGATATACATAATGCATACTGATAAGCATACACAAATTGGTCCTCCTTCGTCAGCCGCGGCCTCGCTTCGCTTCGGCCATACGACTACGGAGGACAGCCTTCGCCGCTTTGATTTGAGAGTAATGAAAAGGATGGCCTGCCAGCCGTAGCCGGTCAAGACGAACATCTTTAGATGTGAGTCTAACTATTAGCTTGTCCTCCTTCGCCTGCACCAGCCTCACTTCGTTCGGCTTCTACGGCTACGGGGGACAGCCTTCGTCCTGAGACTCGATAAAAGATGGCCTGCCAGCCGTAGCAAGAAAAAGACGGAGGTGAAGCCGGAGTCTCAGGGCGAAGGCTGGTGGGCCGTGAAGGACTCGAACCTTCCACAACCGGATTAAAAGTCCGGTGCTCTGCCTGATGAGCTAACGGCCCGTAAATAACCACAACTTATACATATTACACTCGCCAAAGGTGTATGACAACACGAAAGACTCCCGTCTTTGCACTTAGGTATGCGTTTTATTATAATTGGAATTTGTGGCGGGATAGCTCAGTTGGTAGAGCGCGGGACTGAAAATCCCGGCGTCCCCAGTTCAATTCTGGGTCCCGCCACCATTTTTTATTTATGAAAGGTAGGATGTGGCCGATCCAGTCATCCGCGTAGAAGAAATAATCAAGACATACGTTATGGGAGAAGTCAAAGTAAGGGCTCTGAACGGCGTCACCTTGACTATAGATGAAGGTGACTTTTTTATTATCACCGGGCGAAACGGCTCGGGTAAATCTACTCTCCTGCATCAACTCGGCCTACTCGATCGCCCCGACAGGGGGATGATAACCCTACAGAACAAGAATGTCCTTAAGATATCTGAGAAACAGCGATCGGCCCTCCGGTTGAGGGAACTCGGATATATCTTCCAGGAATATGCGCTGGTAGCCGAGTTGACCGCACTGGAGAACGTCATGCTCCCCGCGATGATGCTGGAGCCAAGCCGCGTTTGCAGGCCTAGAGCCAAAGACTCGCTCGAAAAAGTGGGCCTGAAGGATAAGGTCAACAACCTTCCCCGGCAGCTTTCCGGTGGCGAACAGCAAAAGGTGGCGATCGCGCGAGCGCTCATCAACAACCCTAGCGTCCTTTTTGCCGACGAACCGACGGCGAATCTCGATTCAATAGCGGCCAAAGAGATCCTGGGTGTCTTTAAAGCGCTCAACGAGCATGACAACCACACCATAGTAATGATCACTCACGAGCAGGATGAGACGCATTACGCTAATAGATTGATCAACCTGGCCGATGGGCGGATCTCATGAGATACGAGGCACGGATCCCGTTCTTTCTCATAGCCCGGCACCTCGTTCGCGGCAGTAAATGGCAACTCGTCCTGATAATCTTCTTGATGTCTATCGCCTTTATCAACCTGGTCTTTATAACGTCCCTTTTTAACGGGATCATAAAGAGCTCGAACGACCAGATTATTGACACCAGCACCGGAGACGTCTATATAACTCCGAACGAAGGTCATGATTTCATTGAAGATTCGGGTTCTACTATCGGATCGATCGAAGACACATCAGGCGTCAAGGCGGCGAGCGCCCGGATGCTCGTGCCCGCGAATATGAAATTTGAGAACAAGAAGGGCAACTTCATGACCTTTGCCATAGACCCGGAGAATGAGAAAGAGGTCACTATCATATCTAAGAAGATGGTATCGGGTTCTTATCTGGACGCGGATGACACCGACTCGATCATCCTCGGTCGGCAGATAGCGGGCGGACCCGACGTGGAAAACATAAGTTCCTTCAAGACGGCCAAGGTCGGTGATAAAGTGACACTGTCATTCGATAGCATAAAGCATGAGTTCATGATCAAAGGCATTTTCGATACCAACTACATTGAAACCGATTATCGCGCGTTTATAACTCAGAAGGCTCTTAAAAAGATCGCTCCGCATTACAACGACAAAGCGACCAGTATAGCTATAAAGATCGACAACAAGGGAGAAGAGAAAAAGATCGTCAGCCGCCTTAAAGATAAAAACCTTGGCCTTTCGATCTATCCCTGGCAAGACATGGCAGGCATGATGAAGAGCGTCGAAAAGAGCTTCATCAGTATCGATGTACTGTTAGGTCTAGTCGGCGGGATGATCGCGGCTGTGACTATTTTCATTGTCATCTATATCGATATCTCCAACAAGCGCCAGCAGATCGGCATCCTGAGAGCGATCGGGATAAAGCCGTATCTCATAAGGACCGTATATGTACTTCAGTCGACCTTCTACTCCGTATGCGGCGTCATCTTGGGAACAGGTATATTCTTCGCTGTTCTCGTACCGTATTTCAAAGCTCATCCATTTGTGCTTCCGCTCGGAGACGCCATCCTGATCGTGAACTATCCTGATTTTGTTCTGAGAGCGGAGATCGTCATATGGGTTGCGATCATCTCGGGGTTGATACCGGCGATATTCGTGACACGGATGCCCATGCTTGACGAGATACTAGGGAAGTAGTTCTTATTTTAATCCTACTCGGTCGGATGCCTGGATGCACTTGTCCGCATCGTCTTTGCTACCGAGGTTGGCGTTGGCAAACCCAAGTACGATCAGGGATTCTCGCAGATCCGGATTCAGACGCAAAGCTTTTTCGGCTGAATCCTTCGCCTCTTCGAATCTGGCGAGGTTCAGTTCAGCCAGGCTCTTTACACTCCATGCTTCAGCATAACGCTTATTGATGTCCAGAGCCCGGTCAGCGGCTTGCAAAGCTTCTTCAAATTTCCCAAGATGAATATAGGCGTCGCCTAAAAGTTTCCAGGCCGTTTCGAAAGAAGTCCTGTTCTCTATCGCTTTCTTGCAGCAGTCCACCGCTACGTTATACGCTTCAAGCTTGATCAGCGTATGCCCCATCGACTGCCACACCTCGGCCATCTTAGGATCCAGACGGACTGCTTGTTTATAAGCATCGTACGCATCCTGCCATCGCTCGAGTGTCAAGTACGTATCGCCCATAAGCTGCCATGTCTCGGGTACATCGGGGTTGTTAAGGATCGCGATCTTATAACATTCAAGCGCTTTCTCATAACTCTCCGGCTTGAGATAGGTCTCCGCCGAGAAGTTCCATGCTTTTATAAGGTCCGGTTTGATGGAGAGGGCTTTCCGGTAGCATTCGAGAGCTTCGTGATGATTGCCGCCATCCAGGTATATCTCACCCATGAGACTCAACGCTTTAGCCGAGTTAGGTTGAAGTTCCAGCGCCCAGTCAATACACGCAGCGGCTTTCTCCATCTCACCTTTACGCCATAGGAGTTCGCCCTTAAGAACAAGAGCATCAAAAGAAGTCGGGTCCATATTTATTGCTTCCTCAAGAAGATCAAGTGCTGCGTCAGCCTGTCCTGCTTCCGACATGTCCTTTGCCGATTTAAAAAGAGCATTAACTTTTTCACTGTCAGTCTTCTTGGGCTGCGCCGGTTTGTGTTTAAGACGATCTAAAAAGCCCACACGCCGCTCCTGTTTGACCTTAAGAATTCATATACACCTTTATTTTCGGCTTAAAGTGATCAAACCATTACTGTTTTGAAGAAAGCGATTCACACCTTGAAAGCCGAAGGGCAAAGATCATTGACCACGCAGATATCGCATCTTGCCAGTTTTGCGGCGCAAACGTTTCGTCCGTGCTCTATCAGGAGATATGTGAGATGAAACCAGTCTTTACGCGGGATTGTAGACATCAGGTCTTTTTCTACTTTGTCAGGTTGTCTCTCTTTGCTCAGACCTAGACGATGACTGAGACGAAAAACGTGGGTGTCGACTGCGATACCTTCGACAATACCATAGGCATTACCCAATACGACGTTCGCAGTTTTTCTGGCGACTCCGGGCACGCGCAGGATCTCTTCCATGGTCCCGGGTACCTCGCCGTTGTAATCGCTTAAGATCAACCGGGCGGCTCCGGTGATGTTCTTAGCTTTATTGCGAAAGAACCCTGTCGGTCTTATATCCTGTTCGAGCTCTTCCTGTCCGGCTACGGCATAATCATCGATAGACCGGTATTTCTTGAACAGACCGGCAGTCACTTCGTTCACTTTCTTATCCGTACACTGAGCCGAAAGGATGGTCGCGACCAGAAGTTCCCATGGATCGCTGAAATCCAGTGCTATCTTGGCCTCCGGATACTCCTCCTTAAGCCTTTTTATGATCTCTCTTGCCCTGTTGCCTTCTTCCACCCTGTTCACCTGATTGCTTTTTTCAAAGTCATTAGGATACACTAATGATGTTTTTATTGAGGCAGCTTTTTCATGTTTTTGCCTATACAAACCGAATAATACCACATCATATATTGTCCACTACCGATCTTGGGAGAAAGCCTTAAAGTGGAGCAAAGCGAACACAATACCGGCGATAATAAGGGTATGGAGAATCTGTTCAAGCAGCTCAACGCAGCGATAAAAATACAGCGCGTCTATGCGGCCAACCATCCTATGTGCATTGACGCAGCAGCCGACCTATATAAGTCTTTGGCTGAATATTTCAAAGACCACCCGCCTCTTGTCTTGAATGTGTCTAAGAATACTCTGATCGCTGGTGATAGAGAGTTCTCTGAAAAGGATGCGGGGTTCTTCGTAGCTCTAGCCAACTACCTGCACGAACGACAGATAACGACCGTGACCGTTCAACCTCAAGTGAGACAGTTCGATGTCGAGGGTTTCCTCCAGGTCGTCTGCTCCGATCCTGAAGAACTAAGAAAAGCCGGGGGTGTCGAGAACATGCTGGTCGAGAAGCGCGTTCTCAATATCGAGGCGCAGCGGCTTATAGTCGAAACCTCCGAGAACCTGCCGGACGATATCGATCTTAAAAGTCTGGAAGGTCTTCAAGACCAGGAACTCTTCCTTTTGATTCAGGAAAAGGACCTTACAGAGAACGATCATAACAAGATCGTTATTAAACTCAAGCAAGGACCATCCGACGTTGCAAAACTGCTTGTGAAACTCAGCGATATCGCATCAACGACTGAAGGCGCGGCTGACCTGGATAGCCGTGCAGGTTATCTGGCCGATCTTATCGAGAAATTCGCCGAAGTAGTCAGAGAGACGGAGGGGGAAGACCAGAGAGCGGTCTTCGAGAGCCTGGTCGGAGGTATAACTAACCTACGCGAGGACCTCCAATCACCGCTTATCGAGGCCTTGCAGCAGAAACTCGGGAATCTCGACTTCGGCCCGGAGTTCATGTCCGTATTGAACGAAGCCCTAAAAAACGCCGATGTCCCGATGGGTTCATATGTCCAGGACGTTGAGATACCGGAGATCTCTGATATACACTTAAGCCCGGAGGAAGTATATCTTGAGTTCGCCCACTTCTATGATGACTTACCCGTAAATATCGAGCAGACGTTCGACGAAGAGAAAAAGCAGTTGGAAGAGACCGACGTCGAAGAACAGGCGATCGACACACTCCTTGAGATGCTTAGAAACAGTAATGACCCTCAAAGACTTGAAAAGACACTTGGCGGGATCGACTTGAACCTCCACGATCTCATCAACGAAGAAAGATTCGATCTTGCCGTACGGATCATTCAAGAACTGAAGACGAAGGCGGCAACCGCAGAATCATCTAATCCGGAGTTGGTCCCTACTCTCGAAGAATCCATTCACAAAGCGGCCAGGGCAGACAATATGCGAAAACTCCTCTTGGCAGCGCTGAATGAGGCTGACCAAGAGCAAAAAAGGCTCACCCGTATCTCACTTGATCTTCTCGGAGAATCAGCTGTTCCGGCTATCCTTGAACTTCTAACTGTGGATCAGGATCCCGACCAACGGACAAAACTCTGCAAAGTCGCCGCGCATCTGGCAAAGGGTGACTTGAGCCTGTTCAAAGAGAAACTCATAGACCCGAACTGGGAAGTCGTTAGATCGATAGTCACCGTGCTCGGCAATATTAACGATCCTCAGATCATCGAGTTGTTCAAGATGACGGTCGCGCACAATAAACGCGAAGTGCGCGAGGCTTCAATACAGGGACTCGCGCATTATAAAACACCGGAATCGGTAAGACTGATAATGACCGCTATGAACGATGACGAACCGGATATCCAGAGACAGGCCATAGCGACTCTCGGTGCGGTCAAGGCGGATGAGGCGATACCTAAACTGATCGAGATCGTTGAACAGAAGGACTTTTTCTATAAAAACTTGGACATGAAACTGGCAGCAAGCGAAGCTTTGGGCGTGATCGGCTCGACCAAGGCAAAACCGGCTCTGGAAACTATTCTTAGGAAGCGTTCCCTGTTTCATAGGACTCAACTGAACAAGCTAAAGGATAAAGCCAAGAGGGCGCTCGACAACATCAGGGAGCTGGAGGATAACGGAGAGGCAGGCAATTGGAACAACGGCTAACGTCCACTGAACTGGGGCACGCAAAACTTATATTCGAACAGCTTGTGGCGGTCAAACGAAAGACGATGCTATATCCTCCAAAGCACCCCGAACTCGTAGACGCTTTCCAGCGGCTGACCGAACATCTGGGTAAATTCCTTGAAAAAAGGCCTGAATTGACCATCGCCATGCATGAAGCCGACCTTTTTATCGGGTCCGAGCTGATGATGAAGGAAAGCGTCACATACAAACAGTTCATTCGCGAGTGTGAAGATATCGATGTCGGCGGGATAACGTTCCTTAAAGGTCTCGAACAGGCAGAGTTGGAGGCGTTTGTCGATTGCCTTTGCATGGACCGCAGAACGCTTGAAAACGAGGGAGGAGTCACCGAACGGCTCAAAGCAAACAAGGTCATACACGTAGTCGTCGCATCATCGTCACAAGCAGCTGAAAATGATGAGGAAGATGTCGAGCACCACGCGGCCAAAGAGGTTTACAACTCGGCTGTCACGGCAGTGACCGATATCATGAACAGCGTAAAGGTCGGTCAGTCTGTAAATGTGATCAAAGCCGAAAAAACCGTCAATACCCTGATCGATGCTATATTCGGACAGCAGCTGAACATACTCGGTTTGACTGCCATCAAAAGCTATGACGAAACGACTTTCTATCATTCAGTCAATACTTGCATTTTAAGCATAAGCCTCGGGGGCAACCTTTCCCTTACTCACGATAAGCTTGCCATCCTTGGAACGGCAGCCCTATTGCATGATATCGGTAAGGTCAACGTACCTGTCGGGATCACAACAAAACCCGGTCCTCTTACACCGGAAGAATTCGATGTCATGAAGCGTCATACTTCGGAAGGAGCGGAGATCCTGAGTGATATGCGCGGGATGCACCGGTTATCGATGATCGTCGCATTCGAGCACCATGCCGGATACGATCTTAAGGGTTATCCGGAGTTAAACGACAAGCAGCGGCCCCACCTGTTCAGCCGGATAGTCCAGGTGTGTGATTCATATGACGCGGGCACGTCTTTCAGACCTTTCAAGGGCGGTAAACTGCCGGATCAAGTACTTGCCGAGATGATCAGGCAGAGCGGCCAGGCGTTCGACCCGGTCATCATGAAGGCTTTTGTCCAGACGTTGTCCATTTATCCTGTAGGATCGTTAGTCCTGCTGGACAGTGGCGACGTTGCCGTTGTCATCAAGTCCAATCCCAAAGACCTTGCTCGACCGAGCGTAAAAGTAGCAATCGATGAGGGCGGGATCAAAACGGATCCGAAAGATGCAAAAGTCCTGGACCTTGTTCAACGTGTCGGAAAAGGCAAGCCGTTCAAGAGGTCTATCATTAAAGTCGTGGACCCCTGGGAACTCGGGATCGACGTCGTGCAGTTCTTCTAATCTAGACACCCGTCATACACTTTTTCTGTTTCCTGACTCATCTTATCGAGTGAAAACTCCTCTTTCACCATCCGCTTAGCGTTCCTGATCAATTTGGTTCTAAGTCCTTCGTCGTCCAGCAACCGTCTTACAGCGGCAGCAAGCTTGTCGGCGTCACCGGCGTGAAAGCACAAACCTGTCTCACCGTCGCGTACGATCTCCGGGATCCCGCCTGCCTCCGACGCGACGACGGGACAACCGGCATTCATAGCTTCCAAAAGAACGATCCCGAACGCTTCGCTGAACGAAGGAAGAACGAATACGTCTACCAGGCTAAAGAAGGGACCAAGGTCATCCATGAACCCGGGTAGTATGACAGATTTTTTCAGCTTCAAAGTCGATATGCGATCTTCCAAGCGTTTCCTTTCCGGACCGTCGCCTGCTATAACGACCTTGGCATGTGGATTGTCTTTCAACAGCTGATCCGCTGCTTCTATAAGTACGAGGTGACCCTTGCCTTCGATCAACCGACCTGCTGTCCCGATAACGATATCGCCGTCCCCGATACCCAGCGCTTCTTTCAGAACGTCAACCCCTGCTTCCCCGTTCTTTGCAATAGCTTTTGCATCGATCCCGTTATGGATTGTGACGATACGAGATGCCTCCAAGTGATCGAGTTTGATCAAGTCACGTTTGACGGCATCGGAAACAGCGATCACTTTGCACGCTTTCCGGACGATAAACCTCAAAGCGAACGAACCGGCTATCCTGTTTATCACGTTCGACTTATAGTAACTCGGATAGTTGTGCACGGATACGATCATCGGCGCCTTATCTTTTAAGAAAGCCCTGGCGAGCACTGCGACCAGCGCGGCTTTGTGCCCGTGCACGTGAAGCAGATCAGGCCGGGCCTTTCTAAAGACCGTTCGAAGCCGGAAAGCCGTCCGTATGTCTTTACCCGGGTCCGGCCGGTCGCTTATCTCAAGCTGATATAGCGTTACGCCAAGCGCATCCAAGCTGCTGAGCAGGTTATTCTCCGGCGGAGCAATCGTGTAGGGCTCATATTTTTCGCGGTCGAGATGCGACAGAAGATCGACGAGGTGCCTGATCATGCCACCCTCCGCCTGCCGGATCAAATAGACTATCCTTTTCATGCAGATAAGTATGACAAAACTTCACGCTCTCTAGCAAATTCCTTCACACCATATTCAAAGTTAAGGACGATAATTAAGATTAAGAATACTTTAAGGAGGGATGAGACATGATGGGATACGGATACGCAAGCGGTGCAGCCGCATCGGCTTGTCCTTATATCACGCGGGGTGCTTACGGAATGCACGGAGGACCACCCACTCTCTTTTTCGGGGTGATCGGCTTCCTGTTCTTAACGCTATTAGTAGTCGGGACAATACTTATCATCACTTGGATCGCTAAAAGATCTACTCCCGTAGCTGCAAAAATAGATACGGCCGCCGTTCAACATGAGAAGGACCAAGCCATAGAGACTTTAAGGACGCAATATGCGGCCGGCAATATCAATCGAAAAGAGTTCCAGGAAAAGAAGAAAGATCTACTCTAGGCCTCCCTCAGGCCTTGCATGGGGAGTTTGCCATATCCATCAGCCACCGCCTCCCTCGTGGTAAACTCCCTTTTCTTATGCTAGATTAAATCCAAGGGAGCTAATCATGACAGGGAAAAAGATACTGGTAGTCGATGACGAACCGCAGATCCTCGACCTGATAAGTTCATATCTGAAGAAAGAAGGTTTCCGGGTAGTCTCCGCCGGAGACGGCGAAGCGGCTATCGCGCTCGCCGATCAAGAAAAGCCCGATCTGATCCTACTTGACCTCATGCTTCCCGGACTTAGCGGATACGAAGTGTGCACCCGGATCCGCAAGACCTCGGCCACCCCCATTATTATGCTCACGGCGCGCGACGAGGAGACCGATAAGATAGTCGGTCTCGAGCTGGGAGCGGATGACTATATAACAAAACCTTTTTCGCCGCGGGAGGTCGTCGCCCGCGTACGGGCCGTCTTGAGACGCACGATGCACGAAGACGCTGAAGACAAGATCATAAGAGCGGGCGACGTGCAAATAGATGCATTAAGACACGAGGTCAAGAAGGGAGATTCGACGATCGACCTGACTCCTACCGAGTTCAAACTTCTCGAGACTATGGCTAACAGCCCGCGCCGGGTATTTACACGGCTTCAGCTGGTCGAAAAGGTCCAGGGGTATTCTTTCGAGGGTTACGAAAGGACGATCGACGCTCACATCAAGAACTTGCGGCAAAAGATCGAAGGTGATCCCAAAAACCCCCATTATATCCAGACTGTCTACGGCGTCGGTTATAAGTTCGAAGGGGATGAAGAAAGGCCGGATGAAAAGCCTCACCCTTAAACTCATCATCATAACGACTATCATCGCTCTTGTTTCCGTCGCCCTGATGGCGGGCCTGGCCAACTATACGATCAAGAACCAGTTCGACCAGTATCTAAGGGAAGGTTCCGAAAGCAGTCTGTTGCGCCCGAACCTTCACATGCAGTTACTACAGCATATGATGGGACCGTCCGAAGAAAGGTTTTTAGCTCTCGTCAACCGTTCCATGTGGATCGCAGCCGTTATTGTGATCGTCGTAGCCGGCCTGGCCAGCCTGGTATTCGCGGACAGGATAACATCTCCGATCAAACAGTTGACTAAGGCGTCTCGCAAGATAGCAGCCGGTGAATTCCATTACCGGATCCCTGTGTCGACTCACGACGAAATAGGTGAACTCGCGGAGACCTTTAATACGATGGCCGAGACCCTTGAAAGAAACGAGCAGCTGAACCAGCAGCTATACGCGGGTATCGCTCATGAGCTAAAGACACCCCTGACGATAATCCAGGGAAACCTCGAAGCCGTACTTGATGGAGTGTCCGAGGCGACTCCTGAAAAGATCGCCGCCATCCACACAGAGACGTTGCTTTTAAACCGCCTGATCAACGATCTGCGGGATCTTACTCTAGCCGAGGCCGGCCAGCTTAAGCTTCAGAAAAAGGATGTGAGGATCAACAGTGTCGTCAAGAAAGTCGTAGAACTTATCCAGCCGATGTTGAGTGAAAAAGGCATAACCATGAACATAGATATCCCCTCCGGCCTGCCTCAAGTGCAAGCCGATCCGGACCGCCTTACCCAGATCCTGTATAACCTCATAGGTAATGCCCTTCGCCACACCAGCGAAAAAGGTAAGATAACACTCCTGGCGGAGCCACCTGTCGGTGATAACAAGGAGATCAAGGTATCCGTCACCGATACCGGCGAGGGTATCCCCGAAGAAGACCTGCCCTACATATTCAACCACTTCTACCGCGTCGACCAGGCGCGTACAAGAGCTAAAGGTGGCAGCGGTGTCGGGTTGGCGATCGTCAGGTATCTTGTCGAGGCACACGGTGGCCGTGTCTGGGCCGAAAGCGAGCCCGGCAAAGGCAGCATCTTCTCGTTCACGCTCCCCCTGTCCTGATAAAACTTTTCTTTCTTGTATATGATTAATGTATAATATTCCGTATCGTTAACGTTTCTTGAGTTTCGAGGAGATATCCGATGAAACACCTGGAACAAACGACACATCAGACTGATAAAGAGAAATTTGCCGCACTGACCCGCCTTTACGGTATATTAAGTCATATCAACCAGGTAATAACCAGGACAAGCGACACGCAGTCTCTTTTTGACGAAACCTGCCGGGTTATCGTCGAATACGGAGAATTCAGATTCTGCTGGATCGGACTGGTCGACAAAGAAACCAGGACAGTCAAACCGGCAGCATATTATGGTCCGGCTTCGAAGTATCTGGAAGGCCTGGAAATAAAGACAACCGACACTGCCTTGGGCCAGGGTCCTACGGGCACAGCCATCCGGGAGAATCAGTTCACCGTCTGCGAAGATATAGAGACAGACCCGCGTATGAAGCCCTGGCGGGAGAGAGCCCTTAGCTTCGGCCTCAGGTCTTCAGCCGCTTTCCCCATATATACGTCAGGCAAAGCCGTCGGCGCTATCAACTTCTACGCGGATAGGCCGATGCATTTCGACGACAATGAGATCCGTCTTCTATACGAGACAAGCGCGTGCATCTCATTCGCCCTGGATAACCTGGAAGAAAAACGGAAGGCCGAAGAGGCTGAAAAGACCATCGTGCAGGAAAGGGACAAGGCGCAGCAGTATCTGGACGTCGCAAACGTCATCTTCATCGTCATAAATCGAGACGGCAAGGTGGCTTTGATCAATGAGAAGGGTTGCAAGATCCTCGGCTACAAGGAAGAAGAGATCGTCGGAAAGAACTGGTTCAGGAACTTTCTGCCAAAAAGTATAAGGAATCAAGTCGAAACATTGTTTAACGACCTGATCGAAGGCAGACTACAGCCGGTCGCTGGCGGTCAGGAGACTTATGAAAATCCGGTCCTTACAAAAAGGGGCGAGGAAAGACTGATCCAGTGGCATAATAATCTTATAAGAGACGATAAAGACAATATCATCAGCACTATCAGTTCCGGGATCGACATAACCGACCAAAAAAAAGCTGAAACCCGGGAGAAAGAGGCAAAAAAAGAAATCGAACACTTGGCTTCCTTTCCATTGCTTAATCCTAATCCCTCCATTGAACTTGATGATGAAGGTAATGTCGTCTATGCGAATCCCGCCTGCAAAACGCTCTTGAAAAATGTCAGGTCAAAAAGAGGGATGAAAGCTCTTGTCCCTAACAACATAAAAACAATAGTCAAACAGCTTGCGTCAGGCGAGATCGACCATGCTGTCGAAGAGATCAAGATAGGATCTCGCACATTTGAAGAGCATATCTCGTGGTTCAATCAGACAAATACCGCCCGTGCATATGCGACCGATATCACAGACCGTAAGAAAAGCGAGCAGATGGCGCAGGATAGTTTAAGGCAACTTCAACAAGCGTTGACCGGGACGGTCAGCGCGGTCGCCACACTGACGGAGAGCAGAGACCCCTATACTGCCGGCCACCAGAGAAGGGTGACGCAACTTGCCGACGCGATAGCCAAAGAAATGGGGCTGGCGGAGAACAGGGCTCAAGGCCTTCATGTCGCCGCGACCGTACACGACGTCGGCAAGATCCACGTACCGGCGGAGATCTTAAGCAAGCCCGGTCGCTTGAGCGAGATGGAGTTCGAGATAATCAAAACGCATCCGCAGTTCGGGTTCGAGATCTTAAAGAGCGTCGATTTCCCCTGGCCGGTCGCTAAGATCGTCCAGGACCATCATGAACGGCTTGACGGGTCCGGTTATCCATCGGGATTGAAAGACGGACAGCTCATGCTTGAGACGAAGATCATCTCGGTAGCGGATGTCGTCGAGGCGATGTCTTCACATAGACCATACAGGCCGTCCCTCGGATTGGAAGCCGCCCTTGAAGAGATACAAAAGAACGCAGGGAGACTGTACGATCAGCAGATCGTAGATATCTGCCTTGAGCTCTTCACAAAAAAGAAGTTCAGATTCAAATGATCACAGATAGATAGCATATAATTTGCCGTCATCGCTGCCCACATAGACGGTGCCTTCCACTACAACAGGAGACGAACGTACGCCGATATCCGTACGGAAGTCCGATATCTTCCGGCCGTTGTCCTTGTCAATCTTATAAACGATCCCGTCAAGACTACCGACATAAATACCGCTATCATCGACGAACGGCGATGATGTGACGCTCCCGCCGGTCTCAAAGCGCCATTTCTCCTTGCCGGTCTTTACGTCCACCGCGTACAGGTTATTGTCATCGCTGCCGAAGAACACGACACCATCGCTTACAGCAGGAGCCGATGATACCTTACCGTCGGCATCAAACGTCCAGACTTCATTACCCGACTTTGCGTCCACAGCATAAAGCTTGTTGTCGGCGCATCCGAAATAGACGACGCCATTGTCATATACGCAGTCAGACGAGACCTTATCCCCCGCTTCGTATTCCCAGATCTTTTTGCCGCTGTCAGCATCAACGGCATATAGACTGCCGTCGAGACTGCCGACATATACGACTCCCCCGGCAACCGCAGGCGCGGTCGAGATCCAGCCCTCTGTCGTGAATGTCCATTTCAACTTGCCGGTCGGAGCGTCCAGCGCGTATAGGTTCCCGTCCAGACTACCCACATAGACCGCGTTATTATCGACGATCGGAGCCGAAGAAACGCTGTTTCCGGTGGTATACCTCCATTTTCTATGAGCCGTAGTAACATCTATCGCGTAAACGCTTCCGTCGTCGCTGCCGATATAAGCGACCTGGTTCGCGATCGTCGGGGATGACGCTATGGGCGCGTCCGTCTTATACATCCATTTTTGCTTGCCGGTTTCGACTCCCACCGCATAGATGTTCTTATCGGAACTTCCTACGATGACGAGTCCGTCCGTCACCGCCGGCGACGAAAAGACAGGCGCGTCTGTCTTAAACTCCCATTTCAGCGGGCTCGACTTCGCACACCCTCCATGTAAGACTACTAAAAAAATAAGAACCGTTATTAAGTATTTCCTCACACCGTCTCCTTTACCTTCTGTTCCCCGTTCCCCGTTATCTACTCTCCTAGTTTCTTGTCAATGAAATACTGATCTGCTTTGGCTTTTATCTTGTCGCCTTCGCTTTCAAGAGCCTGCGCCTTAGCGGACATGTCGTCTATCTCTTTGCCGGCCGCGTCTATGCTCTCCGTAGTCGCGGTACCGGCCGCTACACCCTGTGCGACCTCCGTCGTCTTCTGTGTCATCTTAAGGACATAGTCGTTCGATTCCAACCGTTTATTCGTCGAATCGACAAGCATCTTTATGTAGACCTTATAATCACTCGATATCTTCATGATATATGCCTTGTTGAATTCGTCGACAGCGCTTTTGATCTCATCATGCTGCTGTTTTACTTTACTCTCTATCTCCTGCGTGACCTTGGCTTTCTCTTGATATCCCTCCGTTGTCGCCGGAAAGGAGTTCACTTTTGCCCAGGCATCGTCTATCTCCTTTTGCAGAGCATTGTATTTGTCCACGTTCTTGTTCGCCTCTGTGACCAGCTTGCTCGCTTCCGCATCTTGATTGCTCGATGAAGTGCATGCCACGACCATGACAAACATCAATACCGTTACTATAAATAGCGCCATTATACGTTTAGGCTTTCGCATCAGACCGCTCCCCTCTCTATTCTTAAGTTTTCTTCCATTTTTTAGACTTAAGCATATCTGTTATACCGCCCAGATGGTAGTCGGGTTCTAATAAAATAATTTATTTGTAAAAACTATGAATACATCTTTTATATTATTATGCTAATATATGTATGTCGTTGAGACGACATCGTGCGGCCGGAGGTGTTTTTATGAAGACGAACACCAAAAAAAAGCAGCACAACCCCAAGGTCACCACAGAAGACCTAAAATCCCTGGTTGAAAACGCCAATGATGGTTTTGTAGTTGCCAAAGGAGAGGGAGTCTTTGTCTACGCGAATAAGCGCATGGCGGAGATGACAGGGTATCGAGTCGACGAACTGATAGGGCTTACTATAAGAGACCTCCTTCACCCCAATGAGTTCAAGAAGGTCATGGACAGATACAAGAAACGGATAGCCGGAAAATCTATCCTGAAGACCTACGAAAGTGTCTTCGTAAAGAAAAACGGTGAGAGCCTGCCTGTCGAACTAACAGCCGCTAAGACCATCTGGCAAGGAGAACCCGCCGACCTCGGCATCATCCGTGACATCTCCGAACGGAAGAGCAGAGATGCCGAAATCAGGCAACTGGCCAGGATCGTCGAATCCTCTGATGACGCGATCATCGGAGGAACGCTCGATGGAACGATCTTTAGTTGGAACCATGGCGCCGAGCGATTATACGGATATTCAGAGAGAGAGATCAAGGGACAGCGTATAACCGTTCTGATTCCACCTGAGCGGCGAGATGAGCACCCCGGCATCCTAAGCAAGATCAAAAACGGCGAAGTAATCGATCACTATGAGACCATCAGGATGAGAAAAGGAGGAAAGCGTATAAATGTATCCCTGACTGCTTCCCCGATAAAAGACGCATCAGGCAAGATCGTAGGTGTCTCGAGTATCGCCCGCGACGTGACTGAACGCAAGCTGTTCGAGGAAGAGCGCGACCGTTTCTTCAACATATCCCTCGATATGTTATGTATCGCGGGTTTTGACGGATACTTCAAACAGCTGAACCCATCGTGGTTAAAAACGCTGGGGTGGAGTAATGAAGAACTTATGTCTAAGCCATACCTGGAGTTTGTCCATCCCGATGATCGCAGACCTACGGTAGAGACGGCCACCGATCTTGCGGAAGGACAGATCATCATCACATTCGACAACCGCTATCTATGTAAAGATGGTTCGTACAAGTGGATATCATGGAACTCTATCCCGATAATTGAAGAGAAGTTGATATATGCCGTGGCTCGCGATGTGACTGAACAAACAAAGGCTCAAGAAGAGATAGAAAAACTCAACAAGGAACTCGAACATCGAACTATAGAACTGGAAGCAATAAACAAAGAACTAGAGGCCTTCAGTTACTCAGTGTCTCATGACTTACGAGCTCCTCTCCGGAGCATCGACGGATTCAGCAAGATACTTCTGGACGACTATGAGGACACGCTGAATGATGAGGGTAAAGACTGCCTCCAACGCGTGCGCGCGGCTAGCCAGCGCATGGCCTGTCTTATAGATGACATGTTAAAACTATCCCACATAACACGCTTTGAGATGCGCCGTCAACCGGTCGATTTAAGCAAACTAGCCAGTGAGATCATCTCGGATCTAAAGACCGCCCATCCCGATCGTAACGTGGATTTCAAGATCAGGTCCGGTGTAACGGCGAATGTAGACCCGCATCTGTTCCGGATCGTTTTGGAGAACCTTATAGGCAACGCAATGAAGTTTTCCAGCAAACGTCCCTACGGAAAAATCGAATTCGGATTCTTCAAACAAGAGACCGGACCGCCTGTCTACTTTGTCCGGGACAATGGTGCCGGATTCGACATGAATTTTGCTTACAAGCTGTTCGGTGTCTTTCAGCGATTACACAGTTCGTCGGAATTTCCCGGTACGGGTGTAGGATTGGCTACCGTGCAACGGGTCATAAACCGCCACAGAGGACGCGTCTGGGCCGAAGGTGCGGAAGATAAAGGAGCGACATTCTTTTTTACGACCGAGTGAGCAAGGAGGAGAAGATGAAAAACAGAACGATCCTGCTGGTGGAAGATAATCCCGATGACGTAAAACTGACCCTGCGCGCTCTCGAACATCACAATGTCATCAACGAAGTCGTGGTAGCGCCCGATGGAGTCGAAGCGCTAGACTACCTTTTCAGCACCGGCAAATACGCGGATAGGGATACGCACAAAATGCCGGAGGTCGTTCTTTTAGACCTTAAACTACCCAAGATAGACGGCTTGGAAGTCCTAAGGCAATTAAGGGCTGACGAACGGACACAGCTTTTACCGGTCGTCATCCTGACCTCTTCGAAGGAAGAACAAGATATGATAGACAGCTACCGGCTCGGCGCCAATAGCTACGTCCGCAAACCCGTTGATTTCAATGAGTTCACCGAGGCGATCCGGCAACTGAAACTTTACTGGTTGATCCTTAACGAGGCCCCGCCTTTAAAAATCAATGAACGGAGCTGATCGTATGAAGAAGCCATTACGCGCATTGATAATCGAGGACTCGGAAGATGATACACTTTTGCTTATACAAGAGCTCAATAAAGGTGGCTATGATACGACCTACAAGCGGGTCGAAACGGCTGCCGCCCTGACTGACGCGATTGATAAGCAACTGTGGGATGTCATAATCAGCGACCACAGCATGCCTTCACTCAACGCGCCCAAAGCGCTTGAGATCCTACGAACGAAGGAGATCGACCTTCCTTTCATAATCGTGTCCGGCAAGATGTCGGACAAAATGGCAGTGATGGTCATGAAAGCCGGCGCACATGACTATATCCCCAAGAACAATCTGGGATTGGTAGTCCCGGTGATCGAGCGGGAACTGCATGAAGCGGGGGTGCGCCGTAGTCGTAGACAGGCAGAAGAGTCTCTACGCAAACGTGAAGAGGAGCTTGTACAAAGCAACGAACGTCTTAAGCGGACCCTTGAGGGAACGGTAAAAGCACTGGCGCTAGCCGTCGAAAAAAGAGACCCGTATACGGCGGGGCACCAGATCAGAGTCACCGAGCTTGCCCGTGCGATAGCGCAAGAAATGGACCTGGAGCATGATATGATCGAGAACATCCGGTCAGCCGGGATACTTCATGATATCGGTAAGATCTGTGTGCCGGCGGAGATCCTTACAAAACCGGGTAAGCTCACAAGGACCGAGTACATGATCGTCCAGTCTCATGCTCAAGTCAGCTATGAGATCCTGCAGGAAGCGCAGTTTCATCCGACTATAGCCGAAGCGGCTCATCAGCATCATGAGAGACTGGACGGTTCAGGTTATCCGATGTCCTTGCCCGGAGACAAGATCCTTTTAGAAGCCAAGATCCTGGCGGTCGCCGACGTCGTCGAGGCGATGGCATCCCATCGCCCCTACCGTCCCGCACTCGGTTTTGATGCAGCCCTTGATGAGATCTCCAAGAACAGTAGCGTCTTATATGACAAACGAGCCGTCGATGCATGTCTTGGACTGATAAGGAGAAAAGGTTTTCAGTTCAAACATACGACGGAGATGACATTGCCCTCTTACCCTAAGGTCTCTTAAAAACCTAACATTAAAATCACACCGTCTTCACAATCTGATAATATGAGTCGGGGATGATCTTTCCTGTCTGACAATCCTAATGTTAAAGGAGTCTACATTGAAACTATCGAGGATCTTACTGATATCTATTATTGCGATCGCTATTGTCATTTTACTGATACTCGGATTTCTCATGTTTAGAGGAAATAGCCAACCTGCGCAAACCGGTCTCTCCACGGCGACCGTGACCAAGGGTACGGTCAACTCGACACTGTCGGCTACCGGGACGATCATCAGCGCCAACCAGGTGGACCTCAACTTCGAGGATCCGGGTAAACTGACAAGTCTATCTGTCGGCTTGAACTCTGCTGTGGCAAACGGCCAAGAGCTGGCGAGGCTCACCCCGACCGATACGAAACTGGATGAAGAAACGCTTACCTCGACTATCGACGGTACCGTCATACACATCGGAGCCAAAGTCGGCGAGCAACTGGGTACGACAGCCACTCAAACAAAGTCGACCAGCACTACGTCGAGCGGCTCCCCGGCGATCGATACGACCGGGTTCATCACGATCGCCGATACTGCTAACCTGCAGGTCAAAATAGGAGTTGACCAGGCGGATATCGCCTATGTCGTAGTCGGCCAACCCGTGACCACCTCGCTCGATGCCATTCCGGATAAAAATTTCGGCGGCAACATAGTCTCCATCGACCCTATCCCGACGAACAACCAAAATGTCATCACATACACAGTATACGCGAGTGTCATAGGTCCGGATACGCGAGTCCGGCTTGGGATGAGTTCCAACGTCAAGCTGGATCTGGGAAAGAAAGAGAACGTCCTTATCGTCCCCAATCTTGCGGTCAAGACCACAGACGGACAAAGATCCGTAACTAGGATCGTCAACAAAAAACAGGTCGATATAAAAGTCCAGGTAGGGATATCCGATGATAAGAACACGGAGATCAAGAGCGGTCTGGCTGAAGGCGACAAGGTCATAGTCGGCTCTATATCTCTGACGTCATCCAGCAATTCGACAAGCACGGGAGGAGGAGGTATGTTTGGACGCTAAATCTCTGATCGAAGTCGAAAACCTGTCCAAGGTCTACGGTGAGGGAGACGCCGCGGTCGAAGCGCTAAAAGGCATTTCCATGAATATTGAACAGAGCGACTTTGTAGCCATCATGGGACCGTCCGGCAGCGGCAAGTCGACGTTGATGCACCTCATCGGTTGTCTAGACCAGGCGACCAGCGGACACTACGGATTGGCCGGCAGGTCTGTCGAAACACTTGATGACGACGAACTCGCGGATATCAGGTCTCATGAGATCGGATTCGTCTTCCAGCAGTTCAACTTGCTTCCAAGGACGTCGTCGCTTGAGAACGTAATGCTACCTTTGACCTACTTGCGAGGACCGTCCACAGACGGACGTAAACATGCCGCGGAACTGCTGCGTTCCGTAGGGCTCGAACACAGGATAAAGAACTGGCCGAACGAGCTATCGGGCGGCGAGCAACAACGCGTGGCGATCGCCCGGTCTTTGATCAACGACCCGTCGATAATCCTTGCCGATGAGCCTACAGGCGCTCTGGATTCAAAAGCGGGTGACGAGGTCATGGCCATCTTTAAGAGATTAAACGAGGAAGGCAGGACGATCGTGATCATAACGCACGAAAGATACATCGCTGAATATTCGTCGAGGATCATATATCTAAAGGACGGCAGGATCGAGACAGATGAACGTCATTGAAAGCCTTCGAACCGCATACAGAGGACTTGTAGCCAATAAGCTCCGGTCTTTCCTGACTTTACTGGGGATCATGATCGGAGTCGGCGCTGTCGTTACCATGATCTCGATAGGAACAGGCGCTTCTTCGATGGTCACCACCCAGATCAGGGGTCTTGGTTCCAATCTCCTAATGGTCCAGCCGGGCAGCGCCGGCGGTGAGATGGGAGGCGGAGCACGTCAGGCATCGGGCACCGGTACAAATCTGACACTTGACGACTCGAAAGCGATCGGCAAAGAGGTAAACGGTGTGACAGCGGTATCTCCCGAGTATTCTTCACAGACTCAAGTTATATATAAAGACAAGAACCTGAATACATCGATCTCCGGAGTCACCAGCGTATATCAGCAAGTCCATAACTTCCACGTCCTCTACGGTGATTTCCTAAGCGACGAAGATCAAAAGGTGGGAGCTGCGGCGGCCGTTCTCGGGCAGACGATAGTCTCCGACCTGTTCGGACAGGCAAATCCGATCGGCAAGACGATCAAGATCAAGAACGTTCCTTTCAGGGTGATAGGCATCATGGAATCGAAAGGTCAATCCGGTTTCCAGAACCTCGACGAATCGATCTTTATCCCCCTGTCAACTGCACAAAAGCGTCTGTTCGGTGTTGACTACCTACGCTCGATAAATGTCGAGGTCGCTACGGAAGACCAGATGACACAGGCATCGAATGAAATAACCGCGTTGCTCATGAGTAGACATAAGATCAGCGATCCCGATCAAGCCGACTTCAATGTCCGCAGCCAGGCGGATATCCTTAATACGGTCAGCCAGGTCACGGGGACGTTGACTGTTCTTCTTGGCGGGATCGCCGCTATATCGCTTCTTGTCGGCGGGATCGGGATCATGAACATCATGCTTGTGACCGTAACAGAACGGACGCGGGAGATCGGTCTAAGAAAAGCGGTCGGCGCCCGGCGCCGCGACATCCTGGCTCAGTTTCTGATGGAGTCGGTATTCCTAAGTCTTCTAGGTGGGATCCTTGGACTTCTGCTCGGTATGCTCGGCAGTATGGGCATCGCCAACATCGGCGGATGGCCGACCGTCGTATCGATGAGCTCGATCCTCCTGGCTTTTATCTTTTCAGCCGCTATCGGAGTCTTCTTCGGTGTGTATCCCGCTCGCCGCGCTTCCCGCCTCAACCCGATCGAAGCCCTAAGATTCGAATAAGACTACTAGAAGCTGTAGGTGGTGCTGCCTTCCAGGCCTTTTGAGGGGATCGAGACTTTTATCGTGTCCTGTATTCCGGTGGCGCCGCCGGGGATGGTAAACGAGATCACGCCATCGGCATCGGTATTCTGTGTCCCCGAATTGGTATAGCCATCCGTACCTTCGACACTGTATGAAACCGAGACGCCCTCTTCAGCAGGAAATATCTTAACGGTCATCGTCACGCTTTCGCTGGGACCCGGATCGGGAGGATTCGCCGATACCAGCAATTTACCTTCCTTGATCCACTGCTGCCCTTCCTCCAGCTCTATCTGCTCTTCCGGGTTATAGAGACTGTCGCCGAAGTCTGCGGGGTCTATGAAGACGCCTGGTGGAGGCGGTGCATATGTAGGTCCGATCCTAATGATCGTCGAGTTTGGAAGTACCGCTATGGTGATCCCGTTGGCAGCTTGCCCGGCGTTGATGAAGATGTTCGTTATCTGTGGCGGCAGGATCATTACGATCGTGGTGATAAATATCTGGACCTGCTGTATCACGACAGATGTAGGAGTGATAGGCACCTGTCGTTTCATCGGATTCCCGCATTTTGTCAGCACGTATGGATTTCCTGTCTCGTCCGTCAACGCGTCTCTATCTCTATTGAGGACGTAATTGGGCACGATCATATAGTCTTCCGTCGTGTTGGTTATAATGGTCCCTTGCAGCAGTGTTACCTTAAAGGTCTGTCCCTGTGTCTCTTTTTGCGCCAGTCTGTCTATGTCGCTCTTATTAAGCCCGGTGACCTGGATAAATACCTTTAGGTAGGCCGGATCGGCTTCAGCTTTTATTTTGACGTCTTTCCAGGAATATATACCTTCCGGGATCAGCGGCGGCGTCTCTATGACAGCAAATGCACTAGCAGAGTTGCCGCTTTCGGCACCGCTTTTTGCCATAGCTGTGACTATGTAGTAATAGGTCGTTCCCTTTATGGCGGTCTTATCGTTATATAAAGGTGAACCGGAGGTCACCTTCGCCAGCTCAGCATAGCTCTGATTCGGCTTTTCGCTCCTATAGACTTTGTATTGACTTACATCCGAGCTTGAGGCCTGATTCCACTTAAGATCGATAGAGGTTTCGGCCGGATCCGCCGACAGGCCGGTCGGGATGGGGGTGGATGAACCGGAATCCTTACCGGGTCCGGCTTCGGACGGCGGGACTATCGTTCCCGGCTGTCCTTTGGCTCCGATCATGCTCAAAGCAAAGAAAGAACAGCAGGAACACATGAATAATAAAACAAGCAATACGACCAGGGTTATGATCAAACAGGTTACGCAACCCCGCTTCTTTCTAGGAGGAGCAACCGGTTGAGCTGCAGGTTGAGGTTGTGTTTGTTCCATTGTCGTGTTCATCGTGCCTAAACTCTACCAGACTTTTTAAAACAACGTCAACGTCACCAATAGCGTTTGCCGGCCAAGAACCCTTTCGTTCCCTGTTTCTTCAATTTCTTAAGATTCTTGATGTGCGCATCTCCGTGGATCGGCGCCAGAAAATCCAATACTCAAGTATACACGAAGAATGGTGGACTTGAGCAGTCACAATTGGGACTCTTACACTGACATCATACGCGAATTATCGCAGGTCATCAAGAAGACTTACTAGACTCTTGCATCAGCAAGACTCGACCCCTTTTGACGACACTCAAAATCCGTCGTTCTTCGCTGTCCGTCGGATTTTTTGTATTAGAGCGGTCCGATATAAAAATTGATTAATCATTGATAAATAAACTATGAAAAATGATAAATAGTATAAGACATAAGCCGATGAGGATGGATAGATAAACCAAAACAGAACGCTCTTCGTATTTTCTAACCGCTATTATCCCAGTGACTAAAGCAATGATGCTTGCCGGGAATGCAACAGCTACTGTCACATCCCACCAGTGATCGTCAAAAGAAAGCACTTTTAGTATCTCAACAAACACAAGAGAAGCAGCAATTGCTATCAAGAAAAAGGCGTTTAATCCTACTGACCACTTACCTAATATAGTTTTTGGCATAAATTCTCCTAATGTCTAAATTTCTACACCTAAGTTTATGGGATTAGACTTGTATCTTAACATTCTTAAGAGCATGGCAGGCTTTTTAAGAGATTATCGTGAGTGCAAGCAAAATGTTGAATAGCAAGACCTGACCCCTTCACACGGATGACAGCCTTCGTCCTGAGACTCGGTAAAAGATGGCCTGCCAGCCGTAGCAAGAAAAAGACGGAGGCGAAGCCGGAGTCTCAGGGCGAAGGCTGGTGGACTTGAGCAGTCACAATTGGAACAACTATACTGATATCATAAAAGAGCTTGCCGATCTGATTAATCGCTAGCCAATTCCGATAGCAGCTTTCTTGCTTCTTCTAAGAATTTCTGAGCATCCTCTATAAGCTGAGCTGCTGCTTCCTTTGTGAAATCGCCGTAGTAGTCGGCGTTCTCGCGTAATGTCTTTGCTAGATGCATCGCTTCGACTAACCGAAGACTTAGCAACCCCTTTTCAACATATAAAGCGCGCATCGCGATGATGACACAATAGTGACTTCGTTCGCGGTAGCCTTTTGAATACAACAAAGCTCTGGCTGAGTGAAACATGGAATAGTAGGACTGGATCGTACTCCACTTATAGTTACCTCGCTCAAGACTATCTACAGCAGATAAACAGTCGGCTTCGGCCTGCCTAAGTTCTTTTGAAACAAAACCTTTTGCCTGTGGGAACTCCCTAATGTTCTTCTTTTTGAGGCAGTCTTGGAATTCCTTATTCATTTGGCTTCCCACAAAACAATCCCGCGTTCAACTTGCTCATAAAAGACAGGGTCGTTTTTCTTAATAGAGGCCAAATCAACCGGTTTCTTGGCTACAATTTGAATTCGCTCAGCAAGTGGACTTTTACTAACAGTCTTTGCAATTTCACTCGGAGTGCTAGAAAGAACAAACAAGTCGATATCGCTATCTTCCAAGTTTGTGCCTTGGGCCGAACTACCAAAGAAAATGACTTTTTGGCTCTTTTCCTTAATTATCTTCAATGTCGGTTCTAGCAAAGTAAGAGTTAAAAGAACTTTAAGCTGACGAATTAATGGATTGTCCAGGTCTATTGAATAAAACGACATCCTACCTCGCTTCTCCGCTTTGACAAGATTATCTTTAACTAACTGCTTTAAGGCGAGATTGGCTCCTGCCCGACTGATGCCAGTCGCTTTTACTATGTCTTTCTCCATATAGTTGTCTAGCGGTCGCTCTAGTAGAAACCGGAGAATCTTCTGGCTATTAGTGAAAAAGAGTTGGTCTTCAATAGTCATGGTCTCCTACCTGGGTTATTCTAATAGATTAGATTTAATTCCATTCTATTGGAATTGGCGAAGATGTCAAGATAAGTATGTTATTTAAATTTTTTACGAATTATCCAGACGATGATAAAGGTGGGAAAACAGACTCAAGGCATCTAAGCAGTCTTTCTCCGTAAACAGCCCAGAATTCTTTAGATCACATACCACTTCATGGGCAATGGGCGATCGACAAGCATGTTTAGAGATGGAACACGTTTATCCTGTTCGACGGCTGAAATATGCTGAGGCGTTACCTTCAGTGATTTGGCCAGATCGTCTTGCGTAAGGTTAAGTTCCTGTCTTCTTTCTCTAATCCGGGAACCGAGCGTCATTATGCTCACCTTCCTTTCTAGGAGGGAACATACCAACCGAATGATTAGGTGAGCAAAATACAACGCTATGTTGACTTAAATATCACCCATCGCTAGAATATGTGAACTAACACAAGACTATGAAAACTCAGCTGAAGTGGAGATACTTGGTTTGAAATCAAAACTGGAATCGGGGTCGGGGAGCAGGAAAACTATTATTGTCCTTATAATCCTGGTTGTGTTTCTGGCCGGCGCCTTGATTTATTTCTTGGCGACAAACAGAACATCAGCGCCCGCTACGACCGGCAACAAGGCAGACACGACGACCCAGCCGAAACCAGAAAGACCGCCTGATAATCAGGCCGCACTAAGCGGGGTTGAGCTGGTAGGAAATCCTGAAATCTTGAATGTAGTAAAAAGGGCTATTCTAGAAAATTCGGAAGCATTAAAAGAACAAGCGGCTCAGGGAAGCAAAATCTCTGCGCTCATTGTCAGGTCAGAAAAAGAACTTTTCAGTGACCCGCGCTGGAACGGATATCCTGATGGATTAAGAGTAAAGGATGATTTAAGGGCCATTTTGAATGAAGAGTATGATATCGTTGAACTCAAAATGGAGGGGAAAAACCTTCCTCCGAACTATTCTATATTTTACTTCATACAAAATGGTCAGATACAATTCAAAAACGATCCATCTAAAGTACTCTGGCTAACTAGTGATTACTACTAATCATTATTACTAACCCATAACGGGCTCAACGACCTATCGGACAATGAGCCCGTTTTAATTTTTATAGCCTTCTTGCTAAAAAAATATTCGCTTGTCAACGAATTTGCGGTTTAGAACTACTCTACAAAACTCTCGGGTTCGTCGGGTTCTATGAGTGAAGATGCCTGGAGGGTCGAAGCGTTGTCCAGCTCAGCCAGGCTTCGGGTGTAGCCCTAGTCGAAGTTCATCCATTTTATTACACCGCTGTTCTCTTCGAACAAGTCGTTCTCCAGCAAGCTGTGAGAATCCTAGGTGGAGAGGAAGCGGCAACCGCCACTATCCCAACTTCAGGTGTAAACAGAACCGGAGGAACTCCGTGAGGACTCTGGTATTAAGCTACTTGCACCCTTTGCCTCCGCAGGATGTGCAAGACACCTTCCCGCTACCATTACATGTCGGACAAGTCTCATACAAGCCGCCGATTCCAAAAGTTCCCGAGATCTTGCCTTTTCCATGACAAAGTGGACAGTACATACGTCCCGATCCTCTGCATTTCTCACACTTCAACTTCAATTTCTTTTTCCTTTCGGGCAGAGCGTCCGACGACGAATTACAGCAAAAAGGATCTTGGTTCGTGTGTTCTAGTCTTCGAGATTCTCATACTCACCTCGATCCCACCGGCTCATCTCTTCATGGTTTGGTGCAATAGCCCGGACGCGTTTAAAATATTGCTCTGCTGAGCTCTTCTCGCCTACTAATGAGAGGCAAAATCCTGCCGAAAATAGAGTGTCAGGGTTGTTTGGTTCAATCTGTAGTGCCTTGTAGAACCAGTCAAAGGCAGTCCTGAAATCATTCTCAGTGGCTCCGTGAGCAAACCAGAACAGAGCTATTCTTTTCCTGGTGTGGAAATCGCTCGGGCTTTGTTCATATGCTTTCGATAGCCAGTCAATCGCCGTTTCCTTGGCTCCTAAAATCCAGTAGATATCCGCGATCAATACATAGGCGTCAATGAGATTGGGGTCAACATTAAGGGCGTGTCTCAACTCCCCTAGTGCTTCTTCGAAGCGTTGCGTGCTAAAGAGCTCGCGTCCATGCGTCAGGTATCGTTCCGCAGGAGTTTGATTCTCCATCTTAGCCCCCAGCTATTCTTGACCAACCTCTTCAACCCTCTGAATGTGACTCCTGGCCAACTTAGCGTATTCTACCATAGCCGTCTAGATGACGGTATTCTCTTTATAGTACCGCAGGATCAGACTTCATGCCCTCTTGGCGTACCCTTTCCTGATCAGGGTTCTCAGATTCTCGATCATTGCATTGCTCGTCGGATTCGGCGTGTTCCGCATCCTGTTCTCGAAGAAGATACCGAGCTCGGTCTCTACTGTATGTAGTTCTCCGGTTCGTCGGGTTCAAAGAAAGGGGATGGTTGGACAGCTAAAACCTAGTTCTTACTAAGCTCGTCGATTAATACTGCTAGAGCTTTCTTGGACTTGGGACTTAGTGTCTTAGAGGCTTTAATTGCGGATATTGGATTATTTATTAGTCCTTCTTAGCCAGATAGAAACTAATCGGTACTTACTCCGAGTTGAAGGAATAAATAGGTCTTGAATGCTGGCATTCTATTTAGAAAGAGATTGAGAACATGTGGATGTGAGGGTACACGACAATTTGTCCTCCTTCGCCAACACCAGCCTCACTTCGTTTCGGCTTCTACGGCTACGGAGGGCATTCTTCGCCTCTTCTACTAATAACGATGGCCTGCCATTCGTAGCCGGATAGACGAACATCGTTAGATGTGAGTCAAAAGACGGCGAAGAATGGTGGACTTAAGTAGTCACAATTGCCTGCCTGCCGGTAGGCAGGGAACTACTACACAGATATCATACGTGAATTATCAAAGATTATTAAAAAGGCGTGTTAAAGTTTATACTGCCTGAAAAATCGGTTCGTTTTTCGAATCACCCCTTCAAGATCGGGAAGTTCGTCAACTTGATGGGCTAATCTGTTCTCCCAGAGTCGCTCAATGGTTGACTTTTTGCTCGCTAGAATCTTGGACAACCTCTTAGGATCGACCTTCTTGCTCTTCGCCTTTTCTGGAAAGGCCATAGCGACTGCCTGATAATCAAACGACCCCAAATCGAAGAGGTAGAGGGTATCAAAGAGATCACGGGGCTCGGTTCTGCCGATCAGCGCGCATAGCTTCTCGGTCAAGACTTCTTCAAGTGTGTAGACATTGAGCTTTCTTCTCAGGCCTTTTGAATCGCTATATGGTGATAGAACTGGCTTCTCTTTAAGTGGAAACTCCAGCTGTTCACTTAAGGTTATATCAACCTTAATGTCTCGGATGCCAAGCCTGGCTTGGAGAGGACCGACGTAATCTATGTAGAATGTAAGTGTATCCGTTCGCCGCTCGATCTTCTCGTCATTCAGGGTAAACTGAAAGCCTTGGGATTTAGATATGTCATCGAGAATCGTCCGGAAGCCGTCTAATAAGACATCCTCACCCACTTGTTCTAGTAAAGTGAAATCAAGGTCTTCAGAATAACGATAGTACGGAAAGTAAATCTTCTTTAAGGCGGTTCCGCCCTTGAAAGCCAATACCTTTTTCAATTTTGATTCTGCCAAACCGAGTATTACCCAGGTAATGACATAATCCTTCTCTATCACTTTGTCCATTTTGTGCTGCCGGGCGGCAGTTCTTGATATCTCGCTTTGTGGGATCATAAAACCTCTATGTCTTAATTATTTCTTTTAACTCTTCGGGGTCTATATTAATCCTAATTCTCCACAGACTTTGACGCTTGCCTTTTGCCGGAAGGGACGGATCGAGTAAAACAAACGTCGAAGTGACAAACTTTCTTAATCGACCTTTTGCGTTGTCTCCAATTTCGTATAGCTCTAATAAAAACCCAAGCCGTTTTGCTACTGCTTTACTTCCAAGACGGTCTACATATTTTACAAGCCTGTTGAAGTCAATCTCTTTTCTCTTTTTCCAAAGACCTTTAGCAAGTTCACTGACGCCACCGCAGAGCTTGGGATTATCCAAGCAATCAACTATTGTTCTTTCAAGACCACTGACCTTTACTTTCTCCGTTGGCTTTACCCATACCTCTTCAACACCCCAGAGCTTGGATTTATCAGTGTAGATAAAGCGGAACGTCGCACCTAGAACCTTTTTCTTATTTCGTCTCTTAGGAGTTGTGATATAGATCATCATTAACGGTTGAGTCGTCATCTCATGTACATCAAGAGCGCTGTAGTGAGACAAGTAATAAGAGTTTGGTTCGATAAGGTGTTTAGCAACGACGTACCAATTCTCTGTGAACTCTGCTTGTTCGCCAGCCGACAGAGGCACAATCAAGTATGTCCCTGGTTTTATCCTCATAACCCATTTCTTGTCTTCAAGTCGACTAAGAAGAGTCATAGCAGCACCGGAGCCGAGATTAAGAATCCTGGTGGCGTCGGATATTGTAAATATGCTTTTGTCTTGACCGGCCAAGGTTGTCAGAAGAGCAGATGCTTGGCTGCTTAACGGTCTCTTTGTTCTGGTCATTTTATATCCTATGTAGTGTATCTTACACTATATGTAAGATTATATACATAGAGTGTAATAAGTCAAGTTGGAGTCTTGTTCTGTTTGAAACTCTCGGAAATTCCGGGTGATTGAAATCTGTGCTAACTGCTTCTTTTAATGGTTTTGCAAGGGGAAGATCGCGGAACAGCAAACCTAGCCATCTGTCTAGTATATCCCCCAGATAGCTCTTAAACTTCTGTCAAGAAACTCAGCTAGAGTAAAGTTAAAAGTTTTTTTATCGTGAATAACAGGCTCAAGCCGGTTAACTTCTTCTTCTAAGGCCTGAATCTTGTCATGAATCTTAAAACTGTCTTTAGTTGATTTTTTTATTGTTCTTATTTCATCGAAAAGTTTGTTGATCTTATCATATTGACCGTTGACAAAATCAGCATATCCAGGTGGAAGCTTCGCCATCTTCTTAGACAATGTCTTCCGGTCGGCTTCCATCCAATCCATGGCAATTTTGAAAACTATATTCAGAAGACTTCTCATCTGATTACGTGCCGAGTAATCTGTTGACGTTAAGGCTTCAATTCTGACTAAGAACTCTCGATAGAATTCTGGTTTCGCTTTAAATGATTTATATGAAAACCGCTTCTTTTCATCCAATAACGCTCTGACTTTTTCTTTATTTGAAATAACTATGTTTTGTAGTTTCTTTATGGTCTCGCGCCTGTAATTCTGATTGACTAATAGCACGCCAATGTCGTCAAGTACAAACAATAAGCAGTGCTCAAACACATCTCTAGCGATTTTGAAGTGCGGATAATGCCGATCTTGAGATGCTAGAAGTTTCTCGCCTGGCGTAACATCACCGTGCACGATCTGACTTCTTAGTTCATAAAGTTCTCTTGCCCATTCTTCAATACTCTTTCTGAATCCAAACATCAGCTTTAGAGCATATGAGAAGCCCTCTTTCTTACCGTATCTAGGTGTACTTAACAGCGCTTCTAAAGCACTTACTATTAACACAATCGAGCTATTAGCGTTAAAGGGATGAATATAACAGCTTTCATTGAACAGAGCCAAGGCAGTAATCAATCTCTTATACAAATCGTTGTTTACAGCCTGTAACATTGCCAACGCATTAAGCAGAATTCTTTCTTGTTTCTTTCTTACTAGTATGCTTGCCTTGCCATGTTGTTCAATAGGCAACATATACAAATATTTTTGTCTTAAATGTTCGCGTTGATTATTCAGAAAAATATGTCTGCCGAATGACCTAAAAAACATGATCTTAACATGATCAACGCTAACCCAATAGTCGATGTGTCTTATATAACCAAGGTAGGTAAGAACATGCTGAGCATCAGTGTCTGGTGCAGAAAGATTTTCTGTTTCAACGTCTTCTTCTATTAGTATGGTGTAATCACTAATCTTATTTCCTGCTGAATCTATGATCTGATCATGTGCTTCATTAACAAACTTTTTAACCTTCTCGTTAAATAGTTTAGGATTTTTCTTGAAATACTTATATGTCACAACTTTGGCATTCAGAAAATCGAAACAGACCATAGCATCCGGGTCTTTTACCTCTTTGCCAAGGCGATATTTCATGGTCTCTAAAGTAACTCCGGGAAAAATAGTTATAAGATCGAATTTCATACAAAACTCCTGCCTATCGTCTTGCTGTTATTATGCTCCTATGCATATCCGATCTCAAGAAATAAGCTGCTTACTCGACAAAACTCTCCGGTTCGTCAGGCTCATATAGTGAAGAGGCTTGGAAGGTTTGAGAGTCGTCGAGTTCGTTTAGGCTTCGGGTATAACCCTGGTTGAAATTCATACATCTAATAACTTGGGAATTCTCATCAAAGATATCGCTCTCCGGCAGTTCGTAGGTCTTGAATTGCGTCGGTCGGCATCCTTTTGTCTTTAGGATTGCCTGTTGTGTCGGAAGACCGGTTAATTCAGTAATGCCCATCTCCCATTGTTCCTGAACTCTGAAATACCGATCCTCTCCACCTTCCAGGTTTACAGACTGGATCGCATGAGGATCGTAATCGATCAGGTATTTAATAAGAAGCTCCGCGTCTATCCTGTCCGGCCTGAAGCACACAAGATTCTTGGCGTTCCCTAAGATAATGTCTTTGAGCTTCGGGTTAAGTTGGGCTAGGCTTTGATGAGCCAAAGTCAGAGACAGACCGTACTTCCGGGCCTCGGATAGAATCTCGCAAAAAGATTCTGTGGCGTAGTTTTGAAACTCGTCAACGTAGAAGTAGAACGGCCGGCGCTTGCTTGCCGGCACGTTAACCCGACTCATGGCCGCCATCTGAATTTTGGCCACAAAAAGAGCACCTAAGAGATAACTGTTGGTCTTTAAGACTCCTTTGCTTAGATTGATCAGCAGGGTCTTTCCGTTGTCCATGCTTTCTCTGAAATTAATGGTTGATTCTTTGACCGAAAGCATCAGTCTGATCCGGGGGTCTGAAGTAAAAGTTGAGACCTTGTTTAAGGTCGATTCAACGTTAGAAACGCGTTCCTGTTCCGTCCATCGGTTGAAGCGATTCTCCCAGAACAAAACAACTGCTTCGTTTTTGACGTAGTGGATCATCTCTTCCCGGAAGGCGCTGTTTGTTAGAAGAGGCTCGATATCAAGCATGGTTTTTCCGGCTTCGATAAGGGTATAGATGGCATTTCTTAGAATCTCTAGAAGCCGGGGTGTTGTTGCATCCGAAAGGTCCCAAATCTTCCTAAAAACCTCGACAAGCTCTAAGGTCTGAGTGAAGGGGTCAATGCCTTCCTGTGTCTCTAACGGATTAAACCCGATGATGTAATCAGGATCGGCGACATCAACTAAGATTATGTCGGCTCTGGGTGTAAAACTTACGATGTCCCGGATTAAGTCACCATGCGGATCAATAACACCGCAGCCGCGCTTATGTTCGATATCTTCAAGAATCCAACTGGCTAGAGCTTTGGATTTACCGACGCCTGAAGATCCAATAACATATACATGAGTTGATCTATTGGACGGCGAAAGAAAGAGGCCTCTAAACTGCTCTTGTTCGTCTATGGTATATCCAAGACGCAAAGAGATAAGCTCATCCGCTTTGTCCATAGAAATTTACTCTTCTCCGAGTTGTCCTGATTGCTCGCTTTCCGGTTCCTCATGCTGGGCAAGTATTGTCTTAACAGCTCGCTCTGCGCAATCCCTGCCAACCGCCGCGAAAGCGGCAACTCTATCTCTACTCTTTCCGGTAAAGGCACCGGCAATATCATGAAACATTAACGAGAAACCTGTGCCGGTATGCGAAGCGTCACCCCTTGTGAAATAAAGATACCAGCTTATATTAAGATCGGTACCGAATGGCTCGGCACAAACTAATGATCTGTAAGCGCCGAATTGAGTGTAGTGCATCTTCCTTCTACTTAAAAGACCGCCAGCTGTTGTATAGCCGTGCCTCAAACCCAATGCCTTAATTTGGGAAGCTAGCTGTCTTTCAAGCTCTTGATAAAACTCTTTCTGATCAGCTCCTGCCCCGCCTATAACGAAGTGCCACTCATCCTGAATCCCTGTTTGAAAGAATCTCATATATCTTCTCCTTGTTTTTTGAATAGTGTATGGTCGTTTAGAACATCAAGCCAAACACTAAACGCTATCAGCGTAGTCAGGGGCACGGCCTTCAAAGGGTGTTTTCATGATAAGAGTATCGTTGTTAGGCATAAGAACAACCGCCTCGTCTGCTATATTCATCAAATCTACGGAGAAGGCGTTCTCAAACGCTTCTACCTCTACACGGAGTCCTCTACTCTTTAACATAGAAACGAGATCGATATAGTCTCGGTCACCGCCTGCTAAGATGATTACATCTGTCCTATTGCTTAGTGCGATAGCGTCCATTGCAATACCCATGTCCCAATCAGCCTTCGTGAATTTGCCATTAAAAAGTTTCCGTGCCTGTTTCGCTCTAACCTCAAAGCCTTTGCCTTCTAACGCAGCGACGAAAGGCTGAGAGTCACATCCTTCAACCTCAACTATGTAAGCGATAGCACGAATGACTGGACGTCCTTGCGCTTGTGCCATTATCACATCAAAGTTGGGAGTGCAATCACACCCTAGCTGTCTACCATATTCTTTTGCTGATAGATATATGTTCTGACCATCGACCAGGATTGCAACTCTTTGGTGTTTCAGTTTCATGTCTTTATCCTCCTTAGTAAGTCCTATACGTGTATCCGCCTGTTCGTTTTCGGATCGTAAACGCCTATTACCTTGATCCGCGGAGTTCTGAAGTGTGATGACTTGACATTGCCTTGAGGTTTAGCGCGTACGACCCCGATATTACCTGACTTTGTTACCGCTTTGTCTACATTTATCCGCAGTTTCAGCACTGCTCCTTTTGAGTATGATTTTGCCGTACTCTGATCGGTTGCAAAGTAGACACCTGTACCATGGAGACCGCGTGGACCAACCTTCCACCCTCGTCGCACTATATCTCTAGCTGCACTAGGAGATGTCCCATGAAAAGCTATTATCGACTTACCTTTTCCTACATGCTTCCTTGAGGTATTGGAGAAGCGGCAGGGGTTAACTCGCTGTTTCCTGGCGTTCTTAAACCCCCGCCGCTTGCTACGCGACGGCTTAGTTTGTACCCCTATCAAGGAAGATAGCAAGTCAAACCAAGTCATTTCTCATACCTCGCTTAGTGGTTGTAGATTCCGCGTGGCAGAAGATTTCCTGGAAGACTTGCCCTCTTAGGTGGCCCGATAAGACGTTGTGTCTTGCTACCAAACATCCTGTGACCTGACTTGGCAAAGCCTGTATTCCACCCGCAAGCTTGGCATCGATAAATGCGCCAGCCCCGACCTTGGTTGTCGTACCCCATGAAGCGCATCGAACTGGCTGCACAGTTCGGGCACCGTGCACCGTCACCAGAGATGACAATCCTCTGAAAAGTGATGCGTTCTAATATCGTGGCTGATCGGGATATGGTTCTCCTGTTACCGCTGTTGTTTCTTACTTGATTACACATTGTCCTCACTCCTTATCTACGCGACTTCCAGATCGGCAGCTTGTAACCGACCTTTGACCTTTACGGGACGGAAGCGTACCGATACACCCGGTTTGAGGCTTTGAATCAGATGTTTTTGCGGAACAAACACGTTCTGGCCTCCTAGTGTAACGAGAAACGCAAATTGGGCACCCACGCTTGATACAACAGCGGAAGACTTTGATCCTATATAGGGATCGGCTGCTGTCCAACTTGACCATAAGAGGTGCCGGTAGCTTCTCTCATTCGGCCGGTCGCCATTGATCTCAACTGAAGTAGCAAGACCACGCGGAATGTTTCGAACGGTAGCCTGTGTCGGGAACTCGCGGATACAGTACACTCCACCTGGCTTGATGCTCCAGGTAAAGATGCAAACATGGCGCCCCCTGTCCTTGAAGACAATCTGGATAAAGCGAAGATCGCTATGCCGGTTCATTAGCTTGAGATCGTGGATAATGTTAGTATTACAAGGCTGCTGCGATTGAAACTTTGCCGCAAATGCGCTCGCTTCCGCACAAAATTGTGTTACAAGCGCATCCCTGTTCTGATCAATTGTCTTTCCATTCATGATTTGTTCCTCCTTTATCGACTAGATTTCCTACATTTGCTGAGTCGATTCTTTTTCCACCTCCTTTTTAATCAACTCATCTCCTCTTCAACATGCATTTTCCTCTTGACATTTTGAATCAATCTGCTAATGTGGCCTCTTGCTCCTTTCACACCCGTCCTTATCTATCTAACACGCGTTAGCCGCAGACTCTTGCACAAAAACTGAAAAACTAAAAAGAAAGGAGTGTTACAGAAATGAAATGCCCTGATGATCAAACCATCATCGAGTACCTCTGTGCTGCTCTTCCCGACAAGGAAGAGGTTGAGATAACCAAGCACCTCGCACAAT
>JAGVPG010000031.1 GCA_020052375.1 Actinomycetota bacterium | reverse complement strand
CCAGCTCCGGTCCTGTCTATGGGCACGACTTCCGCTGGCGGTGTATGGAACTCATTGTCCCTGCTCAAGAGATACGACCCTTCGGGGCCGAGCTTGCAGACGACTATGTCCGGACCGTAGTTTAAGAGTTCCCGCGTTCCATCCACATAGTCCTCTCCCGTAAGCAGCCTCGCCTCGCGATCCGTGACAAACAGTACATCCGTATGCTTGATGACCGGGATCATCTTGGTCAGACCTTTCTGGGTATGGATCTCGCCGGGATCGAAACTGACTCTGACATCTTTACCTATCTCTTTCACCAGGTCGATCTGCGCATGTGTGGGCTTTTCTCCAGCGAACGAGGTAAGATGCAGAAACTTTGTCAACCGGCCGTACTCGACGTCGATATCATCGAATGCCAATTCATCATTGGCGTTCGGTAAAACAAGGATCGTCCGCTCGCGTTTCTTATCGATCAGGACGACAGTATAACCGGTAGCGCCACCCCGTAGGATACGACTGGTGTCCGCGTCATGCATGCTTTTCAGAAGAAAGTCGCCATCTTCATCCTGGCCAAGCCTGCCTATATACCCGGTGGAAAAACCCATCCTGCTTAGCGCCACCGTAGTGTTGGCCGCCGACCCTCCCGGGCTCTGGCTCTTGAACACCGCCTGGCTGTCCAGGACCTTCTTTATCCTTCTAAAATCCTGCGGGGCGCAGAAGATCTCGGCGCCCGGTTCACACGGTTTCCCGTTAATGATGATATCTGAAAGATCGTCCACTTCATATATGAGGTCTACGTTCAGAGCACCAAAGCCGATGCAATCCTTCATCTTTTTAAGCGTCCTCCTATCCTAATCTTACTTTACCCTTCCCAGATTCCATCTTGCCGATGATAAAAAACGGCTCTTCCAGGGATGTAAGCAGACCGGTCAGCTCATTAAGTTCCTTACGGTCTATTATAACGGTCATTCCGATACCCATGTTGAATGTCCTGAACATCTCTGACATATCGATGTTACCTTGTTTCTGAATACGGTCGAACACCTCGGGTGCCGGCCAGCTGTTAGTATCGATGACCGCGTCTATATTGTTTTCGAGCAACCTCTCGATATTTTCTGTGATCCCGCCGCCTGTTATGTGGGCCAACCCGTGGATATCGAACTCTTCCAGCAAGCCAAGGATAGGTTTCACATATATTCTCGTCGGGTTGAGGAACATCATCGCTGTTTCTGCATCCAGCGACGGAAATAGCTTGCGCACAAGAGAATACCCGTTGCTATGCAGGCCGGATGAAGGCAACCCGACGATCACGTCATCTTTATGAATGCGGCTACCATCGATGATCTTTGACTTCTCGACCACTCCGACAGCGAATCCCGCGAGGTCGTATTCAACCGGTTTGTACATATCCGGCATCTCCGCTGTTTCACCGCCCAGAAGCGCGCATCCGGCTTCGACACACCCGTCACTTATGCCTTTGACAAGACTTTCTATAATAGCGGAGTCGACTTTGCCGCACGCGATATAATCGAGGAAAAAGAGCGGTTCCGCCCCCATGACGAGGATATCATTGACGCACATGGCAACGAGGTCTATACCGACCGTATCGTGTTTTCCGATCTCTTGGGCTAACTTGAGTTTGGTCCCGACACCGTCCGTTGAGGACACCAAAACGGGCTCTTTGTATTTGTCCTTGTCCAACCCGAACAGTCCGCCGAACCCGCCTATGTCGGCGATCACTTCCGGCCTATACGTCTTTCTGACGTGCTTCCTTATCGATTCGACTATGTTCTTACCGGCTTCGACATCAACGCCGGCATCCTTATACGTCCAGGATTTGTCAGTCATAAGAAAACAGCCCTCCGATTTAAAGGATTGAATGCTTATAGCATATATGATTAGGAGTTTAGATTAAAGAGAAAGACGGGAAACGGGAAACGGAAAGTGTAAAGAAGGAAAACCTCGAGTGTCGTTGCGACCTGCCTGCCGGTAGGCAGGGGGAGGTCGCTAGCCTGGAGTCTTTTTTCATAGCTGACGTTTTTTATGCTACGATAACTAAAAAGGAGTCTTTATGTTTGTTCCTGATGACGATTCCCAGTATATTTCTATTCTGCGCAAGTTGGATGGAAACGAACGGGTGAAAATCGGAGCAGAGCTCTATGATATGGCCCGCGAGTTAGTCGAATCCTCGATAAGAAACGACAAACCAGACATAGACGAAAAGGAACTGAAAAGATTAATAAATATCAGGATGAATCTGTGACTCAGACACAGATCACCAAGCAAGTAATAAACGCTTTAGATCAACTTGGTATTCCCTATATGATAACAGGTGCTATTGCGTCAAGTTACTATGGTAAGCCACGCTTTACTCATGATATCGACCTGGTCGTGCATGTTAAGAAGGAGTCCGCGCCTCTCATCGAAAAACTGTTTCAAGACGATTTCTATGTTTCCTCAGTGGGTATATTAGACGCTCTTAATCATCGCACCATGTTCAATCTGATCCACCATGAGACAGGAATTAAGATCGACTGCTGGATCATAGGACCAGGCAAATACGACACGACAGCTTTCGATCGTAGAAAAAAAGTAAAGATCTTTGATGAAGACATGTATATTTCCGCACCGGAAGACGTGATCCTATCGAAACTAAAATGGTATACGGAATCCGGGACTGATAAACACCTGGATGACATATCAGGAATAATTGAAGTACAGCAAGGGAACCTTGACATCGACTACGTCAAGACTTGGTCTAACAAGCTGTCAGTCAATGACCTTCTAGACAGACTCCTCAAGATTTTGTAGCCGCCGACCTTCAGGTCGGTCGTTTTATTAACATCTTGTGTCTGGTGAGGTTGAAGAATTCTTCGAGCGTGACTAAGCAAGTACAAGCGAGGTCTAAGCGAGAAGATTTACTTCAACCTAACCCGGGCGCTCACTATTTGGGGGAGCCGACCTGAAGGTCGGCGGCTACATTAATATTTCGTGCGAGCGAATGGTTACTAATACGATGAAGCCTGCAGGTTGTTCTATGAGAAAAGCGTCGAAGGCCGAGCGGGCATGGTGTTGCTAGTGAAGTGTGATTATAACACCGAGCTAGCGACGAGCGAGGCCTGAGTCCCGAGCGATAAATCCTCGCTGGGGATTTATCGCGTCTTTTCGAGTAGAATCAACCTGAGGGCTTTTTCTAATTTAGAAGTTATGCGAGCACTCACTTTTTGCGTAGTTTGCTTCGGTCGCTTCGCTCCCTCGCAACGACACGAGGTGGCAGCACTCACTTTTGGGGGAGCCGACCTGAAGGTCGGCGGCTACATAAATATACTGTGCGTTGGAGCACTCTATTTTAGAATAGGGCTTGGGTGCTTTCGGTGGGTTTCTCGAGGACGAATTTGGAGATTTTGAGGCGTTGCGGGATGCGGATGGGGTACTTGCCGTCAAAGCAGGCGAGGCAGAACTCGCTGCGCGGCTGCCCGATCGCGTCAACGACGCCTTTGAAGCTTAGATATTCAAGACTGTCCGCACCCAGGAAGGAACAGATCTGCGCGGTCGAGAGGTTGGACGCGATAAGCTCCTTCTGTTCGGCGGTGTCTATCCCATAGAAACAGGGGAACCTGATCGACGGTGAGCTTATCCGCATATGGACCTCGGCCGCCCCGGCTTTCTTGAGCATCTTGACGATCTTCTTGCTGGTGTTCCCACGGACTATCGAATCGTCCACGACCACCAGCCGTTTCCCTTCGATTACTTCTTTCAAAGGATTTAGTTTTATACGGATACCGAGCTGTCTGATCAACTGGCTCGGTTGGATGAATGTCCGGCCGACGTAGCGGTTCTTGACGAACCCCTCGCCATAAGGTATTCCCGATTCTTCGGCATAACCTTGCGCCGCCGAGTTGCCTGAATCCGGGATCGGTATGACCAGATCGCCATCGGCAGGTGCTTCCCGCGCCAGCGCCCTTCCCATATTCTTCCTGACTCCCGCGATGTTCCGTCCGTACAGCGAGCTGTCCGGACGCGCCAGATATATAAATTCGAAGATGCAGAGTGACGGCTTTATTTCCTTACTGAACATCATGCTTTTTATGCCTTTATCGTTGATCACTACCATCTCACCGGGCAGGACTTCCCTTAAGAACTCCGCGCCGATGATGTCCAACCCGCAGGTCTCCGAAGCGAGCACATAATGCTTGCCGAGACGGCCTAGCGCCAGTGGTCTGACACCATAGGGATCCCTGACGCCGATCAGCTTCCCGTCGGTCAATATGACCAGGGAATAAGCACCTTTGAGCTGCCGGCAAGCGTCTTTGATCGCGGCTTCGACCGTATGCTTCTTGGACCTGATTATTAGCTCGGCGATCATCTCCGAATCGGATGTCGATTCAAATACAGCGCCCTCTTTTACCAAACGGTTTCGCAGTTCCGACACATTGACGAGATTACCGTTATGAGCCAGAGCAAGAGCCATCTTGTCCGAATATTTGTGTAACGGTTGGGAGTTCTCCCAGCTCGTAGAGCCGGTCGTCGAGTATCTTACGTGGCCTATCGCGATATCGCCTTGAAGAGTCGCCAGGTCGCGTTCGGTAAATACCTGCGATACCAGGCCCATCTCTTTGAATACGAGGATATTCCCGCCGTCGGATACGGCGATCCCGGCGCTTTCCTGACCTCTGTGTTGCAGGCTATAAAGGCCGTAGTAGGTGAGTTTAGCTACGTCCTCTCCCGGAGCATATATGCCAAAGATGCCGCATTCATCCTTGACTATGTCTGATTGGAGATCAAACATGAAGAGCCCCTTGCCAGGAATTCTTAAGTCTTTCGACCGATATGTTAATTTTATCACCTATTTGCAGGTTCTCGCCACCTACGCGTCCCAATACAGTGAGGTCGACCCTTAAGCGGCTGCACAGTTTTTCCAGTAGAAACAGGCTGCGCTCCTTAAACGATATCACGATCCGCCCTTGTGACTCGCTGAAAAGCCATTCGTAGAGCTCCATGTCGGTGTCTTCCCGTCCATTAATGACAGCGCCGGTCTTACCGGCTATGCAACATTCGGCCAGAATCACTGCCAGGCCGCCTTCCGAGATATCGTGAGCCGACTTTATAAGGCCCGCCTCTATCGCCTCGAGACAGCATTCCTGGAGCGCCTTCTCTTTCTTAAGATCTACCGCCGGCGGCCGTCCGGCCACCTTTTTGCGTACGACTTTAAGATACTCGCTTCCACCTAGTTCGGGCATCGTATTTCCGAGCAGAGCGACTATATCGTCTCTTCTCTTAAATCCGATCGTCGTCATGTTCTTTATGTCTTTGATAAGGCCCAGCATACCAACGACCGGCGTCGGATAGACGGCGCCTTTCTTCCATTCGTTGTAGAAGCTCACATTACCGCCGACTACAGGTGTGTTAAATACCCGGCAGGCTTCAGTCAGGGCTCTGACCGACTCTGTGAACTGCCAGAACACATGGGGCTTCTCCGGATTGCCGAAATTCAAGCAGTCCGTGATCGCAAGAGGTCTCGCGCCCGTCGCGACCAGGTTCCTGGCGGCTTCCGCCATCGCTATCAGCGAACCCGTATACGGATCCAGATAGCAGTACCTGCCGTTTCCATCGACAGTCAACGCGATCGCTTTCTGTGTTTCTTTGATCCTTAGGACACCGGCATCGCCACCGGGGATAAGGGCTGTGTTTGTCTGCACCATATGGTCGTACTGCTCATACACCCACCGCTTGCTGCAGATATTAGGTGATGTAAGGATATCCATGAACGCCTTCTCGATATCCCTGGGAGTCTTAAGTGAACGCGGGTCGAATGACTGGATTTCCTTGATATAGTCGGGCTTTGCGGACGTACGATGATAGACCGGCGCTTCATCCGCCAGAGAGCGCGAGGGCATCTCACCGACAAGCTCGCCGTCATCATAGACTTTCAGCGCGCCATCATCCGTCACTTTGCCGATCACCATGGCGTCGACGCCCCACTTCTTGCATACGTCGAGCACATTTTTCGTGTTCTCCGGTGTCGCTATGCCGAGCATCCTCTCCTGGGATTCGGAGACCATCGTCTCGAAGGGCTCCATGCCTGTTTCCCGCTTGATCACATTAGCTATATCTATCTCCATGCCGGTCTCCGCCCTGCTGGAAGTCTCGCATGCGGCGCACGTAAGGCCTGCTCCGCCGAGATCCTGGAGACCGACTAAAAGTCTCTTTTCTATCAGTTCAAGAGATACCTCGATCAAGAGCTTTTCTGTGAACGGGTCACCTACCTGGACGGACGGACGCTTCTCTTGAGCAGTCTCGGTGAACTCCTGCGAGGCCAAAACACTTACACCGCCGATACCGTCCCTGCCAGTCTTGTTTCCAAACAGGATGACCGAATTGCCGGGACCGCTTGCGTAGCCATGCATGATCTTGTCCGTCTCGACAAGTCCCACGGCCATCACGTTGACCAACGGATTCCCTTCGTAGCATTCCTCGAAATACACATCGCCCGCGATGGTAGGTACACCGACGCAGTTGCCGTAACCGGCTATACCGGCAACGACCTCCTCAAACAGGTATTTTACTCGATCATCCTCCAACGAACCGAACCTCAAAGGATCGAGGACGGCTATCGGTCGCGCACCCATAGTGAATATGTCACGCAAGATACCGCCGACACCAGTCGCCGCGCCCTGATACGGTTCGATGGCGCTGGGATGATTGTGGCTTTCTATCTTCATGGCTATCGCCTGGCCGTCGCCTATGTCGATTATCCCCGCATTCTCGCCGGGCCCCTGCAGGATCGCCGGACCGGTCGTCGGGAAGTTTTTAAGCTGCGGCTTCGAGCTCTTATAACTGCAATGCTCGCTCCACATGACCGAATACATGGCGAGTTCGACATAGGTCGGCTCCCGCCCCAGTATTTTTACGATCTTATCGTATTCCTCTTTCGTTAGACCTAGTTCTTCATAAAGCTCAGCCATAAAACTCCTTATGAACAATGAACGGTGAATGAAAACCAGTTCAACATGCTCTTCGGCCTGTTCACTGTTCACTATTTTCTGTTCACTGGTCACTTACTGGTCGCGCTCACTATGCTCTCGAATATCTTCCTGCCATCTTCTGAACCCAATATTTCTTCCATTGCTCTTTCCGGATGCGGCATCAGACCCAGTACGTTTCCTTCTTTGTTCGTTATTCCGGCTATATTCTCTATGGAACCGTTCGGGTTCCATTCCTCCGTGACGTCCCCGTGCGGATCGCAGTATCTCAAGATGATCTGTCCGTTCTTGTTCATATCCTCCAGCACGCCGGCTTCGGCGTAGTAGTTTCCTTCATTGTGCGCGATCGGTATGCGCAGGACTTCGCCTCTCAAGGTCTTGGTTGTAAACGGCGTCGATGTGTTTTCGACTTTTACGTTGACATACTTGCATATGAACTTTAGACCCTTGTTCCGAAGCATGGCCCCCGGCAGCAGACCTGATTCAAGCAAGATCTGGAAACCATTGCATATCCCTATGACCAGACCGCCTTTTTCAGCGAAAGTCACAAGCGCATCCATCACGGGAGAGAACTTGGCGACGGCTCCTGTCCTTAAATAATCGCCGTAGGAGAATCCGCCTGGGAGTATGATGCAGTCGTAGCCGTTCAAGTTTGTTTCGTGGTGCCATATATATGATACCTGCTCACCTATCAGATGAGCCGCGTAGTAACAGTCCTGTTCGCAGTTGGAACCCGGGAAGACGACGATGCCGAATCTCATATGTCTACTATTCTTCCCCCAATTCGAACGTGTAGCTTTCGATCACCGGATTCGATAGAAGACGGTGCGACATCTCATCGACCTGTTTATTCAATTTGGACTTGTCAGTCCCTTCGAGTTCAAGCTGGATAAATTTACCTACTCTGACATTCCCGACATTCTTATATCCTAGACTGTCTAAAGCCTTTCCGATTATTGCGCCTTGCGGATCAAGGATCCCTTCCTTGAGCGTAACATACACCTTCGCCTTATACATCGCACCCCTCACTCGTCACTCTTCACCCATCACTCTTCTTAGGACTTCTTCGTATGCTTCTTCCACTTTGCCGAGATCCCGTCTGAACCTGTCCTTGTCCAACCGCTCTCTCGTCTCGATGTCCCAAAACCGGCAGGTGTCCGCCGATATCTCATCTCCAAGTACGACCTCTCCGCCTTTCAAGCCGAATTCAAATTTCGAGTCGATGAGATCCAGCCCCCGGCCGGCAAAGAACGGCCGTAAGACCTCGTTGATCCGGTATGTCAGTATCTCTATCTTATCTAAGTCAAGCTCACTGACGACACCTAGTTCCAGCGCGTGAGCATGAGTGATCATCGGATCACCAAGAGAATCATCCTTATAATAGAACTCGATGATGGGTTTCTTGAGCGCCCGGCCTTCTTCATACCCCAGGCGCTTCGAGAGGCTTCCCGCCGCCACGTTCCTAACGATCGCCTCGACCGGTATCATGTCCAGTTTCTCGATCAACATCTCGCGCTCGTTCAAAAGCTCTTTGAAGTGAGTCTTTATACCAGCCTTCTCTAGTAATCCGAAAAGCTTCGAAGAGACCTGTGCGTTTACCGCACCCTTGTCTTTTATCGTGCCTTTCTTCTTGCCGTCGAAGGCGGTCGCCGAATCCTTGAAATGCTGGATCACCAGATCCGGGTCATCCGTCGCATAGACGATCTTTGCCTTTCCTTCATAAAGCTTCTCGCCTTTGTGGATCGTTTCCTCCATCAGTCACTCGTCCTTTTCAAGATCTCGTCGATCCGCCGGATATAGTAATTGATATCGAATAGCTCATCCAGCTCTTCAGGTGATAGATGTTCGCTGACTTCCTTATCTTTAAGAAGCAGTTCCTTGAATGAGACTCCCTCTTCCCAGCCCGTCATCGCGTTCTTCTGGACCAGCTTGTATGCTTCTTCCCTGGTCATGCCCTTTGTAATCAAAGCCAGCAATACCCGTTGCGAGTTGAAAAGCCCGCCGGTGGCGTTTAAGTTCCGGCTCATGTTCTCCGGATAGACCAGGAGGTTCTTCATGACATATACGAACTTCCGCAGCATATAATCGAGCAGGATGGTCGAATCGGGTACGATGACACGCTCGACCGAGCTGTGAGAGATATCCCTTTCATGCCACAGGGCGACGTTTTCATAAGCTGCCTGCGCGTTGGACCGGACGATCCGCGACAGACCGCAGATCCTCTCGCATATGACCGGGTTTCTTTTATGCGGCATGGCCGAAGAACCTTTCTGTCCTGACGTGAACGGCTCTTCCACCTCTCTGACCTCGGTCCGCTGCAGATGTCGTATCTCCGACGCGAATTTGTCCAGGGAGGATGCCGTGATCGCCAGAGCGCTTATATATTCGGCGTGCCGGTCTCTCTGAAGGACCTGGCTCGAGACTTTCGCAGGCTTCAAGCCCAGCTCTTCACAGACCGAACGCTCGACTTCGATCTCGATATTGGCGTACGTGCCGACCGCTCCGGAGATCTTGCCGTAGCTGATGACATCCCTGGCCCGCTGCAGTCTCTTCAAGTTCCTCTCCATCTCGAAAGACCATAGAAGCAGTTTTAATCCGAATGTTATCGGCTCCGCGTGGATACCGTGCGTCCGGCCGATCATGACCGTGTCTTTGAACTCCTGCGCCCTACTCCGCAGGCCCTTTATCAGCTCTTCGGTCTGCCCGATCAGGAGATCGATGGCATCCCTCATGAGCAGTGACAAGCCCGTGTCGACTACGTCCGATGATGTCATCCCGTAATGGATGTACTTTGAAGACGGACCGACGTTTTCCGCGACCGAAGTAAGGAAAGCTATGACATCATGCTGGACTTCTTCTTCGATCTCGTCTATCCGCTTTGTATCGAAAGCCGCCTTGGCCTTGATCTCGCCAAGTGCGTCTTTGGGGATCAAACCTAGTTTTGTGTGAACCTCGCAGGCCGCTATCTCGATGTCGAGCCATTTGCGGTATTTGTTTTCGTCGCTCCATACCTCGCGCATCTGGCGGCTCGTATAACGGTCTATCATACTATTTAGTACCTCCGGCAAGCTTTATCCGGTAGCCTTTAAGATTCTCTTTTATCTCCGGATGCTTATTGGCTACGATCTGAGCCGCCAGGATGGCCGCGTTCTTAGCGCCGTTCACAGCAACGGTAGCCACCGGTACGCCTGTCGGCATCTGGACGGTGGAAAGCAGCGCGTCCATGCCTCCAAGATCTGATGATTTGATAGGAACGCCGATCACAGGGAGTTCCGTACGCGCGGCAATCGCTCCCGCCAGATGCGCCGCCATACCCGCGCCGCAGATGACGACCTCCAGGCCATTCTGTTCGGCATTGCCGGCATATGCAGATACCTCGTCGGGATTCCGGTGCGCGGACATGACCTTGACTTCACTGCCTATTCTTAGCTCATCAAGAGTTTCTTTGGCTTTCTCCATCACCGGCAGATCGCTCTTGCTCCCGACTACGATCCCGACCAATACGCTACTTACCAAATCAACCACTCACCCGACTCACTACTCACTAATCACTACTCACAGTTATCGCTTTCTCCGCAATGTCCGTCCGGTAATGCATCCCTTCAAACTCTATCTGCTTTATTCCTTCATACGCTACGAACCTTGCCGATAGATGATCGTCTCCGAATCCGACCACATTGAGAACGCGCCCGCCGGAAGTCACCGTCCGGCTATCTTTTTTAGCCGTCCCGGCGTGATATACCTTTATATCCGGCAGGTTGCCGGCAGCATCAAGACCTTTTATCTCGTGGCCTTTCTTATACGCGCCCGGATATCCTTTAGACGCTAGGACCACTGATACCGCGACTTTATTCCACCATTTTAGCTTGTAGTCTTTAAGGTTTCCTTCCGTTGTTGCAAGGATGAGTTCCATCAGATCTGTCTTAAGAAGCGGCAGTACGACCTGCGCCTCCGGGTCTCCGAACCGGCAGTTGAATTCCAGTATCTTAGGACCTTCTTTTGTGAGGATAAGGCCTGCGTACAGGATGCCGCGGTAGATGACGCCCTCGGTTCTCAAAGCGTCGACCGTCGGTTTAAGAAACCTCTCGACTATTTCCTTATAAAGGTCGCCAGATATGGCAGGAACCGGAGAGTAAGCACCCATGCCCCCCGTATTCGGACCTTTGTCTTGGTCGAAAACAGGTTTGTGGTCTTGTGCGGGCAACATCGGAAGGACCGTCTCGCCGTCAGTGAACGCCATTACCGTGACTTCCTGGCCCTCTAGATACTCTTCGATGATGACCGTTTTTCCGGCCTCCCCAAACTTCTCATCCACGAAGCATTCCTGGATGACACCTTTGGCAGTCTCCTTATCAAAACATACGGTCACGCCCTTACCCGCGGCGAGTCCGTCGGCTTTGACAACGAACGGGACAACAGTATCCCGTATATGTTCGATAGTCGATTCGTGGTCGCTGAACGCCATGCCCTTGGCAGTAGGGATCCCGTAATCAAGCATCAGTTTTTTAGCAAAGCTCTTACTACCCTCGAGGCGAGCGGCTTGTTTGTCCGGGCCAAAGACTCTGATCCCCCGCGTATAAAAAAGGTCGACGATGCCATCGACCAGAGGCGCCTCCGGCCCGACGACCGTTAGATCGATCGCCTTCTTCGTCGCAAAGTCAGCCAGTCCTTCTATGTCCTCGGCTGCTATATCGACGCATTGTGCCAGTTCAGATATGCCCGCATTACCGGGCGCCGCGTAGATGACGCTTATCGAAGTATTTTGGGAAATCTTATCGACAAGGACATGTTCGCGAGCACCGGCTCCGACAACTAGGACTCTCATACGGCGTCCCCCCTGACCATATACTACAGTATGATCGTCTGATCTCTTTCCGATCCGACGGAAATCACTTTGAACGGGACTTTCCCGAGCTCTTTGATCCTATCAATATAATCGCGGCATGCTTTTGGAAGATCCTCGAGCTTCGTTGCGCCGCTTATATCCGCTTTCCAACCAGGCATCTCTTCATAAACCGGTTCCACCTTATGGAAAATGCTTTGGTGTGGTGGGAACTCCTCGTAGGTTTCGCCACCGTGCCTGTATTGTGTGCATATCTTTATCGTATCAAACTGAGATAATACGTCCAGTTTGGTCAGAGCTAGTCCGTCCAGTCCGTTAAGACGGATGGCGTATCTTAAGAGCACGGCATCGAACCAGCCGCAACGTCTCGGTCTCCCGGTTGTCGTCCCGTACTCGACTCCGATATCTCTCATGGCGTCCCCGATATCCCCGGTATCTTCCGTCGGGAAGGGACCGGATCCGACACGCGTGACATAAGCTTTAGCCACTCCGTAAACATGGTCGATCTTTAAGGGGCCGACACCCGCGCCGCCGCAAGCGCCGCCGGCGACTGTAGAAGACGATGTCACAAACGGGTAAGTACCGTGGTCGAGATCAAGAAGTGTTCCTTGTGCGCCTTCAAAAAGGATGTTATCTCCGCGCTCAAGGCCTTCATTGATCATGAGCGATGTATTACGTATATGGCTTTTGAGACGAAGCGTGTACTCCCTGTATTCTGTCAGGATCTCGTTCGCCTCCATCGGCTCGACATTGTAGATCTTAGTCAGGATCTCATTCTTTTCCTCGAGCGATGTGACGACTTTTTTCTCGAATATCTTTTCATCCAGCAGGTCCTGAACGCGGATGCCGATCCTCTTTGCTTTGTCGGCGTAGGCCGGTCCGATCCCTTTTTTTGTGGTCCCGATCTTGGCAGAACCGAGACGCATCTCGCCTTCGCGGTCCAGGATTATATGATAGGGCATGATCAGATGCGCGTTACTGCTGATGATAAGGTTGTCTGTACTGATCTTGAGACTTTCAAGGTATGTCATCTCCCCGATCAGGACCTCGGGATTGAGAAGCATCCCGTCACCTATTATGCAGATCGTTTTCGGGTACATGATCCCGGATGGTATGTGGTGGAGCTTGAGGGTGGTATTGCCTACTTCTACCGTGTGTCCCGCATTATCCCCTCCCTGAAACCGGACTACCATGTCCATGTCTCCGGCAAGGAGGTCGCATATCTTGCCTTTGCCTTCGTCCCCCCACTGGGTGCCTATGAGAATCGTACCCGGCAACTAATTCTCTCCTGTCATCATGTGTTTTTTAGGACGTCTCTGGCTGCTATCACACCGGCGGCCGAGGCCTGTATCAATCCTCTGGTTATTCCCGCGCCGTCTCCGATCGCGTAAAGGCCTTCGATGTCTGTCATCAAACCGGATGTCAACTTGAGACGCTGTGAATAGAACTTCGCTTCAACGCCATAGAGAAGCGTGTTACGCGTAAATACGCCAGGGACAAGTTTGTCCATCGCTTCAAGCATTTCCAGTATATCAGAAATATAGCGGTATGGCAGGACAAAACTTAAATCTCCGGGCGTCGCTTCTTTAAGACTCGGAGTCACCGTTGAACGGGCGATCCTATCGGCTGTCGAACGTCTGCCTTCGATCAGATCGCCCAGCCGTTGGATGATTATACCCTCGCCGAGCAGGTTCGCCAGCCTGGCGATATACTTCCCGTAAGCGTTCGGTTCTTTGAACGGTTCAGTGAAGGTCGTTGAGACGAGCAGGGCGAAATTAGTCTTGTCTGTCGCGCGGCTGGCATAGGAATGACCGTTTACGGTGATCACATTATCGGAATACCGCTCTATAGTCACTTCACCGTACGGGTTCATGCAAAACGTCCGCACCTTATCGTCAAAGTGTGCCGAGTGGTAGATAAGTTTCGACTCATAGAGTTTTGAAGTCAGCGGTTCCATCACAGCCGCGGGTACTTCCACCCGGACACCCAGATCGACCGGGTTGACACTTAGATCGAGCCCTATCCTTGTCGCCTCGTCGGCCAGCCATTGTGAACCCGACCTTCCAGGCGCTAGAATTACTTTCCCGGATTCATATACGGTCCCATCGTCCGTTATGACTCCGGCCGCTTTATCCTTTTTTACCAGGACTTCTTGTACCGTCGTGCCGGTCATTATATCGATCCTGGGACTGAGATATTTATATATGGATTTGAGGACCTCGGTACATTTATCTGTCCCCAGGTGACGGACCGCTACCTGGAGAAGCGTCAGCTCGGCCAGCTGCGCTTTCATATGCAGTTCAAGAAACGCGTCCGCGTCAACGCCGAATTTCTCCGACTTTCCTCCGAAATCAGCGTAGAGGGAATCCACGTGGTCGATCAGCTTCGAAAGGGCTGATTCCGATATGTATTCGGTGAGCCAGCCACCGACTTCCGTCGAAAGGATGAGCTTGCCGTCGCTGAAAGCACCCGAACCGCCCCACCCGGAATTGACCGAGCGCCTGTCCCGTTTATCTATGTCCGGACCTTTTTCAATGAGGAGTACCTTGAGGTTGTTTTGCTTAACGAGTTCTAAGGCGGTGAAGATCCCCGCCGGGCCTGCTCCGACGATGACGGCATCATAACGTTTCTTCATGACCTTCCTATTTTCCGGTCTCTACACCCAGATTGGCCAGATACGCATTGACCGCGGCGGTGGCCGCCGCGACTTGTTTGTCTTCCTTAAAAAGCCCGTCAAGCTTGTCTTTGAGTGAAAATCCGTCGTCTATGATCTTCTTCATCTCGCCATACAGGTGCGTCTGACGCTCGACAAAATGCGTTGACAGGTTTCCCTCTTGAAACAAGGGGTCTTCCATGACCGCTTGATGATACGGGATGTTCGTCATGACTCCGACTATTATGTACTCGTACAGAGCCCGGCGCATCCTGGCAATCGCCTCGTTCCGGTCCCGACCGTGCACCACCAGCTTGGATATCATAGGATCGTAATACGGCGGGATCGTGTAGTTGAAATGGACTCCGCTGTCCACGCGGACGCCAATACCGCCAGGCGACCTATAGCCCCGCAGTCTGCCGGTGACGGGCGCAAAATTATTCAACGGGTCTTCGGCGTTTATCCGGCATTCGATAGCCCATCCGTTGATCTTTACGTCTTCCTGTTTTATATCCATCGTCATCCCGGACGCAATCCGTATCTGCTCTTTCACCAGGTCTATGCCTGTAACCGTTTCCGTTACAGGATGTTCGACCTGTATGCGCGTATTCATCTCCAGGAAGAAGAATTCTCCTTGAGCGTAGATGAACTCGATCGTCCCGGCATTTGTATAATCTATGGCCTGCGCCGCTTTGACGGCCACACCGCCCATCTTCTCGCGCAGCACCTCATCCATAACAGGTGAGGGAGATTCCTCGATGATCTTCTGGTGGCGCCTCTGGATCGAGCACTCACGCTCGCCCGCGTATATCGTATGGCCGTGCTCGTCGGCAAGTATCTGTATCTCGATATGGCGCGGTTCCTGAAGATACTTTTCCAGGAATATGCCGGCATCCCCGAACGCGGATTCAGCAAGACTTCTCGTTGCTTCGAGCGCTTTCGGAAGGTCTTTCTCGCTTTCGACAACGCGCATGCCGATGCCTCCGCCTCCGCCGGACGCCTTTACCATTACCGGATACCCGATCTCTTTAGCTATCTTTTTTGCCTCACCTAGCTCTGTGATCTCGCCTTCCGTACCGGGTACGACCGGGACACCGGCCTTGCTCATGATCCTCCGGGCAACTACCTTGTTGCCCATCAACTCGATGGACCTGGATGTCGGACCGATGAACTTTATCCCTTCCTCCTGACACCGCGCGGCGAACTTGGCATTCTCGGCCAGGAATCCATATCCCGGGTGGATGCCGTCTGCTTTTGATTCTTTCGCCACAGTGATTATGGTGTCTATGTTGAGGTAGCTTTTGTGCGGCGGGGGTTCGCCGATATAGTAACTTTCGTCGGCGTAGCTACTGTGCAGCGCTTCTCTATCGGCGTCCGAATAGACGGCGACGCTTTTTATGCCGAGTTCGCGGCACGCCCGCATCACCCGTATCGCTATTTCCCCTCTATTCGCCACCAATATCTTTCTTAACAACCGTGCCTCCAGGTCAGTGAACAGTAAACGGTGAACGGTGAATAAGATCTTTAAAACCATATATGCTAATGTTCTTAATCTTTAGGTTTTTCTGTTCACTGTTCACTGTTCACCGATCACTATTTATTCCACTACCAACAGGCCGTCTCCACCTGTTACCATCTCGCCCTTTGTCGCGTATACCTCTGTAACTATACCCGGGCGGTCGGCGTGGACCTCTGTCTGCATCTTCATAGCCTCAAGTATGACGACTACGTCGCCTTCTTTGACCTTATCTCCCTTATTCGCCTTTATCTCGAGGACCATTCCTTGCAGGGGCGATATTATTGTGCCCTCCGGAAGTTCTTTCGGCCTTCCGCCTTTCTTCTCTCCGTCCCCCGTTACTTCCACTCCCACCGGCGTCACTTTTACATGGAATTCCTCACCGTCTACATCAACGGTGAACTCGTTCGGTATGCCGGCAGGCACTGAAGGTACGCCTTCTGTTTGCAGTTCAGGCATCGGTTCCTCTTTTACCTCGCCCTTCAGGAACTTAGGCGCGACGTTCGGGAACAGTGCGTAGGTTATCAGGTCTTCCTCCGAGTTCAGGATCCCCATCTCGTCCGCCTCTTTTTGCAGCTTTTCAAGCTGCGGCGCCAACAGGTCTGCCGGACGGACGGATATCGGCTGTTCCTTGCCGATGACCTTCTTTAATACCTCGGGATCGACCGGCGCCGGAGTCTTGCCGTAGAAGCCCATGCAGTAGTCTTTGACTTCTTGTGTGACTTTGCCATAACGCTTGCCGACAAGTACATTAAGAATCGCTTGTGTGCCAACGACCTGGCTGGTAGGTGTCACCAAAGGCGGATAACCGAGTTCCTTTCTGACCGCCGGCAGCTCTTTCAAGACCTCCTGATACCTGTCCAGGGCGTTTTGCTCCTTGAGCTGCGAGTGAAGGTTGCTTAACATCCCGCCCGGTACCTGATGTATCAAAACACTGACATCCGGACTTTCCGCCAGGGGACTGATCAGGCCGGCATATCTCTTTTTGACCTCGAGAAAATAGAAACCGACTTCGACCAGCATCTCAAGACTTAGACCCGTATCGTTGGGACTGCCTGTCAGCGAGGCCACCATAGACTCGGTCGGCGGCTGTGAAGTCCCCCAACCCCACGGGGAAATGGCCGTATCGACGACATCCGCCCCGGCCTCGCAAGATGCATAGTATGTCATCGGCCCCATGCCGCTCGTGCAGTGCGTATGTACGCATATCGGGATGGTGATCTCCTTCTTTAGCGCTCGCACCAGAATGGAAGCTTCGGCCGGTGACATAAGTCCGGCCATGTCTTTGACGCAGATGCTGTCACACTCGCGTTCCTGCAACTGCTTGGCGAACTCGACGAACTTTTTGATCGTATGCACAGGGCTCGTTGTATAAGATATGCAACCCTGCACGTGCCCGCCGTGTTTCTTAGCTGTTATTATCGATAATTCCATATTGCGGATGTCATTCAAAGCATCGAAGACACGGAATATATCAACGCCGTTCTTAGCCGACAACCGGACAAAGGCCTCGACGACATCATCCGGATAATTGTGGTAACCGACCAGATTTTGACCCCGGAGAAGCATCTGGGTAGGAGTCTTCTTCAAACGCTCTTTCAACGTTTTGATCCGCTTCCACGGGTCTTCGTTCAAGTAGCGGATCATGGTGTCGAAAGTCGCCCCGCCCCAGCACTCAAGCGACCAGAACCCGATCGAATCGAGTTTCTCCAGGATCGGCAGCATGTCTCTTGTCCTCATGCGTGTCGCCGCGAGCGATTGGTGGGCGTCCCTTAAAACTGTCTCTGTGATGCTGACCTTGTTATTACTAATGGGAACCCCCTCCTTAAAGATATTATTCGTCTAATAATCTATACCAAAAAGGTTAAAAACACAAGCTTACCTGCATTAATGATGCCTCTATGAGGAACGCTCCCTTATGAAGCGCCGGTACGCGTTTGAGATCCGGTCGGTGATATGTCCGGGGCAGTCATTGCCGATCGCGTCTCCATCGAAGGATCTTACAGGCACGATCTCTATCATTTGGTTTGTTATGAAGACCTCCTCGGCGTCTTTGATCTCATCCACGATGATGGCATCCTCGTTAAACCGTATATCTTCCTTCGTTGCAAGCGTTTTGACGACCTCCCTGGTGATACCCGGAAGCACCTTTTCGACGAGAGGAGGTGTGATGAGGATCCCGTCCAGAACGGCGAAGACGTTGCTTGTCGCTCCCTCCGTTACAAAACCCTTTTTGGTCACAAAAACAGCCTCGAATGCTCCTTTTTTATCCGCCTCGTGTTTAGCCAAAGCGTTGGGCAGGTAGTTCAGGGATTTTATCAGCGCCAGATCGCTTCTGGTATCCGTGACCGAAATGACATCCACTCCACGGTCGTAATGCGAAGCCGCGATGTCTTTGAGTTCGTCACAGGTTATGACGATCGTCGGCTTCATATCCGGCGATACCTTGAGCCGTTCGGCGGCGATCCCGCGCGTTACCGTCAGACGGATCACGGCGTCGCCGAAACCGTTGGCCTTGACCGTATCATAGACCGCTTTCTTAAGCTCGTCTTTGGATACCTTAAGTTCCAGGCCGATCTTCGCCGCGCCCCACAACAGCCGGTCGATATGGGTGCCCACCAGGAACGGCGTGCCGTTGTATGTCCTCATCGTCTCGAAGAGCCCGTCTCCATATAGAAACCCTCTATCAAGCACGGAGACACAGGCTTCTTCCGACGGTACGAGCCGGCCGTTTAAGTAGGCAGTCTTTCCCATTCGTCAGTCCTTTCCTTCAAACCTAATGCCTTGAACAACGCGTTCGCTTTACTGACACTTTCAAGGTATTCTCTTCTCGGATCGGAATCGGCTACGATACCGGCTCCCGCCTGGACATATGCCCGTCCGTCCTTGATCAGAAAAGTCCGTATTGTTATGTTCATGTCCATATTACCATTAAAGCCGAAATATCCGATACTGCCAGTATATGGGCCTCTCCTGGTCGGCTCCAACTCCTCGATTATCTCCATACATCTTACCTTCGGGCACCCGGTGATCGTCCCGCCCGGGAACATCGCCCGCAAGAGATCGAACTGGTCTTTCCCGTCATGAAGCATGCCTTCTATATTCGAAGTTATGTGGATCACGTGAGAGAATTTCTCGATGGTCATCAATTCGGTCGGCCTGACCGAACCATACCCGCTGACTCTGCCGATGTCGTTCCGTTCAAGGTCCACCAGCATTATGTGCTCGGCTCTCTCTTTTTCGTTAAGCAGAAGATCGTTTGTAAGATGTTCGTCTTCACCGCCGTCTTTGCCGCGGCGACGGGTGCCGGCTATCGGCCTTGTCTCCGCTTTTCCATCCCGTAGCCTGACAAGCCGCTCGGGAGAAGAGGATACGAGCTGGAAATCGCCGAAGTCCATAAACGCGGCAAAGGGTGAGGGGTTGATATCGCGTAACCGCAGATAAAGATCGAACGCCTTTCCGGGGAACGATGTTTCAAAACGTACCGAAAGGTTCGACTGAAAGATATCACCCGCGAATATATATTCTTTAGCCCGTTCGACGATGTCCATGTATTCATCCATCGTCATATTGGCGTGTACCTTGCCGTCTGTATCAGGGAGGTCAGAGGAATACATGGCGGGCGTCGGAGTGTTGAGTATAGAAAGGACGTCGTTCAGATGCTTTGAAGTATCCGCCATTATATGGACCATGCCTTCACAGTGCGAGAAAACTACCAGGACGGATGGGACGATAAAGACGGACTCCGGGATGTCGAGGTCGTCTATCGTATTTTCCGGTATATTCTCAAAATACCTGGCCACATCATACGACAAATAACCGAATGCCCCGCCGAATAAGGGAAGGGAGGTATCAGTGATGCCGGAAGTATAGTCCATGATGGTCTTTCTAAGCGTGGGAATGGGATTCTCGCCATCCGAGACTATTGTATCTTTCGCGTCGACACCGACGAACGAGTAATCGCAAAGCCCCGGCAACCCGCCGGCGCTCTCCAGCAGGAATGAATCCTTGCCGCCCCCGAGCTTTATGTATGCCTCGACAGGCGTTAATCCGCTTGTCGGCCTAACATAAGAAAACATCCCAACCCCCGTGAATGGAAAGTGTAAAAGGGAAAGGGGAAAGAATCAAAAACGAGGACCTTTTTCCGATTTACACTTTCCGCTTTCCGCTTTTCTTTCTCATTGGGTGGGATGCTCATGTGAAGCTGTTCATACCCTTTTTAGTGACTATACCCTAAAAGCAGTCTAATTCCAACCACGCTATTTCTGACCTAATTACTTGCTTTCGCTCTTCTCTGTTGTTGAGGGTTTCTGTGGTTTTCGTGGTTTTGGTGGAACAAATCCTCTTGTTTCCTTAGGCTTTTTAGTCTGAGGTCTCTGCGGGGGTACAAAACCTTCTGTTATCCTTTTTGGACTCATTTTTGTTTCCTCCCATTCCATTATTCTAGAGATTGAATATGCTAAATATAGTTAGAAACACTGCTCCTGATATAAATAATATTAGTGCCAAGATATTAAGCAGTTGCGTAATAAAGGCAGGCATGTTCTCAGTTCTAGGTTGATCGTTTGTGTCATCTTTGTTTTCTTCTAGTAACACACGTGCTCGTCTGCACGCATATTGGCTTGTTAAAAACGATGTAATTGTTGAGGACATGCTTAAACCAAAAGCAATCCAAGCAGATATCAAAATCCCATATGTATTAGGATCGATTTTCTGTACGGAGTTTTTCATGAATGCCAATGATAGACCGAAAGCTCCTGATGATAATGTTATTATTGCGTGATCGAAGAGATGTGATTGGTTTTGTTCGGCTTCGATTAACATACTACGTTCTTCTTGTATTTCTTTATCCACCTTAGGATCCCTTACTGATTTATGAATCTCCGAGTGTTTTACTTTGAACGTCTGAAAAAGCTTTGATGATTGATTCCAGATTTGTCTGTTGTGTGACTTTTAGCATATGCGGATCGTCCTTAACCGTAAACTCCAACATTTTCTTATTATTTATTGAATCTTCGAGTGTAACGGTGCAGGACTCTGCAACCCCCTTATGTGTACCAAGACCTGGAATTAGGTCATAGTGTATCTCTAGTTTCTTCACTACATCTACTGGTAGACTCTCTAACGAAACCTTATCTTTCTTAATTGAAACATATATCAATCTCTTTGATGTCACTAGGATAGATTCCTGGAAATATGTATCATCTCCCAGCTGTTCCATCGTTCTAAACTCAGATAACACGTCTTCGCTATCACTTAAGAAGGTATTAATTATTGGCACAGACACAAAATCCATATACCAAGAATCAATATGACCTCTAGTAATCGATTCAATGAATTCTGCTTTCTTCATGCATGACCTCTTAGTGTTTCTGTTATTGTCTTACTGACTCGTTAGTTTGTCCCTATTGGGGAAAACGTTTTATCGCTTCAACCCTGTTCCTTGCACCTTCATGATACTACCTCTTTTTAGATTATCGTTAAAATATCCATCGGTATGCTTGTATTCGAGTTCTTGTGTAAGCCCTGTAGTTTGAAGAACTCTTTCCATAGAAATACCGTTCTCACCGAGGTTCATGAGAGACATTACTTTTATTGCAAGGGAATCGCAGGTGCAAAAAAGCAAACAATCATCCTTCTCTAAAAGTACCAAAGATTCTTTTTCACCAAATCCGAGTTCTGCTTCTATGCACTGATCAAACCTTTTAATAAAATCTTGCAATTCCTTTGCTGTTGCCGACAGTTCATTAATACGTTCTTGATTTATGTCTTCAATTAAATCAATCATTTTCCTTGTTCCGTCATCATCGATATAGTAATACACCTCTCGCCGCGCTACACTGCTTGCCACAGATACTCTGTTCTTGGATATTACTTGTTTCCATACACCCAAACGGTGTAAATCTATAATTACGTCTGCATCAAGAAGTAGTAAATTCACGCTTGTAATCCTCGTTCTCGCCGTACCCATGTTGAATTAGAAAAACTGGAATGTCGCTTATAGGCCTATCAATGTATTCGGCAAATCTCTCTTTTGAGATTTTCTCCATCTCAAAAGCCTTAATCGCGAGGCTAATATATCGATATGAAAGATAGGGTTTTTGATCCTCCCAATTAACACATCTCTCCTTTCGATCTATATCAACAATTTCACCTGAATCGAGAGCCTCCTCAACTTGGTCACGACGAACAAGATTTAGATTTACAAGTCTCCACAACAAAGCTTCAACTGACACAAGAAATTCTCGAGCCATCTCAACGATTGTTAAGTAGCTAATTGAATTATCCTCTGTTCTTCTGTTTAACTCTTCTTTTATTTCATCTTCTGGTAGAAGAATCGCAGATGCAAAAGCATCAGCCCATTTTTCAACTTGACTTTTTACACCTGATTGATTTTCTTGTATTTCTTCTTCTGAAAAGAGCGTCCAAGTTATTAAATGAAAGAACTCGTGGGCAATATCATAATTTCGTCGCCATGGGGCGTCATGAGCATTTATTAATATAGCTTGTCCAAATTCTTCGCTGACTGTTGATGCTCCAGAACCACCAGCCCTAAGATCGATAAATAATATCTTTACCCCAAGTGCGTTTTCAATAATCATCGGCAAGCTACAAGCCGGACGACTTCCAAGATTTAGATTTTTTGATATATACCTTGCTAAGTCTTCCACGTATGAATATTGCTTTTTATAAAATACTGATTTATCCGGTTCTGGTTTTATATTGCTCCAGATTGAGTAATAATCAATCTCACCAGTAAGCTCAAGCAGTTTTTGGTAATTTTGACAGAACTTCAAGAATATGTGCTCGTTCTTCTTAGCTACTTGTTCATCTACTTTATTTCGCCATCGTATTAGTGGTCTTTCTGCCTTTTTTGCACGTGGCTTCAGAAAGAAATCAACATCCTTTTTGTAGATTTTTGATAGCTTATAAAGTTCGTACGCTTTTAGATCACGCGTTCCTGACTCAAGATTACTAAGCACCTGATAATTCTTAAAGCCCATTTGTTCTGCAACCTCTTTCTTTGTAAGACCTAGAGACTTTCTTTCTTTTCTTAGCAACTCACCAATTTCTCGCATTCATATCTCCTCCCTTCACTATTATATAAGATTTAAGTATACTTTACCAAACTATTGGCGATAAATATAAGTTATTGTTATATATTTAAGAATCATGTAGATTCCTCGGCTTCGCCTCTGAACGACATTTGTGCACTTCATGAGGTTGCTTCGTCGCGCTGGCGGGCATTGCTCCTCGCAATGACGGCGTTTACTTTATACATACTGTGTCTGGGGAGGTTGAAGAATTCTTCGAGCGTGACTCAGCCTGTACAAATGAGGTCTAAGCGAGAAGATTTACTTCAACCTAGCCCAGGCACACACTTTTTGCGTAGATTGCTTCGGTCGCTTCGCTCCCTCGCAACGACACAGTGGGAGGATCGCACTGACTAACGGAGGTTACGTTTCCTTTTCGTCGACGTAGAGGGGGCTGAATTTGGCGTAGCGGTCGATGAAGGCCAGGTTGATCTTGCCGAGCGGGCCGTTCCGGTGTTTCTTGATGCTCAGCTCGGCTTCGCCTTTGTTCTCAGTGTTCTCGTTGTATACTTCGTCGCGGTAGATGAACATGACGAGGTCCGCATCCTGCTCGATGGCGCCGGATTCCCTCAGATCGGATAGGGCCGGCCGTTTGTCTCCACCGCGCGTCTCCACGCCGCGTGACAACTGCGAAATCGCGATGATGGGCACATTAAGTTCGCGTCCCAGTATCTTCATCGAACGCGAGATCTCGCTTACTTCCTGTTGCCGGTTCTCTACCTTGCGACCTGACGACATAAGCTGGAGGTAATCGACTATGACCAGCCCGATCCCGTATTTAGCGCTAAGCCGTCTTGCTTTTGCTCTTATCTCGATACTTGTTATGCCGGGTGTGTCGTCTATATATATAGGGGCCCCGCTAAGACGATCGAGCGCGTTCAAAAGGTTCTGCACGTCCGTCTCTGAAAGCTTGTAACCGGTCCTCACCTTGGATGCGTCTACCCGCGCCTCTGAACTCAAAAGCCTCTGGCCTAGCTGCAACCGGCTCATCTCCAGGCTGAATATCGCGACAGGTATGTTCTGGGTTATAGCTATATGTTGGGCCATGTTCAGGGATAAGGCTGTCTTACCCATAGAAGGTCTTCCGGCTATGATGACCAGATCGGATTTCTGGAGACCGGCTGTCAGCTTGTCGAGCTCGGGAAATCCCGTCGACAACCCCGTGACGTGCGTATCGCTTTCCCTTAACGCTTGTATATGCTCCCATGTCTCGAAACACAGGTCTTTGATGTTTGTAAACTGGTCGCGCGCGCGATGACGCGATACGTTGAAGACCAGGCTTTCGGCTTTATCGATGGCGGCTGTCATGTCTTCGGGTTGCTCGTAACCCAACGCCGCTATCTGCGAAGCCACCTGGATCAAGCCCCTCAACGCAGCGTTCTTCTCGACGATCTCGGCGTATTGTTTGGCGTTGGCCGCGGTGGGAACGAAATTGACCAGCGTATGTATAAAACCCTTGCCGCCTACGTCCTCGAGTATGCCGAAGTTCTTAAGGGATTCGCTTAATGTCACCGGGTCTGCCGGCTCGCCGCGGTTGTACAGATCCATGATAACGTCGAAGATCTTACCGTTGACTTCGCGGTAGAAGTCTTCCGCCTTTACTATGTCGTGTATTTCAGCGATGGCGTCGCGGCTAAGAAGCATCGCGCCGAGCAGCGATTGCTCCGCGTCCAGGCTATGAGGAGGTACTCTCTCCAACGAAACCGGCTTAACCGCCACTTTCCTCTATCTTCTCCTCTTCTTCTTTTACTTCCTCGACCTCTTTGATTTCCTCGATCTCCTCGACTTCCTTGACTTCCTCGACTTCCTTTGTCTTCTTCTTCTTCTTTTTCTTCTCCTTTACTTCGCCGACCTGAAGGTCGGCTGCTACATCCTTGGTCGCTTTGACTTCCTCTATCCGCACCACTTCTATCTCCCGGTCCACGAACACTTCCGGATATACGTGGATGCGCACCTTATGCTTGCCCAGCATCTTGATGTCTTGCGGTATGTCTATCTTCTTCTTATCAAGTTTGATCGATCCCTTTTCTTCAAGAAGATCCGCGATCTGCTGTGATGTGACGCTGCCGAAAAGCTTGTTCTTTTCGCCGGCTCTAGCGGTTATCCGCAGTTCAAGTTCCTCGATCTGCTTGGCGACCTTCATCGCCTCGTCTCGCTCGACCGCGTGTTTCTTTTCGGCGGAAGCTCTAAAATGTTCCAGATTACTGATATTGCTCGTTGTTGCCGCGACCGCCATTTTACGGGGAAACAAAAAATTCCTCGCGTATCCGTCGGCTACCTCTTTGATCTCGCCTTTACGGCCGACTGTTTCCACATCTTGTTTTAGAATGACCTTCATAGGTAATATCCCTCCGCGTAGATTGGTATGTAGAGATTCTATTATATAAGAATATGAGACCGCTATTCTATTTCAGTGTTTTTACTTTGGACTTTTTATGCGTCATCGCCGCGACTCTGCCGACCGTTGTCCGCCCAGCCCTTATGACCGTCTTGACAGGACTCCGGTTCTTTTTGCATACCTCATCGATTGCGTCGATAAGGAGATCTATGTCCTCCCTGGCTATGTTCAGAGGAGGTTCCAAGCGGAGGACATTGGGATTGTTTAAGGTAAAAGCCGTTATCATCTTATGCTTGTTTAAGAGTTGCGATGCCACAAGCGATGCGAAATATTCTTTGTACAGCTGGTTTACAAGCCCGCCGGAGAGCTTGTCCAAGTAGCCCTTGAACGGCTCCCTGAATTCGATGCCGATCAATAGTCCTTTTCCGCGTACTTCTTTGATCATCGTATGTTTGAGCTGCAGAGCGCGCAGCTTGCTTAGCATATACTCGCCGTTCTTCGCGGCCTTCGCCGGTAGGTCTTCACTGATTATGACATCGATCGCCGCAATCGCCGCCGCGCAAGCTCTGGTATTTCCGCCGAACGTCGAGGTATGGAGGAGCGCTTTGTCGAAACCTCCGTAAGCGCGTTTCCATATCTGTTCCGTTGTGACGCATGCTCCTATCGGCATCAACCCGCCACCGAGCGACTTCGAAAGGACCAGGATGTCAGGGACGACATGCTCGTGTTCGCAAGCGAACATCGCTCCCGTCCGCCCCATGCCGGTCTGCACCTCATCGAGGATCAAAAGGGTGCCGTACTTACGGCATAGCTTCTCGACGTGCTTGAGATATCCGTCAGGCGGGACGACGATACCGCCCTCGCCCTGGACCGGCTCCAGGATGAACGCGGCCGCGTCGCAATATTTAAGGCGCGCCTCCAGAAGCTCGATATCTCCGAACGGGACCGCCTCTATGCCACCGACCAGCGGGCGGAAGACCTTCTTGTATTTCTCCCGACCCGACACGCTTAACGCTCCCATAGTCTTGCCGTGGAACGCGCCTTCGGTGTGTATGAGCTGGTGTCTTCCCGTCGCCGCCCTCGCCATCTTAAGAGCGGATTCCACCGCTTCCGCGCCGCTATTGCAGAAGAAACAATGTTTGAGTCTTCCGGGCGTGATGACGGAGAGATTGCTTGCAAGAGCGCCGGTCACTGGATTCAAGGATGTTTGAAGGAGGTTCGGCGCGTCTTCTACCAGGCCGACCGCTTCGATGACTCTAGGATGGTTGTGACCAACATTCAACGAACCGTACCCGGCCAGAAAATCAAGATACTTATTCCCGTCTTCGTCCCAGACATATGCGCCACCGGCGCGGACAAACCGCTTGTCGAAATCAAGCAGTTTGAACATACTGACAAGCGTGGGATTCAGATAAGACCTATGGAGTTCGATGGTCTCACGACGGGATAGCTTTAACGCCTCTTCGACTGAGATCATTTGACGATCCTTTACTAGTCTCGATCCCTATCCCTAGACCGTTTTTCCTCGCGTTGCTTCTTTACAACATACGGAAGAAGCGCCATCTCTCTGGCTCTTTTAACTGCTCTTGCCAGCATGCTCTGGTGCTGCGCGCAGTTTCCGGTCGTCCGGCGGGGCCTGATCTTGCCCCTATCGGAGACATAGCGGTTAAGCGTCCCCGCGTCTTTATAATCGATGTATTCGATCTTGCGGCGACAGAACTGGCAGTACTTCCTTACTTGCTTGCGTGCGTACGCTTCAGCCAACTTACTTTAACCTCCTCAAAATGGTACGTTGTCTTCTGGGACTGCTGCTTCCGAGTCCCCGAATTCATCGTCGGAACGTCCGCCCCGTCCGAGGAATTGCACGTTTTCGGCGATCACCTCGACCGCCGTCCTTTTCTGCCCGTCTTCCGTCTGCCATGACCGGCTGGAAAGGCGACCCTCGATAGCCACCGGCGTGCCCTTCTTTATATATGTGTGGCATGTCTCACCCATCTTGCCCCAAACTACGATATTGAAGAAATCGACATCTTCCACTTTCTCGCCGTCGCGATTAGTATAACGCCTGTTGACCGCTATTCCGAAATTGACGACGCTGGTGCCGCCGGGAGTGGAACGAAGTTCCGGGTCCCTGGTGAGATTACCGATCAGAATGACTTTGTTCAAGGACGCCAAAGTTAGTCGCCCTTCCTAAAAATGGTGTGGCGAAGAACTTCGTCTGAGATACGGAGCACTCTGTTGTACTCTTTGACCTGATCCGCTTCGCCTTTAAAGTAAAAGAGGCAGTAGTAACCGCTCGCTTCTTTCTTGATCGGGTAGGCCAGCCGCCGCTTGCCCCACTTGTCCGACTTCTCGATCTCGCTGCCACCTTTTTTCAGCATCTTCTCGATCTTGGCTATGGACTCCTCTATCTTCTCGTCTTCCAAAGACGCGTTGAGGATGACCATCGCTTCATACTCTCTCACAGATTTATCCCCCTCTTAAGTGGTACGGAATGGAATGTAACTAATCTATTATAACGGGTGAGATAAAGGAGGACAAGGAGTAAAGAACTGAGTTGGAGACTGAAGGATTAAGCAATAAAATTGTAACTGTGCTATAGTAAGCCCAGGATGCCTTGATGAAAGGCTTAGTTTAATCCGCTAATGTTAGTTCTTCTATGGCTTAGTGTCTCGAGTATCCTCGGCTCGCATGTGAGTCAGTTCCTTATGAAAGGAGGAGTTCTCATGGCAACTAAGCTATATGTCGGTAATCTCAGCTACGACACTACTGAAGATCAGATAAAAGAGCTGTTTTCGCAAGCCGGTTCTGTAGTATCGGTCGACCTTATCGCCGATAAGCATTCCGGTCGCAGCAAGGGTTTCGCTTTTGTCGAGATGGGAGGGGATGAAGCCGCTAAGACGGCTATCACCACCCTGAACGACAAAGAAATCGACGGACGCAACATCATCGTTAACGAGGCCAAGCCTCGTGAAGACCGCCCGAGTGGCGGTTCGCGCAGCTACGGTGGTGGCGGCGGAGGCGGAGGCGGCGGTTATCGCCAACGCAGATTCTAGACACCTAGTCTAGTAACGCAACGAACAAAAAAGCCAGCCTCTAGGGGCTGGCTTTTTTTATATCGTGTCGTGTATTAGATACCAGTAGGTGTGGAGTTCTTTTTCGTGTGCCTTGTAGTCGTTGGCGTATCGCGTGATTATATTCCAGAACGGTTTTTTGTGGTTTCTCTCGAGCATGTGAGCCGCTTCATGCAGCACTATATAAGCGACGAGGTCATCCGGTAGACGCGCCATCAGGGTGTTGAATGTCAGGTTGTTATGTGAGCTGCAACTTGCCCACTTGGTCCGCATCTTCCGAAAAAGGATCTTGTTCACGGTGACATCGAGGTCCCTGCATACATCCGCCAGATATACACCCACCAGGTCCTTCAAGTCACCCAGAGTCCTATCGGACATCTCCTTATTCGCGGCGTCTTTAAGACATTCCTGTATCAACCGGTGCTTCCTGGATATCCACTTGTCGTATTTTTGTAATATGATGGCGGGATCATATCCGTGAGGCACGATGACCGTGAGTTCTTTGGTCTTGAACTCCAACCTGGGATGCTTTACTTTTCGGTGCACTACCTTGTAAGGGATACTCTTGTCCATGTTATAAGAATAGCCGACCTGAAGGTCGGCGGCTACATTTATTGATTCGTGCGAGCGGGAGGCGCGAAACATCTGCTAACTGAATCCAATGCGCACATAAGGATTCTTCTATACATCCTGTGGCTGGGGAGGTTGAAGAATTCTTCGAGCGGGTATCTTTAGCGAGAGGATTTATTTCAACCTTTACCAGGCACACACTTTTTACATGAGTTTGCTTCGTCGCGCTATCGGGCGTTGCTCCTCGCAATGGGCATAATAGACAAAAATGTGGCCTGTTAGTAGTCTGTTATAGCTGGTAAGAAAGTGATTATTAGTATGTTTCTAAAAGCAGTTTTAGGATGGGAT
>JAGVPG010000016.1 GCA_020052375.1 Actinomycetota bacterium | reverse complement strand
GGAGAGGAAGTGCTAAGTGGACTCAGGCTCGAGGCAGATAAAGATCCTTCGTGATGAACCGCTGGCAAGACATACCTCGTGGCGCATAGGCGGTCCTGCGCGCCTCTTCTATATAGTCGAAAACGAAGTCGATCTCACGGAAGCGCTGCGTTTCGCTAAAGAGAACAGTCTGGAGACTCTTATAATCGGGGCGGGCACGAACCTTCTAGTTTCGGACAAAGGCTTTCCCGGTGTAACGATCAAGCTAGCTGGCAGTCTATGTGATATCGACATAAAAGAAAGTCGCGCGGAAGTCGGAGCGGCTGCATCTTTAAGCGGTCTGGCCCGGATAACTACAAGACTGGGACTAAAGGGCTTGGAATTCGCAGTGGGAATACCCGGAACCGTCGGTGGTGGTCTGGTCATGAACGCTGGCGCTCATGGCGGATCGATAGGAGATGTCGTCGAGTCCGTAACAGTATATACACCTAAAGGTGAGCTTGAGTTACTGAACAAAGATCAGATCGATTTCGGATACAGGTCCAGTTCACTGAAAGACTCCGGTGTTATCATCAGGTCGAGTCTCATTTTTGAAAGTGTTAACGCTGAGAAGTTGAGAGCCGAAGCGGACCGGGTGATCGAACAGCGTAAGAAATGCCAACCGGGCGAGGCCAGAACGGCGGGAAGCGTATTCAAGAATCCTCAAGGAATGAAGGCGGGAGGATTGATAGAAGAGGCCGGTTGTAAGGGGATGCGCGTCGGTGGAGCGATTGTCAGCGATAGGCACGCGAACTTCATAATAAACGATGGCACCGCGACCGCGACTGATATTTTAAATCTCATTGAAAAAGTAAAAAAGCAAGTAGAAGAGAAGACGGGTGTCAAAATGGAAGAAGAGATATGCTTGGTGGGAGAGTTCTAGGAGGATCTCATGCCCAGATCGGTCTTTAAAAGAATCGCTGTCTTGATGGGTGGACTCTCAGCGGAAAGGGAAGTGTCGCTTAAGACCGGCGAAGCTTGCCAAAAAGCCCTTGAGGGACTCGGCTATGACGCGGTGGCGATCGATGTCGGGCGGGATGTAGCCGAGGTCGTTAAGAAGGAGAAGCCCGACGCCGTTTTCATCGCCTTGCACGGCCGCTATGGAGAAGACGGCACAATACAAGGCATCCTCGAGATACTGGGCATCCCATATGCCGGCTCCGGTGTTCTGGCCAGCGCGCTGGCACTCGACAAGATCATGTCTAAGAAGGTGTTCCGTCAGGAAGGAATACCTGTCGCAGCAGACGTACCTTGCTATCTTGAAGAATACAAAGCAACACCCGGCGAGATGATCGAGCGGATAATACGCGATGTCGGATTGCCGGTCATCGTCAAGCCGAACCGTGAGGGCTCGACGATCGGATGTACTATAGTAACGGAAAAGAGCGGTCTTAAACCGGCGCTGGATATGGCCTTCGAATGTGATGACCAGGTGCTCGCCGAGAAGTTTATCGCTGGCCGGCTGATGACGGTCGCGATTATCGGCAGTAAGCCGGAAGCGCTACCCATAGTCGAGGTCAAGGCAAAGACAGGGTTCTACGATTATGAGTCAAAGTATACGGCCGGTATGACCGAATATGTATGTCCGGCTGAGATCCCCACCGAGACGACGAAGAGCCTTCAGGAAATAGCCGTGCGGGTGCACACCGTCTTAGGGTGCGAAGACATATCCCGCGTAGACATCATCGTAGGGGAAGACGGCCGGGATTATGTGTTGGAGATAAACACACTTCCCGGGATGACGGAGACGTCGCTCGTACCCAAAGCGGCACAAGCCGCCGGGATCGGATTCCCCGATGTCGTCGAGAAGATACTTAGCGGCGCTTCGCTCAAACTCGGATGCAGACGGTGACGTAAGTGGCAAGGCCGAGACCCAGAGTATCCAATGATCGCCTGCAGGTTATGGAAGCCCGCGCCAACAGGCGACTCAATCTCTTTATCGCGATCCTCCTTTTCGCCATTGCTGCGGAAGGTCTGTATGTATTCCTGCAGTCATCGTTCTTGAATGTAAGGACGATAGAAGTCGCCGGGAGTTCCAAGGTCAAGAAAGAGAGGATCATCAAGCTTAGCGGGATAAACAGAAAGACAGGATTTTTCAGGTTCTCAAACACCACTGTCGAGAAGCGTATCAAGAGCGAATCGTGGATCGACGGGGTCAAGGTCGACAAGACATGGTTGCTGAATGTCAGAATATCGGTGACCGAGCGGACTCCCGTAGCCGTATTACTTATCGGATCCACATATTGTCTTATCGACAAGCAGGGAGTGGTCCTCGAAGCAGGTAAGCAGAACACCTTTGGATCTCTTCCCCTGATCGTCGACACACCTGTCCGCGCGCCGCCGAAGAAGGGCGGCAGGATACGTGACAGATCCGTGACGAATACCCTTGATTGCTTAAAAGGCCTTGATAAGCGTATTATTGACGAGGCTGACAGGCTATCAGCGCCGTCGATCGACGGATTGACGATCAATCTCAGATCCGGATTGATCATATTGTACGGTAAGGCGGAACTTACCGACCAAAAGAACTACGCTATCGATGTCATCCTTGAAGAAGCGCGAAAGGAAGGCAAGCAATGGAAGTATATAGACGTCAGAGTGCCGAGCAATCCGGCGGCCATGCCGGCGGCGTAACAAAGAGCTGAAGGATGAAGACTGAAGGCTGAAGGAATATGGAAAATAGTGACGTTGTTTTCGCTTTGGATGTAGGGACGACAAAGATCTGTGCTCTTGTGGGGGAGAAAACCGACGATCGGAGATTAAGGATCATAGGAGTCGGCAGCAGCCCCTCTTTCGGGCTGCGCAAGGGGGTGGTCGTAGATATCAGGAAGACCGTCGTATCTATCAGGCATGCCATAGATGAAGCGGAGATAGCTGCGGGAGTCAGGCCGGACAAAGTGTTTGTCGGGATCGCCGGCGATCATGTATACTCGACCAACAGCAACGCCTCCATTGTGATAAGAAGTCGAGACAAAGAGATACGGCCTATTCACAAGGACAGGGTGATCCGAAAATCCCTTCGCTTCAAGGTCCCCAAAGACCACGGAATAATCCACACTATACCTCGCGAGTTCATCCTTGACGGAGTCGATGGTGTCAATGAACCTGTCGGGATGTCAGCCAATAATCTGGAAGTAAAGACTCATATTGTTATGGGTGCGGTGCCTTCGATAAAGAACTTGATAAAAAGCGTCGAGATGGCAGGCGTTGCAGTATCCGATATTGTCCTAGAGCCGATCGCCTCGGCCGAGGCGGTTCTGACTTCTGACGAGAGAGATCTGGGAACCGCCCTGATCGATATCGGAGGGGGTACTACGGATCTCGCGATATTCATAGAAAGCGGTATCTGCCACAGCCGTGTATTCCCCTTCGGCGGTAACCATGTCACGCGCGATATAGCCGTGGGGCTGCGCGTAAGCCCGAAGGAAGCGGAGAACATAAAGATCAGATACGGACAGGCGCAAAGGAAAAATACTGATCCGATGGCATTGATAAGAGCCAGGGATATGCATAACAAGAAAGAGCGAAGCGTGCTCAAAGTCAACCTATCGGGCATAATAGAAGCGCGCATGACAGAGGTCTTCGATATGGTAAAGAAAGAGATCGAAAGATCGGGAATGCAGAAGCTTCTTGCCGGAGGCGTGGTCCTAACGGGAGGCGCGTCACAACTTGAGGGTATTGAAGGACTAGCGGAGGATATTCTTCACGCACCCGTAAGAGTAGGTGCTCCACGAAATATAAAGGGGCCGCCGGCCATCATTAAGAATTCGATGTACGCGACCGGAGCCGGTCTTCTTATCTATGCATACAAGCACGAGAAGGATATGCAAACGCAATCACCCCTGTTCAATGCATCGGAATTGACTCAAAAGATCCTTGCGTGGTTCACAGACACACTCCCGGAGAAGATCAGCGGAAGATCTTAGTCTCAAGTATTACTTGAGATATGACACCACAACATTATTTTTTATATAAAGTTATAGCCAAAGTAGAGCTTTATAATTATTGACATATCACTTTTAATGCGTCACTATATATAGGTTGAAAGGAACGTGATTTTTATTTGAAAATCAAGGAGGTAGTAAAAGTGACTGACCCAGCACAGACATATCTGGCCGTCATAAAAGTCGTAGGCATCGGTGGCGGCGGGACAAACGCAGTAAACCGTATGATCGACGCGGGCCTAAAAGGTGTTGAGTTCATCTCCGTCAATACAGATGCGCAAGCATTACTGATGTCGGACGCCGACCAGAAGATACATATAGGCGGCTCGCTGACGAAAGGACTCGGCGCGGGAAGTGATCCTGATGTCGGAAAAGCGTCAGCCGAGGAAAGCCGTGAAGAGATCAAGGCGGGACTGCAGGGAGCGGACATGGTCTTTGTGACCGCGGGAAAAGGTGGAGGCACAGGAACAGGAGCAGCGCCGATAGTGGCGGAGATCGCGAAGGAAGAGATAGGGTCGTTGACGGTCGGTGTTGTAACAAGGCCTTTTACATTCGAGGGAAGGAAAAGAGCATTCCAGGCGGATGACGGGATCCTGAAGCTTAAGGAGAAAGTGGATACCCTGATCGTCATACCGAACGACCGCTTGCTTCAGGTGGTAGATAAACAGACATCGATACTGGAAGCCTTTCAAGTGGCCGATGACGTATTACGACAAGGTGTCCAGGGCATCACGGATCTAATAACAGTCCCCGGACTTATCAACCTGGACTTCGCCGACGTCCGCACGATCATGACCGACGCGGGTACGGCGATGATGGGTATCGGCATATCATCCGGAGAGGAAAGAGCGGTCAGTGCCGCCAAGGCGGCCATATCGAGTCCGCTTCTTGAAGCATCGATCGAAGGCGCGAAAGGCGTATTGCTGAATATATCCGGCGGTGAGAACCTTGGATTGTTCGAGGTAAATGAGGCGGCAGAGATAATCTCGGGAGCCGCGGATCCGGAAGCGAACATAATCTTCGGAGCGGTGATCGACGAGACGCTCAAGGATGAAGTAAGAGTGACGGTCATAGCCACCGGTTTCGATAAGACGATGCAGGAAAAAAAGAAGGAAGAAGTCTTACCGGACGAGGAAGCGCATGAAGAAGTCCTTTTCGAGGACAAAGATCTAGACATACCGACGTTCTTGAGGAAAGAGTAATGTAAGAGCTGAAGGATGAAGATCTGAAGGCTGAAGAAAACACGTTGGGTGATTATAACCTAGAACTAAAAATAATAAATGGTTTGAATGTATTGACCTCTCCGGAGTTACTCCGTGAGAGGTCAATGCTTATTGCGTACACAACGCGAACGCGCGGCGTAAGCTCTCCCCCATACGATTCTTTAAACCTTGGATTACATGTAGGCGATGTTGCCGGTGATGTGAGGCAAAACCGTCATATGGTAACAGACGATCTACGCATCCCGATGAAAAGACTCACAACAGCCAAACAGGTGCACAAGGATGTCGTAACAGTAATAACGGAGAACAACGCAGGTGCCGGTGCTGTTTCGTATGAGACGGCGATAGATGATACAGATGCTCTGATAACAAACGTTTCCGATACACCTCTTATGATCCTGACGGCGGACTGTCTGCCGGTTGCTCTGGCAAGCAAAGATCAGCACGTCATCGGGGCTGTTCATGCGGGCAGTGAGGGGGTATACTTAGAAATTGTGCTACGAGCATTAGAACTCATGAAGTCCTCGTTCAAAGTCGTTGAAGAAGATATGCTTGCTTTCATCGGTCCGGGGATACGTGCGTGCTGTTATGAGGTTTCCGATGAAAGGGCAGATATCTTTAAAGCGAAGTTCGGCAAGGACGCCGTAACCGGAGACCGGCATCTCGATCTACCGGGGATCGTCAGGAGTCAATTGCTGGCGGCGGGTGTTAAAGACGAAGACATATACGATACGGGACTCTGCACATGTTGCAGGGAGGATCAGTTTTTCTCATATCGACGGGATGGGAAATGCGGCAGGCAGGCGTTGATAGTGGCGAATATAGGGAAGTAGAGAAGCAGGGAAGTAGGGAACAGTGAGCGGCGAGTGATGAGCAATGAGAAAATGTAGCCGCCGACCTTCAGGTCGGCCTAAGCTACTGGCGTTGTTATTACTGGTGAGCATCGGAACTGGATGTGCTAGGGGCGGCGCCCAAAAGACCGTTTCAGTCTCCGGTTCGACTACAATATTCGCTGTCGCGCAAGCGGCTGCCGAGGAGTTCAACAAGAGAAATCCGGATGTAAAAGTCACAGTGCAGGGCGGCGGCTCTAGCGCGGGTATCGAAGCGGCCATCACCGGAGCCGGCGATATCGGGATGTCGTCGCGTGATCTTAAGGATGAAGAGCTGAAAGCAGGACTGGCAGAACACATCATAGCCATAGATGCCATCGCCATCATCGTAAACCCGGATAATCCAATAGAAAAATTGAACGCTCGCCAGGTCCGGGATATATTCGACGGCAAGATAGCCAACTGGCGTCAGGTCGGCGGGAAGGATGTGCCCATCGTGCTTGTTAACCGCGATGAAGCATCCGGAACACGCGAGGCATTCCTGAAAAAAGTCATGGAGGGGAAGAAGTTCTCAAAAGACGCGGTCATACAACCGGGTAGCGGGCAAGTCCGCTCGATTGTGGCCAGCACTCCGGCAGCGATCGGTTATATGTCACTAGGGTATGTGACACCGGAAGTCAAGGTGATAGAATATGATGGAACACGGCCTTCCAAAGAGTCCATATTTAAGGGGAAGTACAAGCTCTCCAGGAAACTCAAGTTGTTTACAAAAGGCCGGGCAAAAGGCGCAACCAAGAAGTTCATCGATTTCTTTCTCGGAGATTGGGTGCAAAAAAACATTGTCAGCGTAGAATTCATACCGGTGCGCGGTTAGCTGCGCCTTGCGAGGGGTAGATGCGTCTTAAAGAACAGATCCTGGAGAAGGTGTTTCTGCTATCCGCTTTCGCGGCTGTTGTCGGCGTAATCCTTGTCTTTATATTCGTATCCATTAAAGGCATCCCTATTATAAAAAGTATCGGGATCACAAAGTTCATCTTCGGCCTTGATTGGGCTCCGACTGATAAACATTACGGCATATTGCCCTTGATCATCGGGAGTTTTATCGTCACGTTCGGCGCGCTCCTGATCGGTGCTCCTATGGCGATCGGAACGGCGATCTTCCTGTCAGAGATAGCTCCATCACAGATCAAAGCCATTGTCAGGCCGGCGGTAGAACTTCTGGCAGGAATACCGTCCGTCATCTATGGTTTTTTTGGCCTTATAATCATAGTACCACTGGTCAGAATGGTCTTCGGTGGCTCCGGATTCGGATTGCTCACCGGCTGGCTCGTCCTGGCGATCATGATATTACCGACGATCGCTACGATATCGGAGGATGCGATCGGAGCCGTGCCGCGCAGTTACCGTGAAGCATCATACGGTATGGGCGCGACGAAATGGCAGACGATCTGGAGAGTAGTCTTACCGGCGTGCAAGAAAGGACTGATGGGCGCGACCATCTTGGGAATGGGCCGGGCCATAGGCGAGACAATGGCCTTGTTGATGGTACTTGGGAACGCTCCTGTGGTCCCCAAGTCGCTGACCGCTCCGGCAAGCGCTTTGACAAGCATCATCGCCCTTGATATGTCTTATGCTTCGGGAGACCACCAAGTCGCCCTGTTTGCTATGGGCATAGTCTTATTCCTGATATCTTTCTCTTTTGTCGGACTTATACGTTTAGTCTCATCCCGGGGGTAGTGAAAGTTGCTGGATAAGAACCTTAAAAACAAGATAGCGATGATATTCCTTTGGGGTAACGGTCTGGTCACGATCGTCATTCTGGCGTTGATCATCGGATACGTCCTGGTAAAAGGGCTTCCGGCGATGAGTTTGGAATTCATCTTCACGTCGCCGAAAGGCGTGACGCAAAGCGGCGGCATATTCCCGACTATAATCGCAAGCATATATGTAACAGGATTGTCGATCCTGATCGGAGCGCCTGTAGCTGTCGGTGCGGCGATATATCTTTCCGAATACACAAAAGAAGGCAGGATAACGCAGATCATCCGGTTCGGGGCGGACGCGCTGGCGGGCGTCCCGTCGATAGTGCTCGGTCTGTTCGGCCTGTCACTTTTCGTTTATATACTCGGTCTGGGTTGGTCGATGCTGTCAGGCGCTCTGACGTTGATACTGATGATCCTACCTATAATCATGAGGACGACCGAGGACGCGCTACAAGCAGTTCCAAACGCGTGGCGCCAGGGGAGTGTCGGTCTTGGAGCGACGAAATGGCAGACTATAAGGAAAGTCGTCTTACCGGCGGCGACGCCACGGATCATGACAGGGATCGTCCTGGGCGTGGGCAGGGTGTTCGGCGAGACGGCGGCAGTGATGTTCACGGCAGGCCTGGCGATCAATATACCGTTCCTGCCTAATGAGCCGGGCCGAACTATGACCAGCCATCTGTACCTGCTGGCTACCGAGGGTACATCGATGCGGACCGCATATGGAACGGCTTTGTTATTAATGGGAATCATATTGATTTTTAACCTTGGAGCACGTAGACTTTTTGGCGGTTCCAAAGTGAGACGATAAAGGGGGCAAGAAAGAGAAGGCATGGCGTCAGAAAACAAGTTCGAGATAAAAGACCTGGATTTCTATTACAGCGACTTCGAGGCCCTCGAAGCCATCACCGTAAATATCAGAAAAAATACGATAACCGCGTTCATAGGTCCTTCGGGTTGTGGTAAGTCGACATTCCTGCGAACGCTTAATCGCATGAACGACCTCATAGAAGGCGCGAAAGTAGAGGGTAGCGTAACGCTTGACGGCACTGACATATATACAGCGGACACGGATGTCGTCGATCTGAGAAGACGCGTCGGCATGATCTTCCAGCAACCGAATCCGTTTCCTTTGTCGATCTACGAGAACGTGGCTTACGGACCTCGTATCCATGGGATTAAAAACAAGGCCAAGCTGGATGAGATCGTGGAACGGAGTCTTACCAATGCGGCCCTGTGGAAAGAGGTAAAAGATAAGCTGAATCAACCGGGTACCGACCTGTCAGGCGGACAGCAGCAGAGACTTTGCATCTCAAGAGTCCTTGCGGTGAACCCGGAAGTACTGCTCATGGATGAGCCGTGTTCGGCAATCGACCCGACGTCGACACAGAAGATCGAAGACCTTATGGACCAGCTAAAAGAGAACTTTACGATCGTCATAGTGACGCATAATATGCAGCAAGCCGCGCGCGTATCCGAATACACTGCATTTTTCTTGGCCGAAGATACAAATAAGCCAGCTCATCTGATAGAATATGACCTAACAGATGTGATCTTCACGAATCCGTCGGATAAAAGAACTGAGAACTATATCACAGGAAGGTTTGGATAGTGACTAGAAAGACGTTTCATGAGGAACTGGATGAACTGAAGCAAGACGTCTTCATCATGGGCGAAAAGGTGGAGATCGCCGTCAAAAAGAGTATGGAAGCGCTCCTTAAACCGGACGCAGTCCTTGCCGAAGAGGTGATCAAGGAAGACGATGTCATCGACGAGATGAATATGTCGATAGAGGAGAGAAGCCTCAACATGCTGGCCCGCCAGCAACCCGTGGCTAAAGACCTGCGCCTGATCAGCTCAAGTCTTAAGATCGTCATACATCTGGAAAGGATGGGCGACTACGCCTTTAATGTCGCCAAGATAGCCCGGCGCTTGAAAAGCGGGTCGGAAGTACCCGACATAATGAGCATCATGACCAAGATGGCCGAAGAAACCAACCAGATCGTCGTATCGAGCATCAAGGTCTTTAAGGAACGGGATCTTGAACTGGCTCACGCGCTTCCGGATATGGACGCGTCGATCGATGAAGATTTTAAGAAGCTCATCCGCGAACTCGGCGTCTTAATAAGCGGAGATGAAGACGAAGCTAATTGGGCGACTGCCATGATACTTGCCAGCCGCAATATAGAACGACTGGCGGATCACGCTGTTGATATATGTGAACAGGTGATCTACTTAGTGACCGGTGAGCTGGAAGAACTGGACTAGTCAAATGAACAGTGAACAGTGAACAGTGAACAGTGAACAGGTCGATATTGCTGACAATCTTCGTAGAGTCAAGGAACGGATCAGGCGGGCGGCCGACAAGGTCGGATGCGATCCCGATGGCATCGAACTCGTAGCAGTTACAAAAGGGTTTCCGGCCGATTATATCCTGAAAGCCGCTGCAGCGGGTGTCCGGATCATCGGTGAGAACAGAGCCCAGGAAGCATCAACCAAACATCTTGAGATATCCTCGAAGATTCCAAAGGACCTGGAGTGGCATTTTATAGGTCATCTGCAGACGAATAAAGTCAAGATGGTAATAGGTTTCAGCGATCTGATCCACTCATTGGACAGGGAGTCTCTGGCAGTCGAATTAGATAAACGCGCTAGAGACACCGGTAAGATACAGCGTGTTCTGATCGAGGTGAATGTCGCCGGCGAAGAGACAAAAGGCGGCATAGCAGAAAGCGGAGTGGACGATCTGATCGGCAAGCTAGTCGCATATAAGAACGTCCGAGTGGAAGGTCTTATGACAATGGCTCCGTGGGGCGCTGACGCCGGGTCTGTCAGGAACGTGTTTTCGCATTTGAAGCGACTATATGATAAAGTTATTGGTAAGTTTGACTTGGATCATTTTAAAACACTTTCGATGGGTATGACCGATGATTTCGAGATAGCTATCGAGGAAGGGTCGAACATGGTGCGGATAGGTCGGGCGATCTTTGGCGACCGTCGTACTAATTAAAGGGATTAAGGAGGGGATACTGTGAGTGTCTGGCGAAAGACTCTGGTCTACCTGGGCCTTGTTGAAGATGACGAGTATGAGGACTACAATGAGCCCGAAGAGCAGCCGACCCAGTATCGGACGGAACCTAATGTAAGAAAGCTGCATCCTCGCGAGATGAAGCGGGATCTGGCGACTCCGTCACCGAGGGTCAAGTCTGTGTCTTCTATGGGGGTGTCATCAAGCGTGCATATAGTCGAGCCCAAGGGTTTCGGCGATGCCAAGATGATAGGTGACCGGTATAAGCAGAATGTTCCTGTGATCATGAACCTGCAGTTCTGCGATAAGGATCTTGCAAAAAGACTTATCGATTTCGCGAGTGGCCTTACCTACGGCTTAAGTGGCGGCATTCAACGGGTCGCTGATAAGGTGTTTCTGCTCGCGCCCGTAAATGTGGACGTATCAGCCGAAGAAAAGCTGCGCCTTCAGGAAAAAGGCCTCTTCAACCAGTTTTAAGATATGAAAATAAACCGTTCTATAACCTTTATCGGCGCAGGCCGGATGGGCGGATCGCTCATCAAGGGGCTGATCCGATGCGGAGTTCCCACGGATCTCATCACAGCCAGCGATAAAGATCCCGGCATATGCAATGACATTCGAGAAAAATATGGTATCGACACCTATTTGTCCAACAAGGAAGCCATCGACAAAGCACAGGTAGTCATACTGGCGGTAAAGCCACAGCATATCGTTGAGGTGTTGGAAGAGATCAGGGACAGCGTTACGAAAGACAAACTGGTGATCTCGATAGTCGCAGGTGTCAGCACGGCCGCGATCGAGGAACACCTTACAAAGGGAGTGCCTGTTATCCGTGTGATGCCAAATTCTCCGGCCTTTGTAAAGGCAAGCATGAGCGCCTTAAGCGAGGGCAAGAATGTGAGCGGGGAGCAAATGGAAACGGCCAAGGAGATATTCGACTCAGCCGGAAGGTCGGTTATAGTCGACGAATCTCTGCAGAATGCCGTCACCGCACTAAGTGGAAGCGGTCCGGCTTACTTCTACCTGGTAGTCGAGGCGTTAACGGAAGCGGGAGTAGACTCGGGCATGGACTGGGACACAGCTTTTACGTTAGCGCACGAGACTATGTTCGGCGCTTCAAGGATGCTGAAGATGACAGGTATGAAGCCTCAAGAACTTATCGATATGGTGAAGTCGCCGGGTGGGACTACGGAAGCGGCGATGAACGTCTTTGATGAAGATGGTTTGAAGTCTTTGATCAAAAAGGCATTCGAAGCAGCTCGAGGTCGAGCCGGCGAACTAGAGATAAAGGATTGAAGGCCTGATGACAAGTATCCTGGTCATCGTCTTGTATACGGCGTTTCAGGTCTTTTACTGGATGCTGATCGCGCGGATAATCATGTCATGGTTCCCGCAGATCAGGAATGTCGAAGCTTTAAGGCCTTTGATCGATTTCATCATCGATGTCACGGACCCGTTCTTAAAGATCTTCAGAAGTATCATCCCGACGGTCTCTGTGGGCGGCGTAGGTATTGATTTTTCGCCCTTTATAGCTATAATAACACTGATAATAGTACAAAGGATCGTCATCCAGATACTGCAAGGATTCTTCTAGAAAACATGCTCTTACGCTTCAAGAAGTAAACGAAGGAGGAACAAATGGCGAGGCTCACGCCACGGGATATTCAAGAAAAGGAATTCAGCTCAGGCTTTCGCGGATACAAAGAAGACGACGTAGATAATTTTCTCGACTCCGTAACTGAATCATACGAAGGGCTGTTTAAAGAGAACATCGATCTGAAGGAAGAGACGGAAAGGCTTGCCGAACAGTGCAAGAAATACGAAATGATCGGCGAGAGGATGCAAGCGGCGCTTGTAGCAGCTCAGGAAACCGCGGACGATGTACGGAAGAATGCCAATAAAGAGGCTGAGAACATAGTCCGGGAAGCTGAACTCAAAGCGCAGAAGATGGTGCAGGGATCGCGCGATCAGCACCGTGATATACAGAAGCAACTTGCCGTACTCAAGCAGGTGGAAGAGGAGTTCAGGTTCAAGCTCAAGTCGATGTTGAACAATTATCTGAAGCTTCTCGAAGAGATGCCACTAGGCGAGAGGAAGGAAGTCCAGAAGTGGATCCTGCCGGAGGACTTGTCCGCTCTCGATGAACGCAGGAGAGAGCTGGAAACAAGTGAGAAGGCGGTCGTACAGGCAGCCGCTAAAATAGAGGAGATCAAAGAGGTCAAAGATATCAAGGAAGTCAAAGAGGTCAAAGAGGTCGAAGAGGTCAAGGAAGTCAAGGATATCGAGGAAGTCAAGGAAGAAGTCAAAGAAGAAGTCAAAGAGAAAGTGAAAGAAGAGAAACCTGTAATTGAGATACCGGTGGTTGAAGTGCCGAAAGCGGAAGTAAAACCGTCGACCGGGCTTGCTGATATAACGATGGAAGAAGTGAAGAGCAAAGAGGTCAAGGAAGTCAAAGATATCAAGGAAGTCGAGGAAGTCAAAGATAAAGAAAAAGAAAAAGGGAAAGAGAAAGAAGCAGTAGCAGAGCAGAGCGATGAAATGAAAGATGTCATAAATGAGGAGTTGTTAGCTATCCAGCAAGTCGTACAGGATATAAAGGAAGAGGCCACACCGATGCCGATCATCGAGGAAGAACCGGTGCAGGAGCAGAAGGCTGAGGAAAAGGCGCCGGTAGAGGAAAAAGCCGCGGAGAAGAAGTCAGAGGTCAAACCAAAGCCAAAGGAAGAGCAGAAGGCCGAGGACATCTCAATAGTAGAAGACGAGAGTTTCTGGAAAGATATATAACATAATGGAATATAAGAAGACCCTCAATCTGCCGGACACGGCATTTCCCATGAAGGCGAATCTGGCTCAGAGGGAACCGGAGATTCTCGACTTCTGGGAATCAAACGGGATTTACCGGAAGACTATCGCAGACAGTTCAAAAAAGCCGTTCATCCTTCACGATGGTCCCCCCTACGCCAATGGCGATATCCATCTAGGCCATAGTCTTAACAAGATACTCAAGGACATAGTCGTCAAATATAAGACGATGCGTGGATTCTGGGCGCCTTATGTCCCGGGTTGGGATTGCCATGGCCAACCTATAGATCATCAGGTAGAAAAGCTGCTCAAGGGCAAGGAAGTCTCTGTCGTCGAATTCCGCGAGCGATGTCGCGAATATGCGCTGACATATGTAAAACGGCAGAGCGAAGAGTTTAAAAGACTCGGAGTAAGGGGCAATTTCGAGAGACCGTACTTGACGCTCGACCATGAATACGAGGCGACGATCGTCAAGACTTTTGCGACACTTTATAAAAAAGGCCTGATATACCAGGGGTTAAAACCCGTATACTGGTGTCATCATGATCAGACGGCACTGGCGGAAGCCGAGATAGAATACGCCGATGAATCATCACCATCGATCTACGTCAAGTTTCCCCTAACAGCCGGGTTCAAACCGCTTGAAGCCCTCAAAGGTAAAATATCGATCGTCATCTGGACGACTACCCCATGGACATTGCCTGCCAACGTAGCTGTCGCAGTACATCCGCGAGAGGAATACTCCGCTGTTGAAGCGGATGGCGAGGTCTTTATCATAGCGTCACGTCTAGCTCCGATCGTGGTCGAAGAATTGGATCTTAAAGGCCATAAGATCATCGCAAAGTTCAATGGCGAGGACCTTGCCGGTTTAAGGCTAAAACATCCTTTACTGGAAAAAGATTCGATTGTCGTGACAGCCGATTATGTGACCTTGGATCAGGGAACCGGCTGTGTCCACATAGCGCCGGGCCATGGCGAGGAAGACTACGCGGTCGGCTTGGAGCACGATCTGCCGGTGGTCATGCCTGTTGACGACAAGGGTGTATTCACGGAGGAAGCCGGGATATTCAAGGGGTTCTTAATATGGGACGCGAATCCCAAGATCGTAGATCACCTGCGTGAGAAGGGGATCCTGCTTCAAAGCGGTGAGATGGTCCACTCTTACCCGCATTGCTGGCGGTGCAAGAATCCTGTCATATTCAGAGCGACGCGCCAGTGGTTCGTATCTCTGGACAAAGGCGCGCTGCGGAAGGACGCCCTGGAAGCGATCAGAAAAGTAAAATGGATCCCCCCAAAAGGCGAAAAAAGGATCACTGCGATGGTCGAGGAGCGGCCGGACTGGTGCATTTCCAGGCAGCGTCTTTGGGGAGTCCCGTTGCCTATATTCTATTGCCGGAGTTGCGACGAACCTCTTGTTAACGATGAAACGTTAAAGCAGGTGGAAGCCCTTTTTCGGAAAGAAGGGTCTGATGCGTGGTTCGGAAAAGAATCCGGTGACATACTATCGGGAGCATATAAATGCGAGAAGTGCGGAGGGACCGATTTTAGAAACGGCCGGGATATCCTGGATGTGTGGTTCGAATCGGGGACATCGCACGCGGCCGTCTTGCGTACGCGAGATGACCAGTGCTGGCCTGCGGACCTGTATCTGGAAGGCAGTGATCAGCACCGGGGATGGTTTCAGTTATCTCTTCTGGTATCGGTAGGGCTGGGGGACGGCGCGCCCTTTAGAAGCGTTCTGACGCACGGTTTCCTTGTAGATGGAGAAGGAAGGAAGATGAGTAAGTCGCTGGGAAACGTCGTCGATCCAATGGAGGTTGTAAAGAGAAGTGGAGCGGATATTCTCCGGTGGTGGGTCGCATCGGGTGATTATTCAAGCCCGGCCGTCGCGGTAAGCCAGGAGATACTGGACCGTATTGCCGAGTCATACAGGAGGATACGGAACACGATGCGTTTTCTCCTCGGAAACCTGGCTGACTTTGATCCAAAAACAGACATTGTCGCATACGATGATATGGCGGAGATAGACAGATGGGCATTGCTAAAGACCCACCGTCTGTTGGAGGAAGTCACCAGAGACTATGATAAATATCTTTTTTACCAGGTCTATAGGCACATCTATAACTTCTGCGCTGTGGATATAAGCTCTTTCTATCTGGACGTACAAAAAGACTGCCTGTACACGGCTCTTCCGGACTCAAAGGAGCGGAGAAGCGCGCAGACCGCTATGTTCGAGATCCTTACGGTCTTGATCAGGATAATCGCACCTGTCATCTCATTCACAGCTGAGGAAGTCTGGCGTTTTATGCCCGGTTCGTTCAAAGACGCGGAGAGCGTTGAGACTTCAAGTTGGCCACAGGTCGATCCCCGATATCTGGACGCGGACCTTGATACGAAATGGTGCGACCTTCTTCTTATCCGTGAAGAGGTCTTAAAATCCCTGGAGTCGGCTAGAACCTCTAAGCTGATAGGCAATGCACTTGAAGCTAAAGTAGAGCTTTATACAAAAGGCCGGGTGCGCCAGCTCTTAAACGAGAATAAAGGATTGCTGCCTATGTTATTCATCGTTTCACAGGTGGAATTGAACCGGATCGATGACAATGTCCCTGTGGACACCATTAAAAGCGATCAGGTAAGCGATCTATATATCCGCATCAGTGTGGCGGTGGGCGAGAAATGCGAACGGTGCTGGAATTTCAGGCCGGGTGTAGGAAAGGATAAAGAACACCCGACGTTGTGCTCGAGGTGCGCTGATATTATAAGGCAATGGCCAAGAGATGCGTAAAGTGGAAAGTGGAAAACGGAAAGAGTAAAGAAGTCAAGGCTTGAAAAAGATATGTCCCCGTCTTATAATTTTCACTTAACCAGTATTTAGGGAGAGACGATGACAGAGAATAGTAAAAAGATAGACGAATCTAGACTGGCTTTATACAAAGATAAGCTGGTAAAAGAGAAGGCTACGCTTCTAAAAGAACTGGAAGAGATCGGCAAGGGGAACCTGAAAGTACTGCAATCGGAGGCGTCCGGCGAGACGGCTTACGACGAACACCTGGCCGATAGCGGGACATACACGTTCGAACGCGAGCGAGACCTGTCTCTGGAGAACAACATCAGGGATATCCTTGCCAAGATAGAGGTAGCTTTAGAGAAGCTGGACAAGCACACATACGGAGTCTGCGACAGATGCGGCAATCTTATCGATCCGGCCAGGTTGAAGGCGCTTCCATACGCCAACCTTTGCATCAGCTGTAAGAAAGAAGAGGAAAAAATAGGCTGATGCTTCCCCTTCTCGTCAGTGCGGCGCTGGTACTGATAGCCGACCAGACGACGAAGTACTACATCCGCGTAATGCTTCCGGACGGCCGATCAGTAACCATCGTCAAGGGTCTTCTATATATTACGCATGTGCGCAACAAAGGCGCTGTGTTCGGTCTTTTCTCCGGTAAACAGACATTGTTCATAGTCGCCACACTCCTGTCGATCTGTCTTATCGTTTTCTATTATGTGAAGATGAGAGAGACCCTTTTTGTATTGAACGCCGCTCTGGGTTTAGAATTGGGAGGAGCCATCGGTAATCTGATCGACAGGCTAAGCCGCGGTTGGGTGACTGATTTCATACATGTCAGAGATTTTCCTGTATTCAATATAGCCGATTCGGCTATAGTAGTCGGAGTGGTATTGTTGTTATTCGTCTCGCTTTTGAACATCGTAAAGAAAGGTTAGGACGGGGGTCATATGCATCCGATCCTTTTTAAGATCGGGCCGGTCACAGTCTATTCATATGGAACGTTGTTAGCGGTCGCGCTCTTTGCGGGCTTATATCTGGGACGTTATGAATTAAAAAGACGGAAAATGAATCCGGATATCGCTTACGATCTGATCCTTGCCATAGCTATCGGCGGTATCGTAGGCGCGCGGCTGTTCTATATAATCGGCCATTGGCAGTATTATGGCAGTCACCTGTCGGAGGTCATCCAGGTCCAAAAAGGAGGGCTGGTCTTCTACGGCGGCCTCTTAGTAGGCGGTGCAGCGGTCTTCTGGGTAATTCAAAGACAGCATCTGGATATGTGGAAAGTCGCTGATGCTCTGGCAGCTCCGATAGCGCTTGGAACGGCTATTGGAAGAATCGGATGTCTTTTACAGGGTTGCTGCTACGGTCTCCCGACAAAGCTTCCGTGGGGTATAAATTTCTTCGACATACCGCGTCACCCGACTCAGCTTTATGAACTCCTATTCGACCTGGCCATATTCCTGGGTTTGTTCTTCTATCTTGAAAAAGGTGAGATATTAAGGGAAAAGGGCAGCCTCTTCTTATCATATCTGATGATATACTCATTCGGCCGCTTCTTCCTGGAGTTCTTAAGGGCAAGCCCCCGGATACTCCGATACTTCACATTTTCCCAGCTTGCCAGCGCAGTTCTGTTCGGTGTCACATTGTATGTCTTAAACGAACGACGCAAGACAGGGAAACTGTGAAAATAGGGAATAGGTACATGTAGCCGCCGACCTTTAGGTCGGCCAAGAAAGAGGCAAGAAGGATGTGGGATGCCGGAGAAAAAGCAGACATTTTCTGTTGAAACGGAGCATGAAGGGGAAAGGTTGGATCACTTTCTCTCTGACCGGACCAGTCATTCACGCGCGTTTCTTCAGAAACTGATAACCGGAGGGTCTGTACTTGTCGATGGAAGACCCGTGAGTAAGTCACACCGTGTTAAGAAAGATGAATCGATCTCCTTGATCGTTCCCGAAACCTCTAAGCTTGATGTCCTTCCGCAGGACATACCTCTTGAAATACTCTATGAGGACGATGATATCGCCGTCATATCAAAACCGGCTGGAATGGTAGCACACCCCGCCCCGGGACATAAGGACGGTACGCTGGTGAACGCCCTGATGGCGAGATTGACAGGTTTGAGCTCGATCGGCGGCGTTGAGCGCCCCGGTATTGTGCACAGGCTTGACCGGGATACATCGGGCCTGATGATGGTCGCTAAGAACGACGCGGCCCATCAGGGATTGTCGGAGCAATTAAAAGAAAGAATGATCGAGAAGACATACTGGGCGATTGTCCACGGTCGGTTCGTCCAGGACAACGGAGAGATAAACGAACCGGTGGGCAGGCATCAAAAGCACCGCCAGAAGATGTCTGTTGATATCCTCAAAGGAAGACGGGCGGTGACAAGGTGGTCGGTACTGGAAAGGTTTGACGGCATCACTCTCCTGGAACTAAGACCGGAAACGGGTAGGACTCACCAGATC
>JAGVPG010000030.1 GCA_020052375.1 Actinomycetota bacterium | reverse complement strand
ACTGCTTTTAGAAACATACTAATAATCACTTTCTTACCAGCTATAACAGACTACTAACAGGCCACATTTTTGTCTATTATGCCCAGGATGACACCTTTTAGCTGTTCTTTTACCTTTCTAATCAATGTGCATTGTGCGAGCGGGAGGCGAAAACAAGAGCATTATGCATACTGTGCCTGGGGAGGTTGAAGAATTCTTCGAGCTGGTATCTTTAGCGAGAAGATTTCCTTCAACCTAGCCCAGGCACACATTTTTATGTCTTTCGCCGACTGCGAGCACTCACTTTTAAAGAGGCATGAGATTGCCGCGTCGCAGCTAAAGCTGCTTCTCGCAACGACGATGTCGGGTCGGCGGCTACATTAATATCTGTACGATCTACTATAATATGTTATAAGGAGGTCGGATGAACGAAGACAGAGAGCTTGTTGCGCCATGCGGTATGAACTGCAGGTACTGCGAGGCGCACCTTCTGCAAATGCGGGGCAAGACGAAAAATAGATATAGAGGATGTGCCGGGTGCCGTCCGCGGAACAAGAACTGCGCGTTCATCAAGAAACGCTGTGAGAAATTGCATAAACAGGAGATCGATTTCTGTTATGAGTGCGAAGTATTCCCTTGTGATAACTTGGTGAAGTTGGAAGAGCGATACCAAAAACGTGGCTGGGATTGCAGTTTTATCGGAAACAATGAACGCATTCGCGAGATCGGTCTGGACGCTTTCATTGAAGAGCAGAAACAGCATTTTACCTGCCCGAAATGCGGCGGGGACATCTGTATACACTCGGGAAAATGCTTTGACTGTAGCCCTTCTGGCTAGCACACACTGAGAAAGACGAAACATGAAAAACGAAAAAGTTTAAATACGATCCCTGACCCCAGCACCCTAGTACAAAAGCTTACCCAAGATGTCTAAACTGATGAGTCTTTAAACTTGTCTGGCGGTGCTACAACCCTTATATCGAAAATACGCCAAGCCCCGCCTTCTTTCTCAAGTACAGCATTAAAACTACCTTTTATTCCTCCGGAATAGGAGATTTCACCTTCAACATGAGCCACTGTGCCGGATGGTTGAGTCTTGTCAAGGTTCATCAATTTTGACAGCTGCATATTTTTAATTGTTAGGCTCTGATAACCTTTATAGACCAGATAGTTATTGCCATAGAACTCCTTATTTAGTTTATCTTTCGGTATATTCTGTTTCGCGCGAGTTGAGAATAAATCATATGCTCTGTCAATATTTTTATCAGCCATATCAGTCATAAATTTGTCGATGACATTTTCTGCTTTTGGCTTCTCGACATTCCAACTCTTGCTTAGGTCAAACAATCCCAATCCTGTAGCAGCTATGCAGATACTTGAGCATGTACAAAGTACTAAGACTACTGCTCCGACTGTCAAGAATAGATTTCGTCTAGATTTCTTTTGAGGCTGGACTATCGGAGGGGGAGCGACGCTATCATTGTTTATAGGATTGCTAGAGGCGTTTGCTTTTACATGCTGCTCGTTCTCCTTTTGACTTTCTGCAGCCTGAGACGATTCAATCTTAAGTCCACATTCTTTGCAATAATCGTCCCCTATCCGTATTTCAGCTAAGCAATCTTCGCAGTATGTTTTATCTGTCTCATTCACAAAAACCTCCTTGCTCAAGCAGCAACAAAACTAATCCTGTCCTTAATTCTATAGGAAAACACGTAGTAGGTCGTCGAGATTCGTCAAGTTGTTTGGGTATAGCTCAATAAGAAAAAGACCATATTCGTGACAAAGAGTGCGTTTCTGAAAAATAGTATCTTTGTAGCTTAAACTCAGTCTATTATTGTGCCGAATAGAGATTCCTAAGTATTCGATGTAAGTACCCTTGACTAACCAGTCAGCGCGAAGCCGGCTGTTCGGATAATAGACTTCTTTTTCATGTTTGACATCGTGATCTGACAACCAATCATCAACGAGCTTTTCAGCAAAAGAACGACACTTGTGGCCATCTTTAGCAACAACGATTTTACCGAGTGATGCGGGATTGGGAACAAAACCTGCTAATTGGATTGCTTCATTCCAACTTCCGAAAATATCGCAGTAAGTACTTGGAGGTGGATAGTCAGGATTTGTACTGAATTCCATATGTAATGGAATTCGCCCTTTCTTGATATAGAAGTCCTGCATTATCTGTATGAGTTGTTCTTTTTTATACAGCGGATGGGTTGCTTTATAGAAGCACCCTGGAGAACAGTATGTATCACCTTTTTGAGCGGACGGTTTACGATAGAAAGACGTGCCACACAGTGCGCACGTACAATTTGGTTCTTTATCAGAGCAATCTCTCTTAGAATTACGATGGCTGGCAGCACAACTTAACGAACAAAACTTCGCGTTACCCCGATTTACTTCACGGGCCTGCGCTAGAAACGCTCTGTCACACCATTCACAAATGCACGGACAAGCTGGTAATTTAGTCATTTTACCGAACATAACACAAACACTTGTTCGCTATCAAGGAGGGAGTGTTTACTTAAAACGTTTGCTTAGATTGCTTCGTCACGCTTACGTGCATTGTTCCTCGCAACGACACAACGAAAAAAGTGCCACTCGTTAGAGCGGCACTCTAGTTTGTTGCCCTTCTTCGCCAGCAATAGCCTCACTTCGTTCGGCTTAAACGGCTACGAAGGACATTCTCACCTATACTGCTAATTAAGGTGGCCTGCCATTCGAAGCCGGTTAAGACGAACACCATTAGGTGTGAGTCTAACGGCGGCGAAGAATGGTGGAGGTGGCGGGACCTGTTGCCTCTGCGTTTCCGCAAAGCAGGGACTATGTCTTCATCCTCTAATGCAGCTTCATTTGGAAGCCGACCTGAAGGTCGGCTGCTACATTGTCTAGAGGAGCGAGGCGTATAATAACCGTCATAGATTTGCCTTTCAGCAGAGGCGGCTATGTAAGTCTCTACAGGGCTTTTATACCCCTCGGCATTGCCATATCCCCTTTAAAGGACTTAGGTTTCACCGATGTAAGCCTCGTTTTCCTCATAGCATTGCTGCTATGGGCGACCATATTCTTTTTGATCGAACCCGCGTCCAAAAGAAGCTAAAACAGAAGCGTCTACGAGCGTAGTCTAGTGTTTGATCTCGCTCCAAAGATCCCCACAGACAGGGACCCAAAGAGCCATCCCGCTAAAGGTTCCCCGGTAAAATAGCGGGAAGTCAAGAACCGGGTATCCCACTTACGTCGCCCGACCCGGAGTCGTGGGACTCTCCGGCGGACGTCGCCGCTTATTTAAGCAGCGAGTGCGTAGTTAGTATCGGCGTTTAAGTTAGCCGTTCCGCCTGTTTAACGAGGCAGCGGACCTCGACCCGCTTCTCCTGATTCACTTCTCCTGTCGAAACCATTTCACCCCCAAGCAAATTGCTCTGCAATTTGCAGAGCATTGGAAATTAGAGATTAGACATTAGACAAAAACAAATTTCTAATGCGGTCTAATATCCAATATCTGATTTCAAATTACCAACATCTACTTTCTACCTCTCTTTTCTCCTCGTTGCTTCGCCTTAAAAGCTCTTTCAACTTCGCGCTGGGCTTCTTTTTCGGCGATCGTCTGCCGTTTATCATACAGGTGCTTGCCCTTTGCCAGCGCTATCTCGACCTTCGCGTATCCCCGCTTGAAATATACCTGCAGCGGGACCAGTGTATAACCTTTTTCTTTTACTTTTCCCATAAGCCGCCCTATCTCGTTCTTATGCAATAGCAGCTTGCGGTCCCGGATAGGGTCGTGATTCGCTATGTTGCCCTGCTCGTAGGGGCTGATGTGCATATTAAAAAGGAATATCTCATCGCCGACGATGCGAGCAAAGCTGTCTTTGATGTTTGCCCGCCCGTTCCTTAAAGATTTTACCTCCGTGCCCAGTAAAGAGATACCGGCTTCATAAGTCTCTTCGATGAAAAAGTCATGGCGGGCTTTCTTATTCGTTACGACTATCTTTGGCATATTACCCCTATATTTATTATAGCATAGCGCTGAAGAGCTGAATGAAGCGATAACTGTAGAGAGAGCAACAAGCGAGAGGCAAGAAGTAAGAAGTAAACAAAGTGCCGTTGCGAGGGAGCTAAGCGACCGAAACAATCTACGAAAAAGACATCGATCCGGTTCTCGTTAACCTGGATTGATTCGGACGCCTGCCGCGTCCTCACAATGATGTCGTTTTGCTGCACGTTCGCATCTTGCTTAGTTCCTTCTCGGTCTGCTTCGCAGACCTTCTCAGGATGACACCGTTTACTTATACATCTTGTGGCTGGGGAGGTTGAAGAATTCTTCGAGCGGGTATCTTTAGCGAGAAGATTTACTTCAACCTAGCCCGGGCACACACTTTTAGGGAAGCCGACCTGAAGGTCGGCGGCTACAAAAACATGCTGTGCGTTGGAGCACTCACTTTTAGTTCTTCGGAATCGTTTTCCAGTCCTGGCCTTGGAGCATGAGGTTGAGGATCTCTTTCGCCTTTTCGAGCTGCGCGTCCGGAGCGTTTTCGTCTTCGGTGCCGGGGACGACGAAGTCCGGGGTGACACCGATCTTACTGATCGAACGCCCTTTAGGAGTATAGTATTTAGCTGTTGTTATTATAAGTCCGCTACCGTCTTGCAGGTCTATAACGGTCTGGACGGAACCTTTACCGAATGTCTGCTCGCCGATGATGGGACCTCGCCCGTAGTCCTGTATGGCTCCGGCAACGATCTCCGATGCCGACGCGCTTCCCTTGTTCACCAGAAGGACGATCGGCGTGTCCCCGATCGAATCGCCGCGGGCCGTGTATTTCTTCTCGGCCTCTTTCCTTCCCTTTATCGACACTATGACGCCGCGATCTATGAACACGCTGGAGACATCGACGCCCGCTTCCAGTAGTCCGCCGGGATTGTTCCTAAGATCGAAGATGATCGCCTTGGCGCCCTGTCCTTTAAGCCGTGTTATGGCTTTGCGCAGATCGGGTCCGGCGCTGAAATCAAAGGTGTGGATCAGGCGCACGTAGCCAATATTGTCGCCTTCCATCCTTTCAGTTATGTTCGGTATCTTTATCTCCGTCCGTGTCAGAGTGACAGTTAAAGGTTCGCTGCCTTCTCTGGCAAGCTTGATGGTGACCTTAGAGCCGCTTTTACCTTTTATCTTACCGACAGCCGTATCGAGTTCCATGCCTTTTGTGCTCTTGCCATCGATCTCGGTTATCTTGTCGCCCGCTTTGATGCCGGCCTTATCGGCGGGCGTTCCCGCGATCGGCGATACGACTACAATATCCCCGTTCACGGCCTCCAGAGTCATGCCTACGCCTTCGAAACGCCCTTCGGTGACTTCTTCGATATGTTTGAAATCCTTCGGCTTGAAGTGGCGGGTATACGGATCGTCGAGACTCTCGATCATACCGTTGATAGCGCCATCGATGACCTTGTCCTTGGAGACTTTATCGACATACGAATCGTTGATTATGCTGAAGACCTCGGTCACTACGCGTATGTCGGACGAGCTCGTCTTACTGTTCGGTGCGTGGACCTGAATAAACGCGCTTAGCGCCGTTCGCTGCCCAATAAAAAAACCGCCTGCAAAGAGCGCCGCGGCGATGAAGATGCCCAAGACGATAAACGATACCGTCTTTAAATATCTAGCCACTAATATCTATCTCCAATTCCTAATGCGGTAACCAGTTCAACGGGTCGACTGTATAACCCGTCGAGTATGTGTAATAAGGAGCTGCCAGTTCATCCGACGTATTAAAATCATAGACCTCGAAATGAAGATGGGCGCCGGTGGTTGATGAACCTGTATTTCCGACAAGAGCAAAGACCTGTCCTTGCGCCAGGACATCTCCCTCACTGACATAGACACCGCCGGTCTGAAGGTGGCAATACCTTGTCTTTATACCTCCGCCGTGGTCGATCTCGACTGTATTACCGACGACGCTGCTCCATCCGACATAACAGACTGTTCCTGCCGCCGGTGAGACGATTTGAGTGCCTTCGTCGACGCCTATGTCCAAACCGTAATGAAAACGTATATCGCCCCAGATCGGATGCACTCTATAGCCGTAAGGCGATGTTATCCAGTCAAGACTGGGAATACTAACGGGCCACATGAAACCGGACGGGCCGACGCCTCCTCCGACACCCCGGCCTGAAGCCGCCCTTTGTTCGGTCATCAAAGCAGCCAGGATCTCGTTGGCCGCGCTCTGATCATTCTTGACCTGAGTCAACAGAGATTCTTTATAGGCCAGTTCGTTCTGTATCTGGTCTTCCATGATATCTAGCGGTTTCTTGATATCCTCTATGGCTCGTTTGCGGCTCAAGACTTCCTGGCGCTTCTCTTCGAGGATATCCCGTTCCGTTTCTACCTTGTCTTTTACGATCCTTACACTCTTCAAGAGTTTCTTGTCCGACCTGGCTATGTATTTTAGATAATCAAGGCGGGTAAGAAAATCATTGAAATCAGTCGCGCCCATGATGACATCGAAATATCCCATATCTCCGCGTTTATAGATCTGCTCGAGCCGTTTTCCTAGAACAGATGTCTGCACGTCGAGCTTATCTTCCGCTACCGCCAGTTCGGCTTGCTTCTTGAACAGGATCGACTCGGCCTCCGCTTTCGATTTCCCGATGACTGCCAGCTGGTCTTCGAGCTGCGCGATGTCGGTGTTAAGATTGAAAAGGCGTGTCTCCGTATCCGCCAGCTGCTGGGCTAAGGTCTTCTCCTGCTCCGATAACTGGTTACGCTGGTTGGAGTTGTTCTGGATATCTTTGTTGATGTCGTCCAGAGTCCTTGCAACCGCTATCTGCGGCAGCATACAGACGAAGATCAGAACAGCCAGAACAACGGCTGATAACCGATATATAATGGATGATCTTGGCTTCATTTAAGTCTCCTTGAAACCGCTAGATCCGCAAGAACTTTCTTAATGCCAGGCCGCTGCCGATCGCTCCGATCAACATCCCGACTATGAACAGCGACAGCACGATATAGACGAAATTGGTCTGGTTGACCGAGAATGAGAGGAACGGGACTATATTCTCCACGCGCTGAAACAACTGCGAGTTTGCTATCAGAAGAAGCAATGTCGCAGTAAACGCGCCTATCAAACCAGACGTCATGCCCTCGATAATAAAGGGCCATCTTATGAACCAATTCGACGCACCTACCAGCCGCATTATCTCTATCTCTTTACGGCGCGCATAGATCGCGAGCCGGATCGCATTCACGATCAAAGTAATGGCTGCGAAACACAACAACCCTATTACCGTCACGAATATCCAACGCGCGACACTTGCTATGGCAAAGAGGCGCTTTACGACCTCCTGTCCTATAATTTCGTCAACTTCCTCTTTATTCTTTAATCTGTCGCGCAGCTTGTCGACGCTATCCGGTGTTCTGAACTCCTCTTTGAACTTGACTTCGAACGACGCCGGCAGCGGGTTTCCGCTGAGCGCGTCCAGCAAGCCCGGTGAGTCCTTCATCCGCGTCTTGAACCGTTTCAGCGCCTCGCCCTTTGAGATATACTTGGCCGATTCGACTTCCTTCATCGACAGGATCGTCTTCTGCAGACCGGTAGTCTGATCAGTCGTTACCGTCTCTTTTAAATAGACGCTGACGTTCGCTTCCGTCTCCAGATGCCCGAACTTCGTATTGAAGATCATGGCCAGGATGACAAAGAACCCTATAAAGAACAACGAGATCGCGACCGTTGATATGGCCGCTATGCTCATAACACCGTTTCTCTTGAAACTGACCAACGCCTCTTTGACGTAGTAACTGATGCTATTTATCAATGCCCGTAAACACCTCTTGCCTGGTCGCGCACTATTCTTCCGGTTTCGAGCGCGATAACCCGCTTCCTCATGCTATCTACCATCTCCTTATCGTGTGTAGCTACTACAACAGTCGTTCCAAGCCGGTTGATGCGGTTGAACAGCTTCATAAGGCCCATCGATGTCGCGGGATCGATATTTCCGGTCGGCTCGTCAGCTAGTAATAGCGGCGGATGATTGACGAAAGCGCGCGCAATCGAGACCCTCTGCTGTTCGCCGCCGGACAGCTCATGAGGATAACGATCCTGTTTCTTTGCCAGGCCGACCAGTTTCAAGACCTCCGACACTTGCGACCTTATGATATAACGGGGTTTGCCTATGACTTCGAGCGCAAAAGCGACGTTCTCAAATGATGTCTTATTCGGTAAAAGTTTGAAATCCTGGAACACGCAGCCGATGTTTCTTCTAAGATAAGGGACCTTCGACCTGCCAAGACCGCTGAGTTCACGACCCGCAACATAGATCTTGCCTTTTGTCGGCTCGATCTCTTTGAGGATCAGCTTTACAAAAGTGGACTTCCCCGTGCCGCTAGGACCTACCAGGAAAACAAATTCGCCTTTTTCAATATCTACATTTATTTCATCTAAAGCAATATGATTTCCAGGGTAAATCTTGCTTACCCCTCGCATCTTGATCACGTAACCAACTCCTATTCCTAGTTTATCAAACAAGATACAGGCGCGCAACCTGCTCACTTTATCTTAAAACGCAACCACGCTATTATATCATTTAAGTGTTTGTATTCAACTCGGAGGTCAAAACTTGATACAAGGCATAGGCATCGACATCATCGAGATATCGCGAATCCAAGATGTGTACCGAATGTACGGCGATTCTTTCGTCGATCGCGTCTACTCAAAGAACGAGATATCTTATTGCTTCGGCAAGAAGGACCCTTTTCCCCATCTGGCCGGAAGATTCGCCGCCAAAGAAGCCTTTATAAAAGCCGTCCCGCTTATCCGGACAAAGAAATTCCATCTCAAGGATATCGAGATCATGACAGATCCCCGTTTAAAGAAACCTGATATCACGCTTTATGGGATAACCAAAGAAGCGTTCAGCGGGATGGACGATAGTAGGATACTTGTTTCGATCTCGCATAGTAAGACGCATGCTGTCGCGCAAGTCATAATAGCGCTTCCTTAGCTGTCTTCACGATATTCTCCGGTGTCAATCCGAAGTATTTAAGGACCTCCTGGTACGGTCCCGACGTCCCGAACCTGTCTTTTACACCGATCCTGGTGACCGGTGTCGGGAGCTTCTCACTCAACGTCTCTGACACGGCACCGCCCAGGCCTCCGACGATACTATGCTCTTCAACAGTCAGAACCCGTCCCGTTTTTCGCGCCGACTCGATCAGGGTCGCCTCATCCAGCGGTTTGATCGTAGACATGTTTATGACCTCGGCATCGATCCCATCCTGCTGAAGCATGTCCGCCGCGTCCAGAGCCATCCGCACCATAAGGCCCGTGGCGATGATCGACAAGTCTTTGCCTGCCTTTAAAACATCGGCCTTGCCGAATTTGAATGAGTAGTCGTCATCGTAGACCTGCGGCATCTTCGGCCTTCCCAGCCTTATAAAAACCGGTCCGGGTATCTCGACACTGGCCTTAAGGGCTTCTCGCGCCTCGTAGAAATCGGCCGGGACGATGATCTTCATGTTGGGTAGAGCGCGGAGCATAGCGATATCTTCGATCGGCTGATGGGATGAACCGTCCTCGCCTACGGAGACACCGGAGTGAGTCGAGCAGATCTTAACGTTGAGATCCGCGTACGCGACTACGTTCCTCAACTGGTCCCAAGCCCTGCCGATGGTAAAGACCGTGAATGAACCTACGAAAGGCGTCTTGCCCGATACCGCGAGACCGGCTGCCGTGCTCATCATGTTCTGCTCGGCGACTCCGCAATCGAAGAATCTGTCCGGGAATTCCTTGCCGAACTTGTTCAACCCTGTAGATTCCGCCAGGTCGGCATCGAGCGCCACGATGTTCGGATTCTCCTTGCCCATCTCTATCAGTGTCGGCGCTACAGCTTGTCTGGTCGCCTTCATCAGCACCCTTCCTTGTTGTCCGGCTCTATCATCTCTATACAGCTTAGCTCCTCCATCGCCTTTTCCAGCTCGTCTCCGGAAGGCGCTTTGCCGTGATATTCCGCTTTGTTCTCCATGAATGAAACACCCTTGCACTTGGTAGTCTTCGCTATGATCATCGACGGGCGTCCTTTGATCGATTCGACCGCGTCGAACGCCTCCACTATCGCCATCACATCATGGCCGTCGATCTCCATCGTGTGCCATCCGAACGACTCCCATTTCTCTTTCAAAGGCTGGATCTCCAGTATGTCGCTTACAAACCCGTCTATCTGCAAATTGTTGTAGTCGATGATGCCGACGACATTATCCAGTTTATGATGGGCGCCAAACATGGAGGCCTCCCAGACCTCGCCTTCCTGACATTCACCATCGCCCATCAGCACGTATATTCGTGCTTTCCGGCCGTCAAGTCTTGCCGCCAGAGCCATTCCGTTGGCGACGGCTAGTCCCTGGCCCAGCGAACCGGCGGATATCTCGATGCCGGGAAGCTTTCGCATATCGGGATGGCCTTCCAGACGTCCGCCCAGCGTCCGCAGCGTAAGCAGCTCGTCGACCGGGAAGAAACCGCTCTCGGCCAGCGCCGCGTATAGAACGGGACAAGCATGCCCTTTGCTTAGAACGAACCTGTCGCGGTCGGGCCAATCCGGTTTTTTCGGATCTATATTCAGTTTGTGGAAGTAGAGGACCGCCATGATATCGGCCGCCGAAAGTGAACCACCAGGATGGCCTGATTGCGCCTTGCCGATCATCCTGATCGTATGCCGCCTTAATGTCAGAGCCCGTTCTTCAAGATGCTTTCTTAAGTCCTTCATTGTATTTCCTCTCGCACAAAATCGAATTCTTCGAGTTTTCCCTTGACCACTATCTTGCCCGGCTTAAGGACCACGCTGGTGATCTTGAAACCACCGGGCAGTTCAGGCAATGCGTAATCCACGGTCAACGCATCGGATAGATACTGTTTTACATCCGGCGCGACATTCATCTTCTCGATGTCCTGAAGCTCCGGAATAAAAGTCAACCGGTTGTTCGACCCAAGTGTGAAACGTCCCCTTATATCCATTTTCATTCCGCCGGCAAGAAAACCTATCTTTCCGTGATAACGGATCTTACCGCCAAGGAGCTTGACTGTAGAACCGGGGAGCAACTTGCTCAGATATCTGTTCACTTCTTTTTCAGATAGTACTACGGTGACGAACACGGAGTCTACACTCTGGACCGATAATCTGCGTTTTTGTATCCAACTGAGCATGTTGATCCTAAGCCCGTTTATGCTGACCGAAAGATCAGTTATGGTGACATCGTGGCTCGTCGCGACATTCTCGGCTTTTACGTCTATATGATCGACATTCCCGAGGGCCAGTTTTATCAGGATCGGATGCGATGTTACGTGCACTTCCGGGTCTTTGGCCAGCTTGAATTGAGACTTGATCGAGGCTTTCACGATCTTTTCCGCCTGCCGGGTGACCAGGAATTCCGCCAGGACAAGTAGCCCGGCAACTAGAATTAAGATGGCCGCGATGATAATAATTTTTTTCCTTTTTCGGGCCACTTCCTTATGATCCCTTCTTCTTTGACTTTAGAAATTCAAGGACCCTCTGCTTGTTTGTGTTGATGATCCTGTCTGCGCTGAAGCCTGCCTCTTCGGCTTCCCGCACGGCCTCGCCGAATTCGCCGACCGCGCTGTCGATATGCGCGTCGCTGCCCAATATGATATCAAGCCCGCCCTTGTACGCGGCGTTCAATATATCCCTGCTTATGTCTTCTCCGCCCGGCCGGCTCGTCACAAAGGAACTATTGTTGAGCTCAAGCAGTACATCATACTTACCGGCCGCTTCGACGATCCTCTCCGGGTCGATTGGAAACCATGGGTTTCCGGGGTGGACGACGATATGTACATAAGGCAGGCTCATCGCCTTGATCAAAGTCCCGGTGTTTTGTTCGACCGTCTTCCCTTCGTATCCGCACTGCGGATGAAAACCGATGGCGACGACGTCGAGTGACCTCAGCGTATCTTCATCGAGATCCAGCGCACCGTTGTTATCTACTATATTGGCTTCCGCGCCTCTAAGTATCCTGACTCCGGCGATCTCCTCGGGAAGCACCCTTAGATTCCAGAAATGGAAGTTGTGGGCTCCGCCTGGCAGGTTCGGTCCGTGATCCGTTATGGCGATCACCTCAAGACCTTTTGCCGCGGCCGCCTCAGCATTATCCTTTACCGTACTGAAAGCGTGACCACTGGCCACTGTGTGCGTATGCAGATCTACTACTAGCTTCATCTTTTTACCTTCCGTAAATATGCGTCTATGAACTCGTCGATATCGCCGTTTATCACCCGGTCGGCGTCTCCTATCTCGATATCCGTGCGGTGGTCTTTGACCATGCGATATGGATGGAACACGTATGACCTGATCTGGCTGCCGAACGCTATGTCTTCCCTTTGCCCGCGAAGCTCTTCGATCTTTTTCTCCTGCTCTTTACGCATGCGATCGAATAAGCGCGCTTTTAAGATCTTCATGGCCGTCTGTTTGTTCTTTAATTGAGACCTTTCGTTCTGGCACTGGACGGTGACGCCGGTCGGCAGATGGACGATCCGGACAGCCGAGTCGGTCACGTTTACATGCTGTCCCCCCGCCCCGCTTGACCGGTATGTGTCTATCCTCAAGTCTTCCGGTTTTATCTCGATCTCTTTGCGCACCTCGATCAAAGGTATCGCGTCGACGGACACAAAAGACGTGTGACGGCGTTTCGCCTGATCGAACGGGGATATCCTGACAAGTCTATGGACACCTTTCTCCGCTTCCAGAAGGCCGAACGCGTAAGGTCCGTGTACTGTGAACATAACGCTCTTGATCCCAGCTTCTTCATCCGGTTGATAATCGTTTATGTCTACCTTGAACTTCTTTTTATCCGCCCAACGGAGATACATCCTAAGCAGCATTTCCGCCCAGTCCTGCGATTCAAGGCCGCCGGCCCCGGGGTGCAGACTAACAACCGCATCGTTCTTATCGAACTCGCCGCTGAACAGGCTTCTCTTCTCCACTTCGTTGTAGTCTTTAAGAGTCTTCCCGTACTCGGTTTCCACCTCGCGGCTCAATTTAACGTCTTCTTCAGTGACCGCCAGCTCGTTAAGCTGGATAAGATCTATCATCTCTTTCGTAAGGTGTTCGAAAAGGCCGATCTCTTCGTTGAGCTCCGCCACTTCGGAAGCTATCTTGCCTGCCCTCTCTTTGTCATCCCAAAAGGAAGGCTTGACGGTCTCGCGCTCGAGTTCGGCCACCCGTTTCTTCTTTGTCTCTATGTCAAAGATAATCCTTGAGGTGGTATATCTTCTCCTGCAACTCCTTCAGGTCTTCCGTCAGATCTACAAGCACTCTGCCCCCTTATGGTTCTACAAGCTACTAGCTACTAGCTATTTTACGCTCCACAGCACTTCTTATATTTCTTCCCGCTGCCGCAAGGGCACGGATCGTTTCTTCCTACTTTATCCGATTGCGGATGTTTCTTCTCGGTTTTTTTCTCAGGTTCTTCGTCACCGGTCGGTATCGGGACCGGTTTTGTCCGCTTAGGTTCGGTCACTGTAACCTGCAAGTGATATATATACCTTAGGAAATCTTCCTTGATGGAGGCGATCATGTCTTGGAACATGCCGTACCCTTCGTTCTTGTATTCCACCAGCGGGTCACGCTGCCCGATCGCTCTTAACCCTATCCCTTCTCTAAGATAGTCCATCTCGTACAAGTGCTCCCGCCAGTGGTTGTCGATGACGTTGAGCATCACCATCCGCTCGAGGTCCCTCAACATATCGCCGCCCAGCTCTTTCTCCCTGGCCTCATAGGCCTTCAGAGCGTCTTCAAGGAACGTGACCTTCATCTTCTCGACCGACATACCCGCAATGTCCAGGCTATCCGCTTTAAACGACACGGGATACAGCTGCAACATATATCTGAAAAGCCCCTCCATGTCCCAATCTTCCGGATGTATGTCCTTGGTGATGAAAGTGTCGACGACCTGCGGCACAAGTTCTTCGATGATCTCAAGCACCTCGGCGTGTATGTCGCCGCCTTTGAGTATCTCGTCCCGCTGTTTATATATGACTTCTCTCTGCGTGTTCATGACGTCATCGTATTCAAGCACGTGTTTTCTTATCGAGAAGTTCTGCGCTTCGACCTGCTTCTGCGCTGTCTCGATCGACCTACTGACCAGTTGGTTCTCTATCGGCACGTCCTCGGGGAACCCCATCCGCTCCATCATCGATGAGATCCTCTCGCCTGCGAATAAACGCATGAGATCGTCTTCCAGCGATATGTAGAACTGTGACGACCCCGGGTCTCCCTGGCGTCCCGAACGACCCCTTAGCTGGTTGTCTATACGCCTTGCTTCGTGCCTCTCCGTCCCTAAGACGTGAAGCCCTCCGCAATCCGTAACGCCTTCGCCGAGTATGATGTCAACGCCTCGACCGGCCATGTTGGTCGCGATCGTAACGGCCGCCTTATAACCCGCCTGGGCTATTATCTCGGCTTCCCGCTCATGGTTCTTCGCGTTCAGCACATTGTGCTTTATGCCCCGTTTCTGAAGCATCCTGCTCAATATCTCGGATTTCTCGATCGATATAGTCCCGACGAGGACCGGTTGCCCTTTCTTGTGCCGTTCCGTTATGTCGTCGATCACCGCGGTGAACTTGCCTTCCTCGGTCTTATATATCACATCCGTTAGATCCTGCCGGACCATGGGTTTGTGTGTCTTGATAACGACCGTCTCTAGTTTGTACGTGTGAAGGAACTCGTCCGCTTCGGTCGCGGCTGTACCGGTCATACCGGATAGCTTCTCATACATCCTGAAGTAGTTCTGCAATGTGATCGTCGCGAGCGTCTGGTTCTCTTCCCGTATCGACACCTTCTCTTTTGCCTCGATCGCCTGATGCAGGCCTTCACTGTAGCGGCGCCCGAACATCAACCTACCCGTGAACTCATCGACGATGATTACCTCGCCGTCTTTGATGATGTAGTCCGTGTCCTTCTTGAAAAGTGTGAGGGATCTCAAGGCCTGGTTCAGGTGATGGACGAACTGCGTATTCACATGATCGTAAAGATTGTCGACACCCAGGTGCTCTTCCACCCTGGCTATGCCGCTTTCAGTCACAGCCACAGTCTGCGTCTTCTCATCGACCTCATAGTCGACTCCGGTTTTGAGGAGCGGGGCGATCCGCGCGAATTGCTTATAAAGTTTGGTCGATTCCTCCGGGGCTCCGGATATGATGAGCGGTGTCCTGGCCTCATCGACGAGTATACTGTCGACCTCATCGACGATCGCATATGAGTAGCCGCGCTGTACTTTCTCTTCCGCGTTCTGGGCCATGTTGTCTCTTAGATAATCGAAACCGAACTCGGAGTTCGTGCCATATACAATATCCGCTTTGTATGCTTCGTCTCTATACACCGGTCGAAGATTCTGCATGCGTTCATCCTCCACCGTGTATGACGGATCCAGGATGAAAGCGGAATCGTGCTGCAGGACGGCAACAGTCATTCCCAGTGTCTGATATATCGGGCCCATCCACTGTACATCACGTTTGGCAAGGTAGTCGTTGACGGTAACGATGTGCACGCTTTTTCCGTTCAGCGCGTTCAAGTACACGGGTAATGTCGCAACGAGCGTCTTTCCTTCACCAGTTTTCATTTCTGCGATATTTCCCTGGTGGAGGACTATGCCGCCGATTATCTGCTCGTCGAAATGCCGCATCGAAGTGACGCGCTTGGATGTCTCCCGGACGACGGCAAACGCCTCGGGCAGCAGGTCTTCCAGTGTCTCTCCTGAATCTACACGCTTTTTAAATTCAGAAGTCTTAGCTTTTATTTTTTTGTCCGATAAAACGGAAATGGAAGGTTCGAATGCCCCGACCTTTTCCACTAGGGCATTCAGCTCGCGTTCTTTCTTCGCTTCACCGAAACGAAGGGCTTTTTCCAGTATCTTGATTACCACAAAGTTCACCTCTAAACGAAGGAGATGTGCCGGATGTTTAAGTCAAGGGGATCGACACTAATTAGTATAACATAAAAGAAGTCAGGACCAACGGTCCTACCGTCAGCACGATAAACGCAGGAAGGATCAGGAATACAAGGGGGAAAAGCATCTTGATGGGTATCTTTTGCGCTTCCTCTTTGATCTTGCGCCTCTGTTCCTCCCGGATCTCCCCGGATAAGACTCTAAGCGTCTCGCTGAGTGAGGTCCCGTATCGTTCCGCTTGTATAATAGATAAGACCAGGCGCCGTAACTGGTCGGACGGGACTCTATCCGCTAGTGAAACCAGTGCCTTCTGCCGGGAGATCCCCAGATCGATCTCTGATACTGCTGCTCTAAGCTCTTCACTTAGAGCACCAGTCAGATTCAGAACGGTGCGCCTTAACGCCTGGTCCATATTCATTCCCGCTGTTACCATGATGGCCATGACCTCGATCGCTTCCGGCAGCTCACGGTCTATCATCAGTCTTTTTTTCTTTACGCGACTTTTAAGGTACAGTTCCGGACAGAAATAACCGGTCATAAAGAAAAGCGGGGAGCCGAGAATCCACACCGGGTTCAAAGTCAGAACGGGCGCAGCCATTAAGCACAGACCGCAGATGTTTTTCATCGATACGAACATGGAAGCGTTCAATCCCAGCGGCCGCCCTGCTTGTGCCAGTCGTGTCTCTGTCTCAGCGGCTTCTTCCAAACGTATCTTAACAGGAAACGACCGCTCGAACGATTCCAATAACTTGAGCAGCCGTTTCTTTAACGCCTTTTTATCAGTCGACATGCCGGCATCCACGGTGTCCTTTTTCAGCCGCCTTATGTAGGCATGCTTATAAAAAGACTTGGCCATAAAGAACACCGGTATGGCCAGGAGAAATGATGTGACGGAAGCCGGCAAGAGCGTCCGCATCAGTACGTCTTTATCTCGGTCAAACGGCGCATCATAAAAAACGCGGCAATATCGAGTACCGCGCCACTTAGTAATATCAAGCATCCGGCGGAGCTTGTTAAAAGCTCAAAGGGCACGTGCCCGGTCAATGCAGGCATCAGGATCAAAAAGCAGACCGGCAGCAGGCACAGTATCATCGCTGAAAACCTGCTCTGCCCGGTCATCACCCGGACTTCTTTGCGCAGCGACACCCTTCCCCTGATGCAAGCGCTTAGAGATTCTAGTGCCGGTAGTAGACTGCCTCCGGATCTCTGGTGCATGTTGAGGACCATGACGAAGAACCTGATGTCCGGTAACGGCACCCGCTCCGCAAAACCGTTCATGGCATCAGTCTGGCTAAAACCCGATTTTAAGTCGGCATCCAGCTGCTCCAACTCATCTTTGAGCGGGCGCTGAAAGTATTCCCGGGCTTCTGAAACGGCTTGATTGATTGATAGAGAAGCCTTGAACGCGCTGATCATAAACGCCAATAGATCCGGTAAGCTTTCCTCTATGGTCTTGATCCTGACCTTTTCTTTGTGTATAACGGTCAACCTATCGAACGACTTCTTAAAAAGAGCCATCGGCATAGAGTCCCATCCCAACGCGAGCGTTGTCCGGCCTGCCGATAGACGGCGCACATGATGTTTGCGGTAGACCAAGCCGATAAACACCCGGCATATGCCATAAACCACCGTCGAAATAGAAACGATTATCAGGTAGAGACTTCCGGGCATCCTATTTCCTCCACGACTAAATGTCCGTCTTTCATACCGGCGATCTTTGAGATCTCCGTGAGACGGCGCGTACCGTCTGCATTTCGCTCCATTTGCAGAACCAGATCCAGAGCCGCCGCGATCTGTTCGACAACAGGTCCGTGTGGAAGATCGACGTCCGACGTCAACACCATCACCTCCAGGCGTTTTATCAGATCCCGCGCCGAGTTTGCATGCGCGGTCGTAATCGAACCTTCATGGCCCGTGTTCATAGCCTGGAGCATATCCAGAGCTTCACCGCCCCTGACCTCGCCGACTATTATCCTATCCGGCCTCATCCTTAACGCGTTCCTTACCAGGTCTCTGATCGTCACCTCACCCTCACCTTCGATATTCGGACGTCTGCTCTCCAGCGTGACCACATGTGGTTGTGCCAACCTTAACTCAGCCGTATCTTCGATCGTTACCAATCGTTCCTGAGGCGCGATGAACGAAGCCAGCATGTTCAATAGCGTCGTCTTGCCGGAACCGGTTCCCCCGGATACGATGATGTTCTTCTTGTCCTTGACCGCCGCCATCAGAAACCGGGCCGCGCCCCGGCTAAGCGTTCCATTGTTTATGAGCTCGTCTACAGTCGGCATGATATTCCTAAAACGCCGTATCGTGACGACCGGCCCGCTCAACGAGACTGGAGGGATGATGACATTGACCCTGCTCCCGTCGGGCAACCTGGCATCTACCATGGGATTGCTTTCATCCACACGCAAACCGAGTGGCGCGACTATCCGGTCGATCGTCAAATAAAGATGGTCGATCCCGTCAAAAGCAATATCCGTCATGCTTACCTGCCCGTTTCTCTCGATATATACCTGGTCATATGCATTGATCATTATTTCGGTAACAGTGTCATCCATAAGGACCGATTCAAGCGGACCCAGTCCTATTACCTCGTTCATAAACTGGTCTGTGAGGATCCTGACCGTCTTGTCAGGCAGGATTATCCTCTCTTCCTTTAAGAATTCTTTTACAAGATCCGCCAGATAATACGGCCTTTCTTGAAGATCGCGAGCGGCTAGCTCGGAAGACCTGCCTGCCAGCCTCTGCTTGAACCTCTCCTTGATCGCCACCAGCCCGCGTTCTTCCAACTACTTCCCTACTTCCCTACAAACGGTATCCTAAAGCGTTTTGGTTCCGGCATCTCGAATGGATATATCCTCGCGGCGATGTCCGCCATCCCTCTGATCACTGCCAGATCCGGCCTGTCGGTCAGCATCTTTCCCTTCTCTTCGAACAATCTAGCTGTTCCAAGGTCTTCCGGTATCTCCGATATGACTTGCTGCAGGTATATCTTGTTCAAGTCCTTGCTCGAAAGGGATACTTTGCCGTCATACCTATTACTTATCAAAGACAGTTCCGATACCGTCTGGATACTGTGAGCAATGGATGTCGATAGTGATACCGCCGACCTGAGTGATGAGATATTGAGAGTCGTCACGATATAGAACGAACAACGATGCCTCAGTGCTTGTTTCAGATACGTAAGATCGGGAATACCGCAGTCGATCACCAGTACATCACACATCTCGGCAACTAGTTCGATGACTCTTGCTATATGTTTTACGTTTACAGCTTCTTCAAACGCTGCTGACTGCCAGAGGCGCACGACCTCGAAGCCCGATGCGTGCCTTGCCAGTATGTTCTCGATATGTTGTGTCCCGAGTTCGTCCAGTACCGGTGTGAGATCCTTGATCTGCCTCGGTTTTTCGGCCGTCATGTGGAGCGTTACATCAGTAGCAATAGGTCCCGACATATCCGCGTAGATGACTTTGGCGTTGCTATGCGCTGCCAGCAGACCGGCTACGTGCGAGGCGATAAACGTTGTGCCGACACCGCCTTTCGAGCCGGCGAACACGACCGTTTTGCATATCTTTGTTTCCACAGGTTCGAGAGCCGGCAACTCAGTCCCGCCCTTTAAAAAGCCGTGTTGTTTTACCAGATACTCCTTTCTATCCTCAGCCGCTCGATGATAGCGTTCGATCGTCGCCAGTATCTCACTGACACTCTGCGATAGCGCGATCAGATCTCTTGCTCCGTATCTCAACGCCCATTTTAGTTCTTCGTGATCGTTGTTATCGGAGACCGCGATGATCACTGCGGATGGTAAAACGCCGCCCAGTTGTTTTTCATCTTCCGGTGATAAAAGCGCCAGAAACGCTATGCTGATCAAGATGACATCCGGTTCATGATGGAAGACCGTCTTTAAGAATCCATCCAGTGTCGCAGCGGTACCGACGGCTTCCCAGCCCCTCCTCTCGACAGCGTCCTTCAGCAGCTTTAAACTTTCCGGTTTGTCGTCAGCTATGAAGATCTTCAATCCTTTTCCCTCCTATAGTTCTTCGGCCGTTATATCACGCAAAGGACGGTAACTATCATCACCGGCAGGACATATGCTTATCGATATCCGCCCGTTTGCCTGAGCGTATGCAAGTTTCTGCGCCTCTTCCGGGCTGACCATGAGTGTGACTATGTACATGTCGTTTCTTCCCAGTCCTTCGACAGCTATGACATCCTTCCTTTCAAGGATCGTCTTGGTCACCGACATCCCGAGCACATCCCGGTTCAACGTCACCAACATATCCACCTGGTTTCCAGTCCTCAATATCCTGCCCTGGGGATCCGACTCGTCAGTCAGTATGGAAAAGCCTCTGTACCCTTCCTGGACCATCGTCGCTTTTCCGGATGCTCTGTTCTCTTTGATCCTTAATTTCCTCTTCGTGATCGTCTCACCCTTGAAAACCGGCATGTTCGTTTCTATTCCGACAAGTGAGCTCTTGCTGCTTAACGCTCCTTTGTCAGCATACTTTTTAGGTAAAGAGCGGAGCGTGAGCATCTTATCCGTTAGTCTCGCTCCGGATGGGATATCGGCATCGGCTACGACGATGTCTGTGAGATCCTGATTGGAATCGACGGTGTTTCCCCTCATCAATGCCGTCCCCGATAAGATGATAAAAGTCAGGAGGCCGACGACGGCCGAATAGAAAGCAGGTGTTTTGTGTGTCAGCTTCTTTGTCATAATATTTCCAATATATATAATATCTCACAGACTGTCAAACTATTATTGACTTATTGGAGATATACTACAATATTGGAGACGATCGAAACTGAAAACTAGTTGTTATCAGGCGGCTGTAGTTCTCGAAAGGTCAGCGTCCAGGCCGAAGAGTGGAACACTTCATATACTCCTTTGAAGACGGCCAGTACGAATACCAGTACCATGATGCCGAAAGCTCCGAAAGCTAATAATGGCACGCTTTTACCCGCGGCGCCGGCTATGATCATGAATATCGACGGCAAGCCGAATATCAACCCCGGGATGACCATGGCCATTCCATAGAGAGAGCTCGTTAGAAGAAGCAGAAGGAACATGATGAGCGTCTCGGTCTTACAGTCCTTGATCAAACCCCAGGCCTTTTTGATAGATTCTATGACCTTTTTATCAAGAATGATGGCGTATCTGATCGCGTAGTTATGGATCACGCCGATGACCGCGCCTACGATCATGAGTAGGAATACCAGAAGGAGAAACGCCGGGATCAAACAGATCAAAGATGCGACAAGCGCCGCCGCCGCCTGCTTCCCCTGCACGGCGATCATGATAATGCCTAGCACCATCGGGACGACAAAGACCATGACCATGATGAATATGACAAGTCCGAGAAGGATGCTTATGCCGAGCGTCCTCCAGAAATAGTGCGCGCCGATGGCAAACGCCCTGCCGAGTCCCATCTCTTCGCCCGATTCGATCCCGTTAGCAGCGCCGACGAGCCCTCCTTGCGCCATGATCGAAAGGATCCAGAATATAAACCACAGGACAAATAGGATAAGAACGATAAAGAGTATTACTATCAGATAGGATTCAAGCCATTTGCCTGCTCCGGCCCATTCCTGCGAAGACGATTGATTGCTAAAGCTGCTATTGAAGTTGTTCCCGCCGCCGACCAGAGCCACCAGAAAACCGAGTATCCACAGATACTTGTGCTTCCAGGTTATATTGAACGCCTTCTTGAGTACCTCTAAGTAATCCATTACCGCCTCCGTTTACTGTTGGCATTCTCTTAGTTTGCTTCGTCGCTCGCCTTCGGCGAGCTCCTCGCAACGACACACGAGGTTGCCCTGTTATCTGTTCACTACTGTATTTCTTAGTGTTCCTATACCTTCGATCTTTATCTCTATCTCGTCGCCGGGTTGCATCGGCCCCACACCCGGAGGCGTCCCTGTCATTATGACATCGCCTGGAAGAAGTGTCATGACTTTTGATATAAAACTTACCAGCTTGTAGATATCGAAGATCATGTTGGCGGTAGTCGACGACTGCATGACCTTGCCGTTCAAGACCGACTCGACTTTGATATCCAACGGGTCGACTTCAGTATCTATCCAGGGGCCGATCGGCGCGAATGTATCGAAACTCTTACATCTGCCCCACTGCCCGTCTTTACGTTGTAGATCGCGTGCCGTCACGTCGTTCGCGCATGTATAACCGAGGATAGCGTCTTTGACCTCCGATTCCCGGATATCCCTGACTTCATCTTTGATCACCACGCCGACCTCGGCTTCAAAGTCGACCTGTTTGGACATCGCGGGATATAAGATCGGTTCACCGGGCCCGACGACTGCCGTCGTCGGCTTCAAGAACAAGATCGGTTCGGAGGGTACATCCATCTTCAGTTCGTCCGCGTGGTCGATATAATTAAGACCTACGGCTACGACTTTTGACGGTTCGGCGGGCGCTAGCAGTTTTACTTCACTCAGAGGATGTGTTTCATCGAGCGGTTTCCAGTCGATAAACGGCGATAAGTCGATCCTCCGGACATTATCGCCTTCGACGATGCCGTAGAATATGCGGTTGTCCCAACGATACCTAACAAACCTCATAGGTTACCTTTGTGATTTGTAGCTCAAGACCCCCTCCTTTTATTCCTCCCCCTTTAAGGGGGAGGATTTAGGTGGGGGTACCGACTACCGGCTTTCTTCCATTTTACTGTGGATTAGGCCATACTCGATGCTGTCGACCAGCGCTTGCCAGCTCGCCTCGATTATGTTCTCATGGACGCCGATCGACGACCATTCCTTCTCGCCGTCGCCCGAATCTATCAGAACGCGGACTACGGCGCCCGTGCCCTTTTTCTCATCGAGCACGCGCACTTTATAGTCGGTCAGATGTATGTTCTTCAGGGCCGGATACGCCCGGCCTATCGCCATCCTTAATGCAGTATCAAGGGCATTCACCGGACCGTTGCCTTCCGAAGTCTCAACATAGCGTTTGCCTTTGACATGGAGTTTTATCGTCGCCTCGGTCTTTACGGTGCCCTCACTGGTCCTGTCCATGATCACCCTGAAGCTTTCCAGCTCGAAGAAAGCGCTGTAAGCCCCCGTCTCTTTCCGCAGCAAGAGTTCGAAAGAACCATCCGCCGCCTCGAAGTGGTAACCGACATGCTCGAGTTCTTTGACTTTCTTTAGGATATCGGCGACCTTCTTCTCATTACCGGTCAGGTCAAGACCGAACTCTTTGGCTTTCAAGACGACCGTGCTTCTGCCTGCCAGTTCGGACATCAACACGCGCCTGACGTTACCTACCAGAGCCGGATCTATATGTTCATACGCTTGTTTTCTGATCATGGCGCTGACATGCAGGCCGCCTTTATGCGCAAAAGCGCTCTCGCCGACATAAGGCTGATGCATGTTCGGCGCGAAATTCGCCACTTCGCTGACGAAATGCGACAGCTCCGTCAGTCTTTTGAGACGGTCTTCGCTGACACACGGGATGCCGAGCTTTAAAACAAGAGCCGGGATGACTGAGATCAGATTGGCGTTCCCGCAACGCTCTCCATATCCGTTTACCGTCCCTTGTACCTGTGCCGCTCCCGCTTCCACAGCGACTATCGAATTGGCCACCGCGACATCTCCATCATTATGCGCGTGGATTCCGATGTCCGCCTTTATCCCGGCTTTGACATCACAGACGATGCCGCTTATTCTTCCCGGCAATGATCCACCGTTCGTATCGCACAAGACCAGGCAATCGGCGCCGGCTTCCTCGGCGGTCTTCAATACCTTGAGCGCGTACGCGGGGTCGTCGTCATAGGCGTCGAAAAAATGTTCGGCGTCGAAAAAGACCTCGTCCACTTTGCTTTTCAGATATTCAATGGACTCGGATATCATCTTAAGATTCTCATCGGGAGTAGTCTTTAAGACGTGTTTAGCATGAAGCGACCAGCTCTTACCGACAAGGCATACGACACGCACTCCCGAATCCAGGAGCGCTTTGATGTTCGGATCCTTTTTTGCGGTCGTATCCGCCCGCCGTGTACTGCCGAACGCGACGATCCTGGACGTCTTAAGATCCAGGTCTTTTGCTTTCTTGAAAAAATCCATGTCCTTTGGATTCGAACCGGGCCAGCCGCCTTCGATATAATGCATCCCGAACTCATCCAACCGCCGGGCGATCTTCAGTTTATCACCGGCGCTAAAGGAAAGACCCTCCATCTGAGAGCCATCGCGCAGCGTAGTGTCATATAGTTTTACCGGCTCTACCTTTTTACTATTCATCAGACATACTCAAGCCAATCTTTGTATTCTTCCCGTTCTCCTTTTATGGCGTCAAAATATACCGCTTGAAGCGCTTTTGTTATTGGACCGGGTTCGCCGATCAACCGGTCGTCGACCTCCCTGATGGGAACGACCTCAGCCGCTGTGCCCGTAAAGAAGGCCTCTTCGGCAAGGTAAAGCTCCGACCGGACCATGTTATCTTCGACCACGCAGTAATCCAGATCGTTGGCTATGGTCATGATCGAATCCCGGGTTATCCCTTCCAATGCTCCGGCGTGTATTGACGGTGTGTACAGAACGCCATCTTTGACGATGAATATGTTCTCGCCGGACCCGTCAGTCACATATCCATGTGTGTTTAGTAAGATCGCCTCGTCATAACCGCCTTTTACGACCTCGACCTTGGCAAGGATCGAGTTTATATAATTGCCGCACGCCTTGGCCGCCGGCGGCAGGACGTTCACGTCTATGCGTCGATACGAAGATATCTTTGCCCGGATGCCGTGCTTGATGCCTTCATCTCCCAGATAAGTGCCCCATGGCCAGCAGGCGATGGCCACGTCCACATCAGCGTTCAACGGAAAGAGGCCCATCTCGCCGTAACCTCTGTAGACGATCGGCCTGATATAGCAACTGTCGAGTTCGTTTATCTTGACTAGCTCTTTTGTCACTGAGACCAGTTCTTCGACGGAGTAAGGCACGTCCATGAAATAGATCTTGGCCGATTTCTCCAGTCTCGTGATATGGTCGGTCAACCGGAATACGGCAGGACCGTCCTTTGTCTTATAAGCCCTTATGCCTTCGAACACTCCTGAACCATAATGAAGAGCGTGTGTAAGGACGTGTATCTTAGCGTCCTTCCAATCGACGAACTTGCCGTTCATCCAGATCTTTTTGACTTCCGGTATAGGCATCTTCTTCCTCCTACTTGCTTAAGCGTTCCGCGACGAGGTCGCCCACTTCGCTGGTGGAATACCCCATCTTTCCGGCAGCGAGACTCTCCAGCTTTTCTCCCGTGACGTACATGATCGCCTGCTCGATGGAATCCGCCGCTTTGCGTTCACCAAGGATCTCAAGCAATAACTGAAGCGCCGCTATTGCCGCCAATGGATTGATTATATTCTGGCCGGTATACTTGGGCGCCGAGCCGCCGATCGGCTCGAACATGGAAACACCTTCCGGGTTGATATTCCCGCCTGCGGCGATCCCCATGCCGCCCTGGATCATCGCGCCCAGGTCGGTGATGATGTCACCGAACATATTGTCCGTTACGATAACGTCGAACCATTCCGGGTTCTTGACCATCCACATGCACGTGGCATCGACATGAGCGTAATCCGTAGTGATCATCGGATACTCCTTGCCGACCTCGTTGAATGCGCGTTCCCAGAGGTCGAAAGCAAACGTTAAGACGTTCGTCTTACCGCAAAGCGTTAAGTTCTTTGTCTTATTGCGCGTCTTACAGACCTCGAAGGCATACCTGACGCATCTTTCCACACCCTTCCTTGTATTGATGCTGGTCTGAATCGCCACTTCGTCCGGCGTGTCCTTCTTTAAGAAGCCGCCGCATCCCGTATAAAGGCCTTCCGTATTCTCCCTGACGACCACAAAATCTATATCGTCCGGGCCTTTGTCTTTAAGCGGCGTATCGACGCCCGGGTACAGTTTTACCGGCCTTAGATTTATATACTGGTCCAGTGCGAACCTGGCTTTGAGTAGGATCCCCTGTTCCAGGATCCCCGGCTTTACGTTCGGGTGCCCGATCGCGCCAAGGAATATGGCGTCGAGCTGTTTGAACTCCTCGATAGCCGAGTCCGACAGGGTCTCGCCGGTCTTCAGATACCTGTCGCCTCCGAAATCGTAATGTGACAGTTCGTATTTGAAGTCGAACTTCGACGCTGCCGCCTCCAGGACCTTGAGACCCTCATTGACTACCTCCGGTCCTGTTCCATCACCGGGCAACACTCCGATCTTGTACGCTTTCACTCCTGTTCTCCTGTTCTCTTAACTTCTCACTCTTGTCTTCACATACTCTATCAGACCACCGGCGTTCATAAGTCGCTGCATGAACTCCGGATACGGACTGGCGTGAAACGTCTTGCCTGTCGTAATGTTCTTGATCTCACCGGTCTCCGGATCGACGTTCAGTTCGTCCCCTGTGCTTATACCTTCTACGGCCTCCGGCGATTCAAGCACCGGTAAACCTATATTGATCGCGTTCCGGTAGAATATCCTGGCGAACGACTTTGCGATCACGCAAGAGACGCCGGCGCCTTTGAGAGCGAGCGGCGCGTGTTCTCTGGACGAACCGCATCCGAAATTCTCCTCGGCGACGACCATATCGCCTTCACGCACATTCTTGATAAAATCCGGATCGAGCGCTTCCATACAGTTCTTACCAAGCTCAAACGCATCCCAGCTGACAAGGTATTTAGCTGAGATTATATCGTCGGTATTTACGTCTCTTCCGTACTTCCATGCCTTACCTACAAACATCTAATCTCCAATTTCCAATTTCTGATCTCTCATATCTAATATCTAATAATCTAATCTCTAAGCCGACCTGAAGGTCGGCTGCTACATACTAATCCAGTTCGTCGGGACTGCCGATCCGTCCCAGGACCGCCGAAGCGGCCGCTACTGCCGGATTTGCCAGATAGACCTCGCTCTTCGGATGTCCCATCCTGCCGACGAAATTGCGGTTTGTCGTCGCAACCGCTCGTTCTCCTGCTGCCATGACGCCCATATGGCCTCCGAGACATGGACCGCACGTCGGAGTCGAGATGGCCGCGTTGGCATCCAGAAAAATATCGAACAGACCTTCATCCATCGCTTTGCGGTAGACTTCTTGAGTCGCCGGGATCACGATCAACCGGACATTCTCCGCGGTGTTCCTACCTTTCAAGACCTCCGCAGCCGTCCTTAGGTCTTCCAGCCGGCCGTTCGTACATGAGCCGATGACGACCTGATCGATAACGATATCCCGTGCCTGGCTGACCGGCCTTATATTCGACGGGAGATGCGGGAACGCCACCTGCGGCTCCATATCGGAAACGTCGAACGAGAACTCCCTTTCATATTTCGCGTCTTCATCGCTTTCATAGACGATGCCTTCCGTTCCCGTCCTCGATCCGACATAGTCCAACACTTGCTTATTCGCCTTCATGATCCCGTTCTTGCCGCCTGCTTCGATGGCCATATTGGCGATAGTCAGCCGCTGGTCCACGGACATCGCTTCGATGACCGAACCGGCAAACTCCATCGCTTTATACAACGCCCCGTCTACGCCGATCTGCCCAATTGTAAACAGGATAAGGTCTTTTCCGCTGACCCATCTATTAAGAGTACCTTCAAAGATGAACTTCATCGACGGCGGCACTTTCATCCAGATACAGCCCATCGCCATCGCAGCCGCGATATCCGTTGAACCCATCCCGGTCGAAAAGGCGCCCAGTCCACCGTATGTGCATGTATGGCTATCCGCCCCGATGATAAGATCGCCGGGCTTGACCAGACCTTCTTCAGGTAAAAGCGCGTGTTCGATGCCGCCTCTTCCGACATCATAATAGTGTTTTATACCATACTCACGCGCGAACTCATGCATGAACTTGGCCTGTTCCGCAGACTTGACATCCTTGCCCGGCACATAGTGGTCCGCCACCATGACGACTTTATCCTTGTCGAAGACATGGTCGATACCGATCTTCCTGAACTCGCTTATGGCGATCGGCGCCGTGATATCGTTCGACAAGACTATATCTACATCTACTTCAAGAAGATCCCCCGGTTTTACAATATCTTTACCGGCATGCTTCGCCAGTATTTTTTCTGAAATAGTCATCCCCAATGAGTTGCCTCCTGTACTAAGACATCAAAGATATCAAAGAGATCAAGGAAATCAAGGAGCTCATAAAGACCTAAGAATTATCCTCGACATCATTGACTTCCTTGACATCCTCGACCTCCTTGACATCTTTGACGTCCTCGACTTCTTATTTACTAAGATACTTGTTGATCGCGTTCAAGTACGCTCTGGCGCTGGCCTCAATTATATCCGTGTGAACTCCGCGTCCCATGACTTGCGTCCCGCCGATCTCCAGTTTTATTGACACATCGCCCTGCGCATCCAGGCCGGTCGTTATGGCGCTGACGTTATATGACAGCAAGTTCGGCTTCAGACCGACCGCCTTATCGATCGCCTTACACGTCGCGTCTACCTGGCCGTCGCCTTTAGCCGTCTTTTCGGTCACACGGCCTTCGCGCTTCAGCTTTATCGTTGCTTCCGGAGTCTCATCGCTGGCGCTGCATGTCTTGATGTATTCGAGCTTGTATATGGCCGATGTCGACCGCGCTTCTTCCGCTACAATCGCCTCTAAGTCTTCATCCGTTATCTCGTTCTTTTTATCAGCGAGTATCTTGAACTGCTCGAACGCCTTATTCAGCTCGTCATCCGTCAGCTTGTACCCCAGATCCTCGAGCCGCTGTCTGAAACCGTGCCTGCCGGACGTCTTGCCCAGAATGATCTGACTCTTTGTCAGACCGACCTTCCTGGGATCAAGGATCTCGAATGTCGTCCGTTCTTTCAAAACGCCGTCCTGGTGGATGCCGGACTCATGCGCGAACGCGTTAGCCCCCACCACGGCCTTGTTCGGCTGGACCATATATCCCGTTAGACGGCTCACCAGTCGAGATGTCCTAATGATCTCCTTTGTCTTGATGCCCGTAGACAAGCCAAGCGTGTCTTTCCTTGTCTCGATTATCATCACGACCTCTTCCAGCGACGTATTGCCGGCTCTTTCGCCAAGACCGTTGATGGTGCATTCTACCTGGCGTACCCCGTTCTCAAGCCCGGCTATAGTCGTCGCAACCGCCATGCCGAGATCGTTATGGTTGTGGACGCTTATGGTCACATCCTCGATCCCTGTGACATTCTCCCGGATATCCTTGATCAAGCGCCCGAATTCTTCTGGTAACATAATACCTACTGTATCCGGCACGTTGATCACCGTCGCTCCAGCTTTGATGGCTGCCGCGAAGATCTTATACAAGAACCCGACATCGCTGCGCGTCGCATCCATAGCGGAAAACTCCACGTCCGGAGTATAGGACCTAGCTCGCTTGACGGCAGCGACCGCCATGTCAAGCACTTCCTCGTGCGTCTTTCTCAACTGATACTTGATCTGGACATCGGATGTGTTGATGAACGTATGGATGCGCGGTCTCTCGGCTTCCTGGATGGCCTGCCAAGCCCGGTCGATATCCTTATCTACAGCTCGCGCGAGCGCGGCGATCGTCGTTCCCTTTACATTCTTTGATATCGCCGTTACCGCCTCAAAATCCCCCGGCGACGTGATCGGAAAACCGGCTTCGATCACGTCCACGCCGAGTCTTGCCAGCTGTTCGGCTATCTCGAGCTTCTCTCTGACATTAAGACTGATACCCGGAGACTGCTCCCCGTCCCGAAGTGTGGTATCAAAAATATATACCCTATCCAATGTACCTCCCAAGAAAGCTGGTAGCTTGTGGCTTGTAGCTTTAAACTCCGCTACTGGCTACTGGCTACTGGCTACTAGCTACTAGCGAATCTTTGCTTTCATTACAGGGCACCCGGCGTGGTCGTGTCGACTATACCGCCGAGGTGGCACGTGTCATTCAATAATGTGATCCTGAACTTTCCGTTCTCATATTCGAGAATATCGATCGACGCGTTTCCCTGCTTGATCTTCCAGAAATGAGAATTATCAAGGCCTAGAGCATGACAGATGATGACTTTGTTCGTCGCGTCATGCCCGACGACAAGAATAGTCTCGCCGTCCTTGTGCCGTTCGAATATCTGATGGAGCCTCGATACCGCCCGGCTTCTCAAGTCTTCCAGGTCTTCTCCGCTCGGCATGCTGGCGTTCTCCGGATTTTCGAGCCACACCCGGTATGCATCGCCGTCTTCTTCCAGTACCTGTTCGACAGTCGATCCTTCCCACAGCCCGTGGTCTATCTCGTTAAACTCGCTGACCTGGTCTACATTCGATCCATGCTCTTCCGCGACCGCTTCGGCCGTCAAGAAAGACCTCTTTAGCGGGGAAGAATATATCGCGTCGATCTTGACGTTCTTGAGCGCTCCGGCAAGTTTCATCGCCTGGTCTTTACCGTTCTTGTTCAACTCGACATCGATCCGCCCCTGGAACCTTCCTTCTTCATTCCAATAGGTCTCACCATGCCGTACCAGAATAAGTCTTATCAAAAACGCTCCTTTAAAGACTCGCTAACTAAGAGTCAGATATTTTGCCATCGCGATGTCGTTTATATGCCTCAGGACGTCCATAACGGATTCCGGTATCTCTGAATCGACATTCACAGCCATCAGGGCCTTGCCTTTCGCGGCTTCCCGGCCCACTTGCATAGTACCGATGTTTATATTACTTTTGCCGAGAACCGTACCGATCGCTCCGATCACACCGGGCTTGTCGTCGTACATGAACAGCGCCATATATTTGGTCGGCACCATATCGAACTCGAACCGGTTTATCCTGACGATACGCGGTTCGTTCTTTGTTCCCCCCAAAGTGCCGGATACGGATATGTCGTGTTTATTATGGCTCTTGATCGTGATCAAACTGGTATATTCTCTGCTCTTTGGTGTCTTGACCTCTCTGACCTCGATTCCGCGGTCCTTTGCCATCAGCGGAGCATTCACGAATGTGACCGGCTCGTGGCTGACAGGTGTAAAAGCGCCCTTAAGAACGGCGCTTGTAAGAATACCTATGTCATACGCGGCGATCTGTCCCGCGTACTCTATCTCTATAGCGCCCATCTTTCCTTCCGCAAGGTGTGAATACAGAGAGCCGACTACTTCCGCCAGAGGTATGAACGGCATGATCTGCTCCGCCGTTTCCGGCGGTACGGCGCTGATATTCACGGCCGTCGTCACAAACTCGCCCTTAAGGCCGGCGATTACCTGCTCCGCGATCATAACGCCCGCTTTGTCCTGGGCTTCCGAAGTCGATGCGCCCAGGTGCGGTGTCACGACGACCTGGTCTAGTTTGAAAAGAGGGCTGTCCTTCGGCGGCTCATTCTCAAACACGTCAAGCGCGGCGCCGCCGACTTTACCGCTTTTAAGCGCGTCGTACAGAGCTTTTTCATCCACGATTCCGCCGCGGGCTGCATTCACTATCCGGACACCGTCTTTCATCTTCTTGAACTGCTCTATGCCGATTATGCCTTTCGTCTCCGGAGTCTTCGGCAGATGTATTGATATAAAATCCGCCACTTTCAACAGGTCATCCAGATCCTCGACCATATCTACGTTTAAATCGTCGAATTTGTCGCTCGCCACATACGGATCGAAAGCGATCACCTTCATGCCTAGGCCCTTTGCCCTGCTGGCAACCAGGCTTCCTATGCGTCCGAGACCGACGATGCCGAGTGTCTTGTCATAGATCTCAACGCCTTCGAGTTTACTCCTCTTCCATTCGCCGCCCTTGAGCGACTTGTCGGCTTCGGGGATCCGGCGGGCCTGCGCTAGCATCAACGCTATTGCATGTTCCGCCGCCGAGACGATATTGCTCTGCGGCGCGTTGGCTACGATTATGCCGCGGCGCGTAGCCGCTTCGATATCGACGTTGTCCAGACCTATGCCTGCCCGTCCGATGATCTTCAGGTTGTCCGCCTCGTTGATGATGTCTTCCGTCATCTTGCCAGCGCTTCTGACTATCACCGCATCATAGTCTTTGATGTGGGCCTTCATCTCGTCCTGCGTCCATTCTTGTTTGACATCGACATCGAAATGCTTTTTCAACATGTCGATGCCCGTATCCGCAATCTTATCTTTTACCAGGACTTTCATATGATCATGCACCTCCGCAGACTATGACAATACGCTAATGCCTTCATATAGCACTTCCGCGGCTGCGCCGACTGCCGCGCCCATCTCGACCGGGTATCCCAGGTCTTTCAGCGCCATCTCCAGTCCGGCCATCACCGAGACGATGTCGAACTTGTCATAATATCCGCAGTGTCCGATACGGAATATCTTTCCTTTTATCCTTCCCTGTCCGCCGGCTATCGTGATGCCGTACTTCACGCGCAGTGTCTTTACGACCGCCTGGCCGTCGATACCTTCAGGCGCCTTGATAGCCGTCACGGAATTCGCCATCTCGTCGGAGGCGCCGAATAGCTCGAGGCCCAGCGCGTGGACTCCCGCGCGACACGCTTTAGCCAGCACTGCGTGCCTTTCCAGGACCTTCTCGAGAGTCTCCTTCTTTATCAACTTAAGCGCCTCTCCCAGACCGACGATCGTCGATACGGCCGGTGTGAAAGGGCTTTGCGGTTGGTCTTTATGCAACGCGTCGCGGCTCGTCTTATAGTCGAAGTAGAACTTGGGCAAGGTCGATTTCTCCACCACAGCCCATGCTTTGTCGCTGACACTTGTAAAAGCCAGGCCCGGTGGCGTCATGAGCGCTTTTTGGGAACCGGAAATGACTACATCGCACTTCCACTCATCCGTCTTAAGCTCGCAGGCTCCCAATCCGCTGATGGCATCCACAACCAGAACCGCTTTATATCCGGCGACTATCTTTCCGATCGTTTTGATATCATTGGTCACACCGGTCGACGTCTCGCTATGCGTCGTCAATACTCCCTTGATGTCCTGGTCTTTCGCTAGCGCGTCCGCGATATCCTGCGGGTTTGCCTTCTCTCCCCATTCATAATCCAGTTTAACGACGTCCAATCCATACGCGCCGGATATCTTGACCCATCGTTCGCCGAAATTACCCGTTGAGGCGACCAGGACCTTATCCCCGGGTGAAAATAGATTGACCACCGCCGACTCCATGCCGCCGGTACCCGAAGAAGCAAACATGATGATGTCGTTCTTCGTCTGGAAGACATACTTAAGGTCGTCCAGCACCTCGAGTATGATCTCTGTGTAGATCGGCGCCCTGTGATGGATCATGGGCTTTGCTTGCGCTAAGAGCACCTCTGATGGTACCGGTGTAGGCCCCGGCGTCATTAGATACTCTTTCCTCATCGTCTCCTCCTTATATCTCCCCTCGACCGTTTACATTCTTCTTTACTATTTGAGCCAGGGCATCATCTTCCTTAATTCGCGCCCTACCTGCTCGACCTGAAGTTCTCCCTCTTCCTTTTCCATCCTGTTGAAATTCGGACGTCCGGCTTCGCTTTCTTTGATCCACTCTTCCGCGAATTCGCCGGATTGGATCTCGCCGAGCATCTTCTTCATCTCGGCCCGCGTCCCTTTAGTGATCAGACGCTCTCTACGGCTAAGCCCGCCGTATTCAGCCGTATTGCTGACGAATGTCCACATGCCGCTGACGCCGTATTTCTGCACGAGATCCGTGATCAGTTTGAGTTCGTGCAGGCATTCGAAGTACGCCACCTCGGGTTGATATCCGCCCTCGACCAGCGTATCGAATCCAGCCTTGATAAGCTCGGTGACTCCACCGCATAAGACCGCTTGCTCTCCGAACAGATCCGTCTCCGTCTCTTCGCTGAACGTCGTCTCCAAGACGCCCGCGCGGGTCGCCCCAAGGGCTTTGGCATATGCTAAGCCTAAATCATGCGCCTTGCCTGTAAAGTCCTGTTCGACCGCTATCAGCGCCGGGACTCCTATACCTTGCTGGTACGTTTCACGCACAAGATAGCCGGGGCCTTTAGGAGCGATCATAAAGACATCTATTTTCTCCGGCGGCACGATCTGTTTGAACCTGATGTTAAAGCCGTGCGCAAAGACCAGGGCGTTTCCTTCTTCCAGATTATCGTGTATGTCTTGATAGTAGGTCGCTTTCTGAAACTCATCGGGGATGAGCACCATCACGATATCCGCCATCTTGGCAGCGTCGGCTATCGGCATGACATTGAAGCCCGCCTCGACTGCCGCGTCCCACGAGGGGTCCTTTATGGAGCCGACGATCACATCGACACCGCTGTCCGCCAGGTTGGCTGTGTGCGCCCTCCCCTGGCTTCCATAGCCGATGATCGCGACCTTCTTTCCTTTTAGCGGTTCCAGCGACGCATCGCTGTCATAATATTTCTTGACCATGTTTCCTCCTCTTTATTGTTCTGTCTCTTTAGATCCGCGCGCCAGAGCGATCTTGCCGGTCCGCGCGAATTCTATGATGCCGTATGGAATAAGCAGATTCTCTATAGCGTCTATCTTGCTTTCAGTACCTGTCACCTCGAGCACGATCATATCCCGGCTGACGTCGACTATGTTTGCCCGGAAGATATCTGCGATCTCGATTATCTCCGCCCGTTTTGCCGCCGGCGCTTTGATTTTTATCATCACCAGCTCGCGTTGGACCGACTCATCCATCCTGAGCTCGCTGAGTTTGATCACATTTATCAATTTGTGAAGTTGCTTGGTAACCTGCTCCAATGGTTGATCGGCAACATCGACGACGATCGTCATCCTCGATATCTCGGGATGCTCGGTCGGCCCGACCGCAAGACTCTCGATATTGAATCCGCGCCGGCTGAACAAGCCGGCTATCCGCACCAGCACGCCCGGTTTATTCTCAACCAGAGCCGATACTATATGCTTCATCGTGACCTCCTTGCCGGTTTTTCCATCATCATGTCCGTGATCTCCGCTCCGGGCGCGACCATCGGGAAGACGCACTCCTCGCGGTCGATACAGAACTCGATGACATAAGTCGACGGATCCTTGAACGCCTTCTCAAGAGCGGGCTTCACCTCTTCGTTCTTAGTTACCCTGATGCCTTTCGCTCCGTAAGCATCGGCCAGTTTTACGAAATCGGGCATGCCCGGGGCTAAGTCTACAGCCGCGTAGCGGCACTCATAGAAAAGCTCCTGCCACTGCCTGACCATCCCCAGATACATGTTGTTTAAGATGCAGATCTTGATGGGTAGTTTATGCGCCGCCGCGGTCGCCAGGTCCTGTGAGACCATCTGGAAACTGCCGTCCCCGTCGATATCGACGACAAGCGACTTCGGGCGTCCGAACTGAGCGCCTATAGCCGCGGGCATACCGTATCCCATAGTCCCCAGCCCGCCTGACGATAAAAAGTCGCGAGCTGTGTCCGTCTTATAGAACTGCGCCGCCCACATCTGGTTTTGGCCGACGCCGGTTGTGATGACGTGGTCCGTGTCTTTAGTCAGCGCATATATCTGTTCGATGATGAACTGCGGCCTCAAGACCTTATCCTTCTTATAGAACAACGGGTGTTTGGCCTTCCATGCTTCGACTTTTGTCAACCAGGCGCCCCACGGCCTGTGTTTACTACTTTTTATTTCGGTCTTTAACGCGACTAGAAGACCTGATAGGATCTGCTTCGCGTCCCCGACGATCGGTACGTCCACATTGACGTTCTTCCCGATCTCCGCGGGGTCGATATCTATATGGATGACCTTGGCGTTGACCGCGAACTTCTCCGGATTGCCGGTCACACGGTCGTCGAACCTGGCTCCGATCGCTATGATCAGGTCGCTTTCATTGATAGCATAGTTGGCATACGCCGTTCCATGCATCCCCAGCATCCCCAGGGAAAGATCGTCAGTCTCCGGAAATGCCCCCTTGCCCATCAGAGTCGTCGTCACCGGGACTCGCAAAAACCTGACAAGACTGGTCAGCTCCTTGGCCGCGTTCGACAGGATGACTCCGCCGCCCGCATACACTATCGGCCTCTCGGAAGCCATTATCGCTTTTACAGCGAGTTTTATCTGTTTGGGATTGCCCCGTACCGTTGGTTTGTATCCCGGTAGGTCAATACTGTCCGGGTATTTGAAATCGACCTCAGCCAGCGAGATATCCCTCGGTATGTCGATCAATACCGGACCCGGCCTTCCCGAGCCCGCTATATAGAACGCCTCCTTGATGACGCGCCCTATTTCCCGCGGGTCCTTTAACAGATAACTGTGTTTGACGACAGGTAACGTGATCCCCGTTATGTCCGCTTCCTGAAACGCGTCCGTACCGATCATCGGTGATTTGACCTGCCCTGTCAGCGCTACGATCGGTATCGAATCCATATAGGCATTTGCGATCCCTGTGACCAGATTGGTCGCTCCCGGTCCCGATGTGGCCATGCAGACGCCGACTCTGCCGGTCGCCCGCGCATAACCGTCGGCCGCGTGGGCTGCGACTTGTTCATGACGCATCAATATATGCTTTATCTTCTTGGACATGCATAGGTGATGATGTATATCTACGAGAACGCCTCCGGGAATCCCGAATATGTACTCGACGTTCTCGTTCTCTAGGCTCTTTATTAACGCTTCAGCACCTGTTATCTTCACCTTCTTCACCCCTTATCTTAGATGACGGCACCCTTGCTGGCGCTTGAGACGTCCCTGGCATACCTGGCAAGGTAACCGTGCTTTATCTTCGGTTCCGGCGGCGTCCATCCCTGTCTACGTGTTTCCATCTCCGCGTCGTCGACGTTAAGTACGAGTTTTTGCGCCGGTATATCGATCTCGATCTCGTCACCTTCTTTGACGAAAGCGAGCGGTCCGCCTTCCGCAGCCTCGGGCGATACATGCCCGATGGCGCAACCGCGAGTGCCCCCGGAGAAACGGCCGTCGGTTATCAAGGCGACCTGCGTTACAAGCCCCAATCCGGCAAGCGCGCTTGTCAGAGTAAGCATCTCGCGCATCCCCGGGCCTCCTTTAGGTCCTTCGTAGCGTACAATAACGACATCACCGGGGACGATCTTCTTCCCCAGAATAGCGTCCGTTGCCGCTTCTTCCGAATCGAAAACACGGGCTTTGCCTTTGTAGTGTAACGTTTCCTCGCTGACTCCGGCCTGTTTGACGATAGCTCCTTCCGGAGCCAGATTGCCCCAGAGGATCGTCAGTCCGCCTGTCTCGGAATATGGATCGTCGACCGGACGGATGACTTCGTTGTTGATCACCGGTGTATCCTTTGCGATCTCCCCGATCGTGCGTCCTCTTACCGTCACGGCGTTTTTGTTGATAAGGTCCTTCTTCATCAGCTCGTTAATAACAGCCGGGATGCCGCCCGCTTCATGAAGGTCTTGCATATGAGCCGGGCCTGAAGGACTGATGTGACATAGGTTCGGCGTCCGTCTGCTAATCTCGTTTATCTTATTTAGATCGAAGTCTATATCCGCTTCATATGCGACCGCCGATAGATGAAGGACCGTGTTCGAGGATCCCCCGATCGCCATATCCACTGTGAACGCATTTTCAAGCGCTTCTTTGGTGATGATACCCTTCGGCCTGACATCTTTTTTAAGAAGCTCCATCACGGCGACGCCCGCTTTCTTTGCAAGCAGAGTCCGGTCAGCGTAGACCGCCGGTATCGTCCCATTGCCCGGCAACGATATGCCCAAAGCCTCGCATAGACAGTTCATGCTGTTTGCCGTGAACAGTCCGGCGCAAGAGCCGCAACCCGGACACGCCCTCCGGATCACCTCTTGGACCTCTGATTCGCTCATACCTCCGGTCTGCACTTTTCCGACTGCCTCGAACACCGTGATCAAATCGATGTCTTCACCTTTAAGACGGCCTGCAAGCATCGGTCCCCCACCTACGATCACAGTCGGTATGTTTATCCTGACCGCCGCCATCAGCATCCCCGGAACGATCTTGTCGCAGTTCGTCACCATGACCAAGGCATCAAAAGCGTGAGCTTCAGCCATGATCTCGATCGAATCAGCGATGACCTCACGGCTGGGCAGAGAATATCTCATGCCCGGGTGATTCATGGCGATCCCATCGCAGACGCCGATCGTCGGGAATTCCAGCGGCGTCCCGCCCGCTATCTTCACACCCGTCTTGACCGCCTGCGACAGTTTGTCCAGATGAATATGTCCCGGTATGACCTCGTTGAACGAGTTTACGATGCCGACCAGGGGTTTATCGATCTCATAATCCATGAGTCCGAGTGCTTTTAGCAGTGCCCTTTGCGGAGCTTTGGAGATCCCTTTCTTCATCGAGTCGCTTTTTAATGCCATGACTACTCCTTATTTTCGTTAAGACCTGGGGTCAGGTCTGTGAATTATTGCATTTTTAAAACGTCAAAACTTAATAAAATGCCATAATTCAAGACCTGACCCCTTTTTGGGTCTTGTCTGTAAACCAGCTGAATAGTAGATATATATTCTATAATAAGTAATTTAGTGTGTGAAGGGGTTTAGCAGGAGTTTTTCGCTTAACAGATAGGATGGAGTTGTCCGGATCATCTTCCTTGGAAACTGTCCTTGATTTGTACTCACATTTCCTCAGGTCGTTCGGAAGACTCTGTTCGTCGCTTTACCAGCAGGTCTTCCTCACAGAACTGGTAAATGCTCGCACAACTCAAAGGTCAGCTCCCGATGGAGTCTGATCCGGACAACTCCACCCTAATTAAGCTCAAAACGAGAGAGGGGTTGCGGATCAAGCATTATTATCAAGTTAGTAAAAAGGTAGTTCTAACTGCCACCCTTAATGCATTAGTAACGCACTGTAGACTTCTGTAATGGTAGCTTGACCCATCCTTTTTTTCGGACAACTATCATGTGTACATCAACTGGAACTTCAGCAGGAGCGGTTCCTACAATATAGGTAGTGACATAGCCTGTTGTCGGTTGGTGGGTGGGTATCCAAGTCGTATAATTTAGAATCCAACCTAAACTATACTGTAGATATATTCGTACTGGCCCTTCTCCTTCGTAGTTCAAGTATATCCATGTCGCATCTTCTTCTGACGGAATTAGTGGGTATTTGGATACACAATTAATGGGTAATAGTGTATAAAACTCAGACACCGATTCGATCATGACTCCTTTAAAAGATGGCGCTTTTAGCTGAAGCATGTCTCCTCGTGTTGTTGCAACAATCCTACGACTAGCATATCCATGCATTTCAACACGGTACTTCTTGAGAGGATCTGGGTTCAGCACAGTTGTTAATAGACGCTTTCTAGCACCACCGTTAGCAGCTGGAAAAGGTGTGTATATCGTGAAATCTTTGAGATCGTCATTTGAATCCGGCTCTACCCAGACTAGATAACTGATCGAATAATACATGCCGAAGGGATGGGTGATGTCCGATTTTCTTCGAGGCTTCTCGCTACAGCTGCAGACTAAAGTAATGGTACAAAACATTATTATGAATAAGCAGCTGATTACTACGACTAAAGGATTCTTATGGAATGCCTTCTTGTTGCTTACAAGTATGTTAGGATCTTGATTCATCGACTAATACTCCTTTAGCAGCCGTAACCCTTATAGTGAAATTAACATGAACTGAGCTATGTTGCCATGTTTTTAAACGATGGAGCATAGGCTGTTGAATCTACTTTTTGCTGCGTGTTTGCTGGATTCCTCGCTTCGCTCGGAATGACATAATTGTGTCAGCGGGAGTATATTTGTTAACGTCAGACTTCATTGGGAACCGACTTGAAGGGTGGCCTCTATATTAATATTCCGTGCGAGTGTGTGGGTATAAATATTATAAAGCCCGCAGGTTATATCTACTAGAAAAGCGTCGAAGGCCGAGCGGGCATGGTGTCGCTTGCGAGGTGTGTCTAACACCGAGCTAGCGACGAGCGAGGCCTGAGTCCCGAGCGTCAAATTCTCGCTGGGAATTTGACGCGTCTTTTCGAGTAGATATAACCTGCGGGCTTTTTCTAGTTTGAAGGCGAGCGAGCACTCACTTTTAACCGTTTGCGTAGATTGCTTCGGTCGCTTCGCTCCCTCGCAACGACACGTAGGAGGTGTTATTCGAGGATCTTGAGGGCTTTGCGGGCGGCTTCCTGTTCTGATTCTTTTTTTGAACTGCCGTGCCCCTGGCCGTAGACGTTCTTGCCGACAGAGACCTCGGCGTGGAAGGTCTTTTTGTGATCCGGCCCCTCGGCACTGAGTATCCTATAGACCGGTGCCAGGCCGAATTTCTTTGCGCTCAACTCCTGCAACTTTGTCTTATGATCTGTCGAGGCTTCTTTGCCGCTTTCGACCTCGATCCATTTATCGAAGGTGGAACCGACGTATTCCTTCGCAGCATGAAGCCCGCTGTCCATATATATGGCGCCGATCAGCGCCTCGAAGCTGTTTCCCAGGATAGACGTCTTTTTGCGTCCGCCGCTCTGCTCTTCCCCGTACCCTAGGATGAGCCAATCCCCGAGGTTGACCTCTTTTGCTATCTCGGCAAGCAGTGATGTGTTCACAAGGCGGGCTCTTAGTTTAGACAGATCGCCTTCGGCAAGATCGGGAAACCTGTCGAAGATTATCGTAGTTATGATGTATCCGAGGATGGTATCGCCCAAGAACTCGAGCTTCTCATTGGACTCGATCTCCGGAAGCCCCTTCTCATAGATATACGATCTATGAGTCAGCGCCTGTTTTAACAGGGTGGGGTTCTTAAACTTTATTTTTAGGTCTTTCTGAGCTTGCTCCATCTACATCTCAGGTTTCTTAAACACCAATACCGCGTTCTGTCCGCCGAAGCCGAATGAGTTGGACATGACCGCCCGGACATCCTGTTTTACGGACTTATTGGGCACATAATCCAGATCGCAATCGGGGTCCTTATTATCATAGTTGATGGTCGGAGGTATGATGCCATCCTTGACTACAAGCGTGGACACTACACCTTCCAATCCGCCGGCGGCTCCCAGAAGGTGGCCGGTCATCGATTTAGTAGAACTGACTTTTACCTTATACGCATGGTCTTTGAACACCGTCTTGATCGCCAGCGTCTCTATCCTGTCGTTATAGAGAGTCGAAGTGCCGTGTGCGTTTATGTAGTCCACTTCTTCCGGTTGGATGCCGGCTTCGTCCAGCGCTCCTTGCATCGCCCTGGCCGCTCCGTCGCCGGTCTCGTCCGGCGCTGTTATGTGAAAAGCATCGGCCGTCAATCCGTACCCGCTGATCTCCGCGTATACCGAGGCGTTTCTTTTTAAAGCGTCTTCAAGGTTTTCCAGGATCAGAATGCCGCACCCTTCGGCGATCACAAAACCGTCCCGGTCTTTCTCAAACGGGCGGCTCGCCTTTTCAGGCATATCGTTTCTGCTTGTCAATGCCTTGACGGCACAGAAACTTCCCAGGCCAAGCGGGGTTATCGGAGCTTCCGCTCCGCCCGCGACCATCATCTTCGCCTCGCCCCGTTTTATTATCCGGAAAGCTTCTCCGATCGAATGAGTCCCTGTGGCGCATGCCGTGATGATGCACATGTTCGGTCCCTTAAGATTGAATTTTATCGAAATGTTGCCGGCGGCAAGATTCTCGATCATCATCGGCACGGTAAAAGGGCTGATCCTGCGGGGGCCTTCAGCCATAAGCGTCCGTAAGGCGTTCTCCATCGTCGTCAGACCGCCTGTTCCGGAACCGACGACGGCTCCCGCCTGAACGGGATCATAGACGCCTACCTTTAGGTTTGCGTCCTCGAACGCCATCTCGGCCGCCGCAATAGCGTACTGACAGAACGGATCCAGATGCCTCGCTTCTTTAGCGTCAAAGAAAACCGACGGATCAAAACCGCTTACCTCCCCCGCCACTTGCGAAGAATACATTGCGGGGTCGAACTTTGCGATCCGCCGGATACCCGACTCACCCGAGGTGATAGCCTTCCAAAACGCCTCTTTGCCGGTGCCGACCGGAGACACGATACCGACTCCGGTGACTACCACGCGATGTGGCAATTCAACACCCCCTCTTTTAGTAAGGTCTTTAAAAGGATCTGATTTTTTTATCTCTAGTTCAAATGCTGTTCGATATATGTGACAGCATCTTCGACACTGGCTATCTTCTGCGCGTCTTCATCGGATATCTCAAGACTGAATTTCTCCTCCAACGCCATTACGAGTTCGACGATGTCCAAAGAGTCCGCTCCCAGGGCATCCTGGAAAGTAGCATCAGATGTGACACTCGCTTCGCTTACAGCCAGCTTGTCGACTATGATCGCCTTTATATCATTGAAAATCTCATCACGCGTCAAGCTTAAAACACCTCCTTATTTACATACTAAATCCAGATTTTATACTATATGGGAGCTTGTAGCTAGTAGCTTGTAGCTTGCTAAGATCCTCGTCATTGACTTATTACTAGCTACTCGCTACAGGCTACTAGCCCATCTGTACTTTCATTCTACGCGAACAGGCCACCGTCGATCTTGATGACCTCTCCAGTTATATAGTTCGACTCATCGGATGCCAGGAACACGACCAGGTTCGCTACGTCTTCGACGGTCCCGAATGTCCCCAGCGGGATCATGTCCTTTAGCTTCTCTTTGTATTCATCCGGTAACCGGCGCGTCATATCCGTATCTATGAATCCCGGAGCGATCGCGTTGCACCGGACCCCTTTGCCGGCTAGTTCGCGTGCCGTCGTTTTTGTAAGCCCGATGACCGCGGCTTTGGAAGCCGAATAGTTCGCCTGTCCCGCGTTGCCGGCTATACCGACCACCGAGGACATGTTGACTATCGAACCTCCTCGCTGCCTGATCATATACCTGGAGACCGCCTGGATGCAGTTGAACGTGCCTTTCAGATTGACCGAGATGACCTGGTCCCACTGTTCCTCGCTCATCCGCATGATCAGATTGTCACGTGTGATGCCGGCATTGTTGACCAGTATATCGACTTGCCCCATGCTCTCGACCACCGCATCGATCATCCTCTTCGCTTCTGCGGTCTTTGATATGTCGGCTTTTATGTAATGAGCTTTGACGCCTTTGTTCTCTATCTCTTTTATGAAGATACTCGAATCGTCGGCATCAGCGACGTCGTTTATTATGATATCCGCTCCATGTTCAGCCAGCGTATGACAGATCGCATTCCCTATACCTCGAGCTCCCCCTGTGACTACCGCGATCTTACCCTTAAGATGCATGTATATACCTCCTTAGTAGTCGTTCACGCTTAAGATCATTACTTTTTCGTTGTCTGCTGTGATCCTCTTTATCAGCCCGCTTAAGACTTTACCCGAGCCGGCTTCGACAAATTCATTCACTCCTTGAGACAGAGCGGTCCCGACCGATGTCTGCCAGCGTACCGAGCCGGTCATCTGCTGCTTTAAAGCGTTCTTTATCTCGTCCTTGTCCATAGAGACATACCCGGTAAAGTTCGATATGACCGGTATCTCCGCATCTTCGAACGCCACCATATCCAGATGTTTAGAAAATTCTTCCGCTGCCGGCTGCATTATCGGCGAATGGAACGCGCCGCTTACATTAAGCTCGACCACCCTTTTTGCCCCGGCTTTTTCAAGAGCCCGTGCCGTCAGACCTATCTTAGCTTCTTCACCTGACAAGACTACCTGTCCGGGGCAATTATAGTTGGCTATGTAAGTCCCGTTCCCCGTCGCGACTTTCTCGGCGATATCGCTATCCAGGCCGAGTACCGCTATCATCTTACCCGGTGACACCGACGCGGCTTTTTGCATCAAGTCGGCTCTTATCTGTACCAGACGTAATGCGTCGCTAAAGCCAAGAACGCCCGCAGTTACTATGGCATTATATTCACCCAGACTGTGCCCCAAGACGAGTCCGGGGGAAACGCTCTTCTCTTTCAGCATGCACCCGGCTATATGATTGACGACAAACATGGCGAGCTGTGTATTCCGTGTCTGGTTCAACCGTTCTTCCGGACCGTTCAGACACAGATCCCTTATGTTGAAGCCTAAGAATTCATCTGCCGCGCTTAAGACATCAGTAGTACCGCTATACCTCTCGAACAGGTCTTTCCCCATCCCTACAGATTGAGAACCCTGTCCGGGAAAGACGAATGCCGTCTTATTCATCAAGCTTGACCGAATTCCTTCTTAAGGCTTGAGATCAGCAAGGGCAATACCTCTTTGACGTCTCCGACGATACCGTAGTCGGCTACGTCGAATATCGGAGCGTCCGGATCACGGTTTATGGCTACTATTCGATCGGATGTCTGCATGCCGGCGAGATGTTGGATGGCTCCTGAGATACCACATGCTATATATAGTTTCGGGCACACGGTCTTACCAGTCTGGCCTACCTGATGCGAATACGGTACCCATCCCTCATCCACAACAGCCCTGCTGGCACCGACGGCTCCCTTAAGAAGCCGCGCAAGTTCCTTTACATGTTCGAAGCCTTCGGTCGATCCCAAGCCCCGCCCGCCGGCGACTATGATATCCGCATCCTCGAGTTTTTCACCGGCTACCAGCTCGACGACTCTGTCCAAAAGACTGATCCTCGACGTAAGATTACCCGCCAGTTGGACGTCGATCTTCTCACCCTGGCTGGATCCGTTGATCTCCGGCTGTTTGAACACATGCGGCCTTACCGTCGCCATCTGCGGACGCCTATCCGGGCAGACGATCGTCGCCATCAGGTTGCCTCCAAAAGTGGGCCTGGTCTGTAGTAGCAATCCTTTTTCTTTATCGATATCAAGACCCGTACAATCGGCTGTCAACCCGGTCTCTAGCGTGGCGGCCACTTTAGGCATGACCGTCCGTCCGAAAGATGTGGCTCCGGCTAGTACGATCTCCGGTTTATATCTGTTGATGCATTCGAGGAGCGCGAGCGAGCAGATCTCCGTATCGAGATCCGCCAGATACGGATGAGCCGCGCTATAGACTTTATCCGCGCCGCGCGCGAATAGATCATCCGTTTTATAAGAACCGTCTCCCAGTACTATCGCCGATAAGTCCGTTTTGAGACGGTCGGCAAGCTTTCTACCCTCTCCCAGCAGCTCATATGAAACGGGAGAAGTGTCCGTACCATGTGTTTCGACAAACACCCATACTCCCCGCCACTGATCTTTGTCTTGCTCCGCCACCGGTTTAACAGCCGGCCGGTCGATTATAATGGCTTGCTCCAGACATGCCTCGGCGCAAGCTCCGCAAAGCGTACAATGGCCTTCGACTACGGCCATGCCTTCTATGATCATGATCGCCGAATACGGACACACATCGACACATACTCCGCAACCGATACATTTCTTGGTTATCTTGATACCCATACTTAAACGATCCCTTCATCCCTAAGTCTCGCTACAAGATCGCTCACCTGTTTTTCCGGTTCACCTTCGAATATCACGTTGTTCTTCTCCCTTACGGGAGTGAATGTCTTGACTACCCACGTCGGGGAACCACTCAGGCCTATTCGCTCCTTATCGGCCTCAATATCCTGAGCCGTCCAGACCGGGACTTCCGCTTTCTTGGCCGCCATAAGGCCCCTGATAGACGGCATCCTCGGTTCGTTGAGCTCCTTGACCACACTGATGACCGCCGGTAACGGGAACTCGACGATTTCATATCCCTCTTCGATGAGGCGTTCGGCTTTCATAAAACCATCTTTGACTTCTACGATCTTCCTTATGAATGTCGTACATGGAATACCCAGATGATTCGCCATCTCCGGTCCTACCTGCCCGGTGTCTCCATCCAACGTCTGTTTTCCGCAGATTATAAGGTCATACGATGCCATTTTCCGTACGGCAGCTGAGAGCGTATAGCTTGTCGCCAGCGTATCGGCGCCGGCAAACTCTTTATCGGATATTAGAAAACCCTCATCGACTCCGACGCTGATCGCCTGTTTGATTGCTTCCGATGCCTGTGGCGGGCCCATGGACAGCACTTTGACGCTACCACCGTATTGCTCCTTAAGAGCTACGCCCGCTTCAACAGCATGCGCATCAAAGGGATTGATCACGGCATCAGCGCTGTCCCTTATGAGAGTATTTGTTGCCGGATCGATCTTTATATCGGTGCTACCCGGCACCTGTTTTATGCAAACGATTATGTCCATGATACCTCTACACTAGCTTGTAGCTTCAAGCAAGCCCTTGAGCTGGTAGCTACTGGCTACTAGCTACCAGCTACACGCTCTTCTTATTTGCTGCTCGCTCTTTTATCATCGCGTTCGCGATCACGTTTCTCTGTATCTGGTTCGTGCCTTCGTATATCTGAGTGATCTTAGCGTCGCGCATCATCTTCTCGACCGGATAATCGCGCATATATCCCGACCCTCCGCATATCTGTACAGCGTCAGTCGTCACTTTCATCGCCACATCCGACGCGAAGCACTTGGCCATCGCCGAGTATTTTGTGAAGTTCGTCTCTCCTGAATCGATGAGCATCGCCGTGTTCCTGACCAGCGCCCTTGCCGCCTCTATCTGCATCCCCATATCGGCCAGCATGTGTTGGACCGCCTGAAAAGAGACAACAGGTTGACCAAACTGGATGCGGTCACTGGCAAAATCCAGCGCCGCTTCCATCGCGCCCTGAGCGATGCCGACCGCTTGCGCTCCTACTGCCGGCCTCGACATGTCCAGTGTTTTTAGAGCTATGATAAAACCAGCGCCTTCGCGACCGACCATGTTTTCCACCGGCACTTTTACGTTTTCCAAGATCAACTCACCGGTAGTCGATGCCCTGATGCCCATCTTCTTTTCCTTCTTGCCGAAACTGAAACCCTCCATGCCCTTGTCAACGATGAACGCGCTGGCTCCCCGGGTTCCCTTATTCTTGTCCGTCATAGCGATGATGATATACATTTCCGCTTCGCCCGCATTCGTTATCCACTGTTTGGTACCGTTTATGACATAGTGGTCGCCGTCTTTTTTAGCCGTCGTCTGCATATTTGACGCGTCGCTGCCGGCGCTTGCTTCTGTTAAGCCGAACGCTGCCAGTTTCTTACCGTCTGCGATATCCGCCATGTATTTGCTCTTTTGTTCATGCGTACCAAAAAGCGTTAACGGAAGTAACCCCAATCCTGTCGCCGCGTAGCTTATCGACACACCCGCACAAGCCCTGCTCAACTCCTCGACGACAAGGCCGAACTCCACGACTCTCTTACCCAGACCCCCATATTCCTCCGGGACTATCAACCGGAATATATCGGAATCAGCAAGGATTTTCATGATATCCCACGGGAATTCTTCCTTCTCGTCAAGTTCCGCCCTGACCGGGACCACTTTCTCCTCAGCGATCTCACGAGCCAGGTCACGGATCATCTTCTGTTCGTCATCAAGCATGAAGTCCATGTCATCCTCTCTTAGGTCTTTGACTTATTCCATTTTATGACATTCGCGCCCCAGCTCAAACCGGCGCCGAAACCCACCGTTAGAAGAACGCTTCCCTTGTCTATCTTGCCGCTTCGCCAGAGCTCATCCATAGCCAGGGGGATGGAAGCAGTGGAAGTGTTACCGTATCTCTCGATATTGCTCACCATCTTCTCCTCCGGCAGCTTCAACCGGTTCATCATCGCCTCGGTTATACGCTGGTTCGCCTGATGCGGTATTAAATAGTCTATGTCGTCCTTCTTCAAACCGGCAAGTTTCAAGGCCTTGTTGACCGCGTCGATCGTCACGCGTGTCGCAAACTTATATATCTCGTTTCCGTTCATCTTGATAAAATGCATGTTCTGCTCAACCATCTCTATGCTGGCAGGCCTCGCCGAACCCCCGGCAGGTATCCTCAACAGGTGAGCTCCGTTCCCATCGCTCCCATAGTAACTGGCGAGAAGCCCGTACCCCGGCTCGACGCGTTCAAGGACAACCGCTCCAGCGGCATCTCCGAAAAGGATGCAGGTCGACCGGTCCGTCCAGTCGACGAAGCGGCTCATCGCTTCAGCGCCAACGAGTAATACGCAATCGGCCCTTCCGGTCTCGACGAATTGCGCCGCTACCGTCAGTGCGTATGAAAAACCGGCGCATGCCGATTGGACGTCGAAAGCGCTTGCGTTCTTAGCGCCGATCTTCGCCTGTATCAGACAAGCGGTCGCCGGCCATACCATATCAGGAGAGGCGCTGGTTCCGACTATTATATCTACCTCTTCAGCCGTCTTGCCGGCGCTTGCCAGCGCGTTTTGCACCGCCAGCACTCCCAGGTCCGATGCCGCAGTTCCCTCGGTCACAACATGCCTTTCTTTGATACCTGTGCGCGTCTGGATCCACTCATCGGAAGTGGCCACCATCTTCTCTATATCGTGGTTCGTCAGAACTTTTCTGGGAACGTACGAACCGATACCGGTGATGCCGGCAAAGCCAAGTCTGCGATCATTCCTACTCCACTTGGTAAGCTTCTTTCCGATCTGTTGTATCTTCCGGCTTTGGGCCTTTATCTTATCCTTTATGTCGCATCACTCCGTATCTTGTGCGTTTCCATGCCCGCAGCGATCTCATTCAGCATATCCGTCCTGACCGTCTTAACGGCGACATTTATTGCATTACTTATTGCTTTGGCTTTGGAACTACCATGAGAGATTATACATACACCGTTTACACCAAGAAGGGGCATCCCCCCGTATTCCTCGTAGTCCGCTTTCTTCTTCAGATCGAGCAAGACGGACTTAAGCAACCATCCTCCGATTTTGGCTCTCAATGACTTTGAGGTGTTTTCTTTCAGATAAGAGAACGTGTTCTCCGCGAAACCTTCAACGACTTTCAACACGATGTTCCCGGTAAATCCATCGCAGACAACGACATCGGCTTCTCCCTGAAACATACCGCGGCCTTCGATGTTGCCGACAAAACCGAGGTGCGAGTCCTTGAGCAACTTGTGCGTCTCTTTTGAAAGGGTGTTTCCTTTTTCTTCCTCGCCACCGATATTGAGCAGAGCGATCCGCGGCTTTTCAACACCCAGTATCCTCCGACAATATACATCACCCATCTCGGCAAACTGTAGTAGGTTTTCAGGCTTGCAGTCGGCGGTAGCGCCGGCGTCGAGTAATAAGAACCGGCCTGTCTTGTTAGGCACGACTATGGCTATAGCGGGCCGGTGAACGCCTTTGAGACGGCCGTAGGCAAGAAGGGCTGCCGCCATCGTGGCACCTGTGTTCCCGGCCGATATGAACGCGTCCGCATTCCCATCCTTTACCAGCTCGATACCCTTTATGATCGAAGAATCCGGTTTTGCCCGTAAAGCGCGTCCGGGTTCCTCAGCCATCTCTATCACCTGCGGTGCATCAACGATCTCGATATTTTCGGCAGGTGCATAATTCGCCAGTTCCTGCGACAAGACTGCAGCAGGACCAGTCAGAATAAGATGGCATTCCGGGTAATCTTTAGCGGATGCAACGGTCCCCTTGACGATCTCTGACGGGGCCAGGTCCCCACCCATCCCGTCGATCGCTATTCGGACTTGTGATCTATTCATAGGTGTATGTCTTCAAGACCTCGTTTTGAATGGTTCTATTCGACTTCTATGGCCTGGCGGCCTTTATAATAACCACAGTTCGGGCAGGCATGATGAGGCAACTTCGGCTGATGACACTGTGGACATTCAGTCAGATTGGGCGCCGTCAGTTTATGATGCGAACGCCTGCTATCTCTTTTTGCCTTCGATGTCTTCCTTTTTGGAACTGCCATTTAATCCTCCTATTACCGATGCTTATGCTATCTACTTCAAGCACCCTCGATAAGTTTCTTTAATGGAGAAAGACGTTCATCGATCTCCTTTTCGTGCTCGTGCGGTTTGACGTTCAAGTCCTCTCCGCAGACCGGGCACAGACCTTTACATTCCGTTTCACACAGCGGTTTGAACGGCACCGCAAGTATACAGGCCGCCTCCGCCATCGGTTGCAAGTCTATCGATTCCTTCAATATAAGATAGACCTGCTCGTCCTCGAAGCCCCGCATGTCTTCACGTTGAAACTCACCGGGCTTTCTATATATCTCCTCAACGTCGGTCGCTATATGTTCTTGATACTCTTTTAGGCATCTTCCGCAACTCAACTGGATATCCGCTTCCAGCTTGCCCTTGGCCCTTATCTGGCCCCCTATATTGGTAAGTCTAAGATCCATGCTGATGGGGCTCTTAAAGCTTATCCTCTCGCCGCCTTTTTCAATGAACGGGATCTGTCCCGTGATCGATAACCTTTTTTCGGCACCGATAGCGTGAAGAAGATCCGACACATCGACGCGAAAATCCGCCATCGTCTGTCAGTCCCTAAAGATCTTCTTCGTCTAGACGGACTTCCTCGACTGCTTCGCCTTCCGGGACCTTCTGTACTTTACCCTGAAGTTTCTCGCGCCCTTTTCTGATCGTGGACACGAGCCGGTGTAGAGTCGCTTCCAGATTCGCCAGTTTCTCATCGGCGTAATCCTCGGCCTCCAATCTCACCTTCCGGGCATTCGACCGTGCCTCTTCGAGGATTTCGGCTGACTCTTTCTTCGCCGCTTTGACGATCTCAGTCTCCGCGACAAGCTCATCCGCCTTGAGGCGCGCCTCCGCTAGGATCTTGTCAGCTTCGCGTCTGGCTTCATCAAGCATCTCGCTTCTTTCCTTGATGATCCAGCGAGCCTGTTTCAACTCCTCGGGAAGTCCGGCTCTGAGCTGGTCTATCAGATCATAGATGTTCTTTTCCGAAACCATGACCGATTGCGAAAATGGAACTCTTTTCGACTTTGATACAAGTTCCTCCAGCTCGTTTATTTGAGCCTCAATATCCATCTAGCGTCCTCCTTTCATAGACGGAAACTTCGCCGCCAGCGCAGTTTCTACGACATCGGGAACTAGCCCCTTCACACTTCCCGAATATTCGGCTATCTCCTTGACCGCGCTGGAGCTAAGATATGCGTATTTCGGACTTGCCATTACAAACATAGTCTCGATCTTCGAATCGAGCTCCCGGTTGAGCTGCGCCATCTGGAACTCGTGTTCGAAATCCGATACGGCGCGCAAGCCTCTGACAACCGCGTGGGCATCATGCCGGCGCGCAAACTCGACCAGCAGTGAATCAAATATCTCGACATCCACATTGTTCATGCCGGTCAAGGCCTTTTCAACCATCGCTTTCCGCTCATCGGCGGAAAAAAGTGTGTTTTTTGGTATTTTTTTTGACACGCCCACGACGACCTTGTCGAAGACAATCGCCGCGCGTCTGATTATATCTAGATGACCACTGGTTATAGGGTCAAAACTACCGGGGACGATCGCTACTCTCAAGCCTTCCTCCTGCGGTAGAATAATAGCCGGCTGTCGCCGTAAGTACGGTCTTTCTCCAGATCAAAGCCAGGACTAACAGGGACGTCCCTGATCGAATTCACCCTTAGTATGACCATGGCTGACTCTTCAATCAAGTCAGCCTGCTGGAGGACCTTAAAAACAGTCCGTATCTCAATTAAACTAATTCTAAAGGGTGGGTCTAAAAAAATCAAATCGAAAAGCCTTCCTCCGGAGGATAGTTTTTCCAGGAACGACTGTACAGATAACCTGGATATCCGCGCTTTTTCAAGAAAGCCGGTTTTTTTCAGGTTCTTCCTCAGAGCTTCGATAGCCGCTCTATCTTCCTCTACGAATACCGCGCTTGCGGCTCCTCTGCTTAGCGCCTCTATCCCAAATGATCCACTACCAGCATACAGGTCGAGAACATTCACGCCCTCGACTTCGCCGCTGATTATATTGAACAACGCTTCCTTGATATGATCGAGAGGGGGTCTGGTAGTCAGGCCTTTTGGAGCGAAAAGCTTCATTCCCCTCGCGGTTCCGGCGATCACCCTCACTTGTTCTCTTCCTTGCTTCCTCTCTTCCTCACTTCCTCACTCCTCTAACAATCTTCTCTCTCCTCTTAATGCCTGGATCTCCGATATGTTCTGACTGGCCTCCAGACAGCCTTTGTAGTTGCCTTCGGCATCCCTTAAAGCATAGTACTCGATCATTATCTTCTGTTTATCGCCGTCCGGGCCTTTGCCCAGGTCGATCCAGAATCGCGCTTTTTCCATCGTGCCGGCTTTCATCTCGCTCAGTATCTTCTCTACCTTGTACAGGCTTTTCGGCGGATGGCATTGCTGGACGGTCCGGCCTATGACTGCCATCGGCCTTTTGAATATCCTCGTCTCGTGCTTGTTCCACGCGACGACTTTATCATCAGCATCGACAACCGAAAACTCGACCGGCATCGTCTCCAATACCGCGTCCAACAGCTCCTTGTTCATCTCACCGATCATGATCTCTCCTTTTGCACTACACTTCTGCTCTTATTTATCCACTAAACAACCACTCCGCGCCTTCGGCAAACCGCTTCTTGACTTCATCCACCATCAAAGTGTTCTCCGGTCTGCTTAACACCGGATCTTTCCTTATTATGTCGAAAGCCTGGTCTCTGGCCGTAATAAGGATCTTCATATCCCTGACCAGCGATGCGATTCGTAAATCAGGCATACCTGATTGCCGCGGCCCGAATAGTTGCCCCTCGCCACGGATCTTCAGATCCTCCTCCGCCAGCTGAAAACCATCACTTATCTTTTCTATCGCCTTCATCCTCTCTTCCGCGTCTTCCGTTACCGGGTCGGCAAAAAGGATGCAAAAGCTCTTATGCTCGCCACGTCCGATGCGGCCTCTAAGCTGATGAAGCTGCGAAAGGCCGAATCTCTCCGCGTCTTCTATGAGCATGACTGTGACATTGGGTACGTCTATGCCTACCTCGATGACTGTCGTCGCTATAAGAATATCAAGGATCCCTCCCCGGAAACCCCTCATCACCGCGTCTTTTTCTTCCCGTTTCATCTGACCGTGTAAGAGGCCGACCTTGAAGTCCGGAAATACTTTGGTCCGGAGCCGCTCGACTTCCACTGACGCTGCTTTGATCTGTATCTTGTCCGATTCGTCGACCAGGGGACAGACTACATATGCCTGCCTGCCCATCCGGATCTGTTGCCTTATAAGATCATACGCGTCATCGCGATGCTTCTGGTCGGCGACGATAGTCTCGATCTCTTGCCTTCCCGCGGGTAGTTCATCCAGGATCGAAACATCCATGTCGCCATAAAGCGTTAGAGCAAGTGTTCGCGGTATCGGTGTCGCTGTCATGACGAGGATATCCGGCATCCTGCCTTTCTCTCTCAAAGAGATACGCTGACGCACACCGAACCGGTGTTGCTCGTCCACGACCGCCAATCCGAGGGCTTTGAAATCTATACCTTCCTGGATCAACGCATGCGTGCCGATGACTACGTCGACGTCCCCGTTCTTGATGTCTTCCCGGATCCCGCGCTTCTCAGTAGATGTCTGCCCGCCCGTAAGAAGCACGGAGCGTATGGTGCTTGGTAGCAATTCCTTCAAACGCAAGGCATGTTGCTCCGCCAGGACTTCGGTCGGGGCCATGATAGCGCCCTGGTATCCACTTTGAACGGTCATCACGAGAGCGGCGACCGCTACGACCGTCTTTCCGCTACCGACCTCTCCGAGCAATAAGCGGTGCATCGGCGCGGATTTACGCATATCCTCCGCTATCTCACTCAATACCTTCCGCTGGCTGTCTGTCAACTTAAAAGGCAGACCGTCCAGAAATTGTTTGACCAATCCACCTTCGGTCTTATGGGAAATACCCTTATTCGTCTGTTCAAGACGGTTTTTTCTAAGCGCCAGCCCCAGTTCAAGGAAGAAGAACTCGTCGAACACCAGCCTGCGTCTTGCCTTAGAAGTCACCAACATATCGTCTGGAAAGTGCATCTGCCGTACGGCCGGGAGAATCGCCATAAGATCGTTCTTCTTGATGACGTCTTGGGGTAAAGGATCTTTGACCTTAACGCCCGAATCGATCAAGTTCTTTATAAGACGCCTGATCATATTCGAGCTTAAGCCGGCGACAGCTGGATATATCGGGACGATCCGGCCGGTATGCACCGGGTCCTCTTTCTCACGAAGGATATCGTAGGAAGGGTTTATGATCTGTAGACGTCCATAGTTGAACACTGCTTTTCCACTGAACGCCACTTCCGTCCCCACTGTCAGACGGTCGGCATGATACAGCTGGTTGAACCAGACACCGGATAAATATCCCGACCCGTCGAAGATGTCTACGTTCAAGACCTTCCTGTGCTGTCTCGGAGTGATGGACTTCTTTGCCGCCTTGACCTCGCCGACGACTGTAACCTCCTCGCCGACTTTGATATCCGATATCCGGATGACGTTGCTCCGGTCCAAATATCTTCGGGGAATGTAATAGATAAGATCCGATACTGTCACTACGCCCAACTTGCCGAGTTTTTCGGCCAGTCTTGGTCCGACGCCTTTGACATACCGGACGTTTTCATCGGGGTTCAGCATACGAGGAGTATAACATACGAAGAGTAGCAGGTGGCAGGTAGAAAAGATCGGTAAGCGTAAAGCGGAAAAAAAGATCTTATAGTTGTTGACTTTCAGTTTGGCAAACCTAAAATCTTCTTTCCGATTTCCGTTTTACGCTTTCCACTTTATATTGCTTTTTCTCCTCGTTCACCGGTCCTTATCCTTACTACATCTTTGATCTCCGATATGAAGATCTTACCGTCGCCGGCCTCACCGGTCCTGGCAGTCTCAGCGATCGTGTTTATTACGTCTTCGCAATCCTTGTCGTTGCACACCACCTCGATCTTCAATTTGGGCAAGAACTCAACATTGTATTTCCCGACGCGCCACTCGAGCTGTATGCCTTTCTGCCGCCCGCGTCCCTGCACGTCTTCGATCGTCATACTCTTGTGCCCCTTCGCCTCCAGGGCTTCCCTTACGTCATCGAGTTTTTCTATCCTTATTACCGCTTCTATCTTTATCATCTAAAAGTCACCCCCGCCTTATCTGTGTGAATAAGCCGTCTCGGCATGTTGCGAAAGATCGAGGCCTATGACCTCTTCACTATCCGTCACGCGGAGGCCTATTGTCATGTCAAGGACCTTTGCCAGAACCCATGTAACGCAGAACGCATATACCGCCACGGCCGCCACGGCCGCTACCTGGATCAGTAACTGTTTCGGGTTCCCGAACAGCAATCCGTTCGCGCCGGCCGCGTTGACGGCTTTCGACGCGAATATCCCGGTCATCAGGGCGCCGAACATCCCGCCTACACCGTGTACGCCAAGAACGTCGAGTGATTCATCGACACGCAGCTTCATCCTCAAGACAACCGCGTAGTAACAGACCACGCTTGCCAGAGCGCCGATCACGATAGCCGACAAGGCATTGACATAGCCAGACGCCGGCGTGATAGCGACCAGTCCCGCTACCGCTCCGGTCGCCAGACCTAATGCGCCGGGTTTCTGGTCCCGCCAGCTTAAAAGGACCCACATGATCGCCGCCGCTGCCGCCGCTGAATTTGTCACGACTACGGCGTTGGCAGCCAGACCGTTCGCAGCCAGAGCGCTGCCGCCGTTGAAACCGAACCAGCCGAACCACAAGAGCGCGGCGCCTAGGACGACCATGGGGATGTTATGCGGTTCCATATTGTCCTTGCCGTAGCCCTTTCTTTTACCAAGCACCAGGACCAAGGCCAGCGCCGACACACCGGCGCTTACATGCACGACCGTCCCCCCGGCAAAGTCGAGGGCGCCCAGGTTGCGGATCCAACCGCCTACAGCCCAGACCCAATGGGCTATTGGATCATAGACTAACGTGGCCCATAGAAGAGAAAACAATAGGAACGCGCTGAACTTGATCCTCTCGACTATGCTGCCGACGATCAAAGCGACTGTTACCGATGCGAACATCGCCTGGTAGATCATGAAGGCCAGATGCGGGATCGTCGCCGCATAGTCCGCATTCGGATTCTGGCCGACCATCGTCAGCCCGGCCCATTTCAGACTTCCGATAAATCCACCCATGCTCGGTCCGAATGAGAGTGAATAACCCCACAGGACCCATTGCACACTTATCAGAGCCAGCAGGACCGCGCACATCGTCAGCGTCGAGAGCGAGTTCTTCTGCCTCACCATACCGGCGTAGAACATCCCCACCGCAGGCGTCATCAGCATTACAAGAGCTGTCGAGATCAACACCCATGTTGTGTCACCACCATTAACCACCATCTAATACCACCTCTCCTTTTCAATTGCCGTTTTTGGATCTTTTACGTGACCTTGGTTAAAGAATAGTACTTGGGGTGACTAGGAGCTTTAGACACTAAGATAGTTTTTTCACTTAATCTTTGTACATATGTATAATAAATGCGGGGGTGGGGAGGAGAGGTGGATCTCGCAATCCCCACCCCCGCTGCCAGCAAGAGTTATTCTTTGACTGTATCCGGGCCTTTTTCGCCGGTCCTGATCCGGAAGACCTCCTCGATAGGATAGACGAAGATCTTTCCATCGCCTATGTCACCTGTTCGCGCGTTCTTGATGATCGTCTCGACGACTTCTTTTATCTTGTCGTCCTCAACGACAGTCTCTATTTTTATCTTCGGGCGCAGATGTATGGTTATCTTCGTACCGCGGTATGTCTCCTCGTATCCGCGTTGCTTTCCTGCGCCTTTTACTTCTGTGACTGTCATCTGACCGACTCCGATCTTGTCCAGAGCGTCTCTGACATCGTCAAGTTTTATATGCCTTATGATCGCTTCTACTTTTTTCATCTCTGCCACCTCCCCTAATGGCCGTTCGATACGTCCACGTCGCCGGAACCGGTCAACGAGAACTCCGGATATGCCAGTGCGCCTATCTCCGGCATGTCGAGTCCTTGAAGCTCGACTTCCGGCGCAACCCTCATAGGTACTATCTTATCCAGAACCTTAAAGAATACATATGAGACACCGAATGCCCAAACAATGACCACAGCCATACTAATAAGCTGAGCAATAAGCTGGCCCGGGTCACCGAACAGGATGCCGGTAACACCCTTCGCAGCCGTAGCGCCGACACCATTGAAACCGATGCCGTATGTCCCGTCAGCGAAGATCCCTAGGGCAAGCAATCCCCATAGACCGCACGCACCATGTACAGAGACCGCGCCTACCGGATCGTCCACTTTAAGGACACGCTCCACAAACAATACCGATGCGACCACAAGCACACCTGCCACAGCGCCTATGATCAATGCCGCCCAAGACTCGACAAAAGCGCATGGAGCTGTTATCGCGACCAGGCCCGCCAAGAGGCCGTTGGCCGTCATCGAACCATCCGGCTTGCCGAATTTCCACCACATCACTATCATCGCCCCGAAAGCGCCCGCGATCGACGATATCATCGTGTTGACCGCGACTACAGCGATCCGCAAGTCAGTACCGGCCAGCGTACTGCCGGAATTGAATCCGAACCAGCCGAAAGCCAAAATGAATGTACCCAGGATAGCCATGGGTAGGTGATGACCGGGTATGGCGTTCGGAGTGCCGTCTTTGTTGAATTTGCCCAACCTCGGGCCAAGTACCAAAGCCCCGGCTAGCGCCGTCAGACCGCCGACGGCGTGTACGACACCGGAACCCGCAAAATCTATAGCGCCATGGCCAAAGTGGAGCGTCTTGCCAAGCGACGCCAGCCAGCCGCCGCCCCATATCCAGTTACCATACAGTGGATATAGGAACATCGACATGAAGAAGCCGAATATGATGAACGGCTTGAACCGCCAGCGTTCGGCCATTGCGCCCGTTGGGATGGTCGCGGCCGCGTCCATGAATACGACCTGGAACATGAACATCGCGTAGACGGCTGTTGTATATGTCCCGCCGGTGGTCAGAAAGAAGCCCTTCGTACCGATTATCCCCCAACCTTTTGCCACTTCCACCAGTCCGTTCAGCATAGTGCCTCCGTTCAAACTGGCAAAACCGCCTACACCTCCGAACATAAAGGCGAAGCCTACCGTATAAAAACCAAGGACGCCGACCGCATATACGACCAGGTTCATCATCATCGTATGCAGAGCATTCTTTGCCCTTGTAAAACCAGTCTCCACCAGCGCAAAACCCGCCTGCATGAAGAACACCATGAATCCGGCCATTAGCAACCACACATAATTGATCGATGTTTCCAGATGACTCACATTTACCACTCCTTTCGATTTTTTATAAGGCCGTTATCTCTAGATTAAGACGCGAGGGGTTGGTATTCTTTAGACACTGAAATAAACTTTCGGTGATGGAAGTTATACATATGTCCAGTGTATTGACTTGGTAAGTATATAATACTAAAGATGAGGCAAACTGATGATTATGGTTTTTATACAAAGGTATTATCTTGAATTCATATAGTCTGTTGATCGGACTCCTAATAGCCTTCGGCGCCGCCAAGCTCGGCGGTTTCCTGATGAACCGAGCGGGACAATCAGAGGTTCTCGGAGAGATACTGGCGGGTATTGCGGTCGGTCCGTATGTCTTGCACATCGTATCCCGCACGGAGACCCTTGACGTGATCGCGCAGACCGGGATCATCATCCTCTTGTTCATAGTCGGAGCGGAGACCAGTTTCAAAGACTTGAGACGTGTGACGGGTACCGCTGTCGCGGTAGCGATCACAGGCGTTGTAATACCCTTCTTGCTAGGATTCGCCCTGCTTCTTAGCCTTGACTACCGCTTTGGAGAGGCCGCTTTTGTGGGCGCGGCTATGGTCGCGACCAGCGTGGGGATAACCGCCAGAGTGCTTGCCGACCACAAGATGCTGAATAAAACGTCAAGTAAGATCATCCTGGCAGCTGCCGTCATCGACGATGTACTCGGTCTGCTTACACTGGTAGTCGTCCGGAAACTCACAGTTAGTAATGCCGGCCTCTTCTCCTGGTCTGATGTGGACAGTCTTATTATTATAGGAGCGTTTATAGTCGGCCTGATAATAGCCGACACAAGATATAAAGAAGCCGTCCTAAAACGGGTGGAGCCGCTTAGCTGGCTTATCACTCCGTTCTTTTTCGTCCTTATGGGGACCAGAGTCGATATATCGGCATATATGGATGCCGATTTCCTGAGTCTTACTTTAATTCTTTCTGTGCTGGCAGTCATCGGCAAGCTGGCGGGAGGAGCGCTGGGAGCTATCAGGCATGGACGCCGGACGATGATCGAGGTGGGCGTCGGTATGGTACCTAGAGGAGAGATCGGGTTGATCGTCGCGATGATCGGCCTGACGACTCACATAATAGGACCGAAGATCTACACGGCGGTTGTCGGGATGTCGTTTCTGACCACGTTTATAACACCATTCTTGATCAGGTTAGTGTCCGAGAAGCCGCATCGCCTTCAGTCCCAGACTTAGCCTTTCCAGATCATCGCTCTTACTCGCGTCCAGACCGGTCAGTTCTTTGATCCTTTCCAACCGGTACCTGACAGTATGACGGTGCGTAAACAGTTCTGTTGCGGAGTCGTTCAAGTTCTGGTTATTCTTTAAGAACACCTCTAGTGTGTAGACAAGTTCGCTCTTGTGTTTGGCGTCATAGTCCGATAAGGGAGCGATCGATTCATCATATAACGTGGCCAGTTCTTGCGGGTCCCTTTCCATCACCCGGACCAGCACTTTGTAGATCCCGACGTCATCGAACTTGGTCACCGAGTCCGAACGCCCCAGCCTGCGCATGATCTCCATCGCCGTCCGCGCCTCGTAAAAACTCTTGGCGAGGTCCTTCGGGTCCACGTAGAAACGTCCCAGGCCGGCGGACAAGCTCATCCCTTTCATGCGCGATTTAAAAGTATCCAGGATATCTCTGGTCACCCGATCGGCATCTTCCATAAACATCTGTCTTTCCGTTATATTGTCTGTCGGTGTGAGAAAGACTATCACATCGTCGCTCTTCAAACTGACCATGCTGTTCTTACTATAGCCGTTGACGATCCAGTTGATAGCGTTGAACATCTCCCGTTTTAAAGACTGGATATCCTGTTCGGAAAGCTTACGTTCGCTGATGATGTCTCTGAAGCGGTCGATGTCGATCATCATCGCCAGACAACCGTTTTTAAGATCGGCGCCCAGGTATCCGGCGCGCCTGATCAGGTCGTCCGGTTTGAAATCACCGGCGAGGATATCATCGATCAGGTCTCCTTTCATCCTCATCTCGACTTCCGTACGGATGATCGTGTCGTATATCTTGCGCACGACGTCCGTCCATCGGACCTCCGTAGGCACCTCTATCAACGCGAAATCGGCGGAGTCGGCGGCTTTTACTATCTTTTTTTCCAGAGACTGGACGAACCGCTCCGTCTTTATCAATAGTGCGGAGGCGCCGCCGGCGATGATCCTCTGGACAAACTCTAGTTGTGCTTGCGGGTCCTCGCTGACAGCATATAGCGTCGACAAGACCACCTCACCACCGTGCAGCCAGTCGGCTATGTCCGGCACTTCGCCGACGGTGACCGACGATACGGAACGCGACAACCCCTTCTTTCCGGCTATCAGCTTTGCCCCTTTGAGTATGTCTATCTCGAGGATATTCCCGACCGTGATCTCCACTCTACCCTCCCCCTGACCCCCTCCCTTAAAAGGAGGGGGAAATATTACAGTATCCCTATCGCGTACGTTCCGGGTCCCACATAAGTGCCGATGACCGCGCCTATCTGTCCCGTCCGCAGGTCATCATATTCAATGCCTGCTTCATCTATCAGACTTTTCAGCTCCGTGACCATTTCAGGGTTGTCGGTATACGCGATCATGAGCTTCGCGTTCTTTTTATCTCTCCTGGCTTCGATCTCTTCCTTAACCAGTGTTATCAGTTCCCTTTTCGCCTTCTTGGCGCCCTTTACTTTAGCCCGCGGCGCAACGATCCCTTCCTCCAGATGAAGAATGGGTTTTACGGAGAGCAACGACCCGAGAAGGGCTTGGGCTTTCCCTATCCTGCCGCCTAGCTCGAGATATTTTAAAGTATCCACGACAAACAGGATCCTACCTGAACGTCTACAGTCTTCCGCCAGAGATATCATCTCTTCAAAAGACGCCCCGGTGTCCCGCGCATTCGCCAGTTCTTCCACGATGCGGCCCAGGACGATCGCGGTCAGTTCGCTATCTATCAAGGTCACAGGGATATCCTTAAATACCTGGCAGGCCGCTCGCGCCGACTGGATGGTTCCGCTCAACCTTGATGAGATATGGATGGAGATGATGCGCTCACAACCGTCTTTTGCCAGTTTCTCATATGCGGTAGCGAAATCGCCCACCGACGGTTGCGATGTCTTCGGAAGAGCATCGGAGGATCTCATCTTCTTATAGAACTCGTCCGGAATGAGATCGACCCAGTCTTTGTGTATCTCTTCGCCGAACCTGACGACCAGCGGCACCATTGTCACATTATGCCTTTCGTAGAAGTCGACCGGCATGTCCGCCGTACTATCCGTTACAATTCCGACCTTCACACTTCCTCACTTCCTTACTTTCTTACTCCACTCCCACGATCAACGGGTACAAAGGTTGTCCGCCATCGTGGATCTCTACTTCCATATCCGGATATTCTTTCTGCAACTTCGCTCGAAGTTCCAGCATATCATCAGGTCTAAGTCCGTCACCGGTCAGGATCGTCAACACTTCACTATCCTTATCCAGCATCGTCCTGATCAACGCCTCACCTGTCTCTATTATGTCTTTTCCGGCAGTCACAATATCGCTGTCATATATACCGATCGTATCGCCCTTCCTGATATCACCTATCCGCGCTTTAGAGTCGCGCGATGCCCGCGTGACCTCTCCTGTTTTGACCGCCTTAAACGCTGCGTCCATCGCCCGTTGATTTTCCTTAAGACTCTTTTCCGGCTCAAAAGCCAGGAGAGCGGCAAAAGCTTCTGGTATCGAACGCGTCGGGATGACCGACACTTCTTTTTTAGTCAGATCCGATGCCTGCTGTGCCGTTAAAATGATGTTCTTATTATTCGGCAAGACGATGACTTTGCCGGATCTTGATGAATCGATTCCTCCCGCTATGTCTGCCGCTGAAGGGTTCATCGTCTGCCCGCCGTTGACAATCCCCGTAACCCCCAAGCTCCTTAGTATGCGCTTTATCCCCTCACCAGCCGCCACCGCCACTACCGCGATCTCTTTGATTTCCTTGACTTCCTTCAAACTCGCTGCTCGCTCCTCCGACTGCTCCTTCATATTGTTTATCTTGATCTGGCTCAGTTCTCCCTGTTGCGTCGCCCGTGCCAGCACTTTCCCCGGGTCATTGGTATGGATATGGGTTCTGTACATCCCGCCGCCCCCGACGACCAGCATAGAATCACCGAGACCTCGTATGCTTTTCTTGAATTTGTCCACATCGATGGTATCGCTTTTTAATAGAAACTCGGTGCAATTCAGGTAGGTCAGGTCTATCACCTGGTCTTCGAAGGACTGTATCATCGTTTCTTTGGACACGGCTCTCACCGCGACTTTCTCGCCCGTCAATGCCGCCAGCGCGCTCCCGGCCATGACCGCTATCCCGCGGCCTCCGGCATCTACTACCCCGGCTTCCTTCAGGACATCCAAAAGGTCCGGTGTCCGGACGACTGATTCATCGGCCTCTTTGACGACCTCTTGCATTATCGCTACGATATCGTCCGATCTTCTGGCGGCTTTCCTGGCCGCTTTTGCCATGTCTTTGATCACCGTGAGCATCGTCCCCTCGACCGGTTTCATTACCGCCTCATAAGCGACGCGGCTTCCCTGGTTCAAAGCGCGGGTGATGAGTCCCGCATCTAAGACTTCTCCTTCTATGATAACGTCCGATATGCCCCGCAATATCTGGCTTAAGATAACGCCTGAATTGCCTCTGGCGCCTTTTAGCGAACCGTCTTTGATGGCTGTAGCGTATGCTTTGACGTCTTCCCTGATCCCGTTCATCTCTTCGATAACACTCTGCATTGTCAGAAACATATTGGTACCCGTATCGCCATCCGGTACCGGAAAGACGTTCAGCGCGTTGATCTCGTCACATTCCGCTTCAAGAGCCGCCGCGCAATTTTTAATGATATCTTTTATATCAGCCGCCGTCAGCTCACTCTTCACTGTCCCTATTCCCTGTTTACGTTTTTATCTTTGATACATGCACTTCTACATCCTTGACATCAAGCTTTGTCTGCTTGTTTACGGTGTATGCTATCTGGTCCGTCAGATTCTTCGCGATCTCGCGGATATTGGTTCCGTGCTCGACCATGATATAAAGATCTATCCTGACTCCCCCGTCCACGTATTCTACTTTTACTCCTTGGTCGGGACCTATCGTTCCCAAGAACCTTTTCAACCTGGCACGCCAGGACGAGACGGCCATACCTATGACACCATAAGACTGCATCGCCGTATAGGCTGCTAATTCCTCGATTGCCTGTTCCGATATCTTGATCTCGCCGGATACGCGCGGACTGTCCATTTCTACCCCCTTGCCTCGTACCTATCGTAAGATTCTATCATAGGTTGACCGGCTGGCTGATATGCCTTTATAATAGTTCTTTGTGTATGCGTACGAAAAGGAGAGTCGAGGAAAAAGTGTCACAGATATGTGAGATATGCGGAAAGAAACCTACGTTCGGAAATAATGTAAGCCATTCGCATAAGAAGAGCCCGCGAAGGTGGAACCCGAATATTCAGAGCGCGCAGGTGCTCGTTGACGGCAAGGTGAAAAAGGTCAAGATATGCGCCCGGTGTCTAAAGACACATAACACCAGCGCCTAAGAATATCCGACGAAATACCTCAAACTATCCGCGTTGTTGTTATCCATGGATACATTGCCACCGTTTTTATCCGACAGCAGCAAGGTGAATCCGGCTTGCCTGACGGCAACGGATAGATGTGTCTGATCGTCTTCCCATCCAAGCTCGTTGACCTTCAAGACAAACCTCGCAACAAGACTGCTCTGCGTATCGGGATCGCCGTATTTCTTGATCAGTTGCCTTGCTCTTACAGGTCCTTTTTTGGTGTAGAAACCGACGCCCAGCTTGATAAGACGGCTTTCTGAAAATACGCCGAAAACAAGCCCGTTGTCTTCAACTGAATGATTGGCGTTGAACACACGCTCGCCGTTCAAAGGCCCGAACACGGACCTCTGTGCGCCTTCCAGTTCATAAGCGTCAGGAAAAAGTTCAAAGAAGTTATCGATCGGCATACCGAGTTCGACTCCATATGCCGTCCGTCTTAGATTTTTAAACGCCACGGCTCCCCCTCCTTCTTGACGAGCATGAATACGAAAACGGATTAATGCAACCAGCAAGAACAGAAAATATCAAAGAACTAGGAATAAGTCAATATAAACGGATATAAAAGGAGTTACCGCGGCTTAAAAACAGGTACGTCCGAGAAGCTTGTTTCCATACCTTCCTTATAAACGATCACGACATTCCGACCACGTCTTTTGGCTTCATATAGAGCCATGTCCGCCCTGCTCAGTATGGACTTTACCGTATCCTTTATCTCTACCGACGTCATGCCGATACTGATCGTCAACGGTATACCGCCCATGATCCTGATGTTTATTTCGACGGATTCGCGTAAACGTTCCGCTGTCACGATCGCCTCTTTAAGCTCCGTATCTTCCAGAATGATCCCGAACTCGTCGCCGCCGAGCCGGGTACTTACGTCGGATGTCCGCATCTCTTCGTTGATCAAACCCCCAAGCTCGACCAACGCGTTATCGCCTTCCAGGTGGCCGAATGCGTCATTAACACCTTTGAGACCATCCAGATCGGCTATCAGTATGGCGCTTCGCGTGCCTCTACGCGCCTTTGCGATCGCCCGCTTCAATGCTCCCTCTAAAACCCGCCTGTTCTCAAGGCCTGTTAGAGCATCGTGCGTCGCCAGATATGCCAGCTCCTCCACCTTTAGCTTCTTTTCAGTGATATCAAGGATGGACCCCAGGAAACCTCCGAATCTCCCCTCTTTGTCATAGAAAGGTTGCGCTCTATCCAATACCCAACGGAACTGGCCGTCAAAGCGGCGCAACCGGTATTCTTGCGCGAACGCGACCTGTTTCTTCAACGAACTGTCAAATCGTGTGCGTATCTTTTTCTGGTCTTCCTTGTGTATCATGGTCATCCAGCTCTCACCGCGGACTTCATCCATCGTGTGCCCCGTGAAGACCAGTCCGGCCGTGTTGACATAGATGAGAGCCCCCTCGGCGTCAGTCCTCCAGACCGGATTGGGGAATTCATCAAAAAGCCGCTGGTAGAATTCCAGTGATCTCGCCATCTCGGCCTGACTCTTCCTTTGTTCAGTTACGTCCCGTGAACGCCCTAAGATCGATTTGACCTCGCCGGAGGCACCCTTGATCGGGACCAGCCAGGTCTCGATCCATCTCGTCTGTCCGCGAAACTTATGCTCCAGCTCGAACCGCCACGGCTGCCCCTTCGCAAGGAACCTGTCCCTGCTCTCTCCCTGGAACTGTTTGTAGGATTCGATCGGAAAGAACTCGCGGACATTCTTGCCCAGTAGGTCCGCCGGACTCATGCCCAAAGAGATAGCTGCCGCTTCATTCATGTAGGTGACATTGCCCTTGAGGTCGACCTCGAATATCATATCTTCAGACGCCTCGGCCAGGGTTTCATACAGCCTCCAGTTGCTTATCGCTTCCGCTCTGGCGGTCTCCAGTGCATTCAGCATCTTGTTTATCGAGACGGCCGTCTCGCTCAGCTCATCAGCACCGACCACAGGTATCCTTAATGATACATCCGGGTTTTGTTCGATCGTGCTGATCATATTCTTCATCCGTCCGACTCTGCGCAAGACACCCAGTGATAAACTTAGCATTATCACCGTTGCAAAAACGAGATATGCGATGACCAGGACGGTCAACACCTATGAGATCACGGTTCTGCCTTGAGCCGCTATGTCGCGTTCTATATCGATCTCCAGCAAGAGGATCGGGTCACCATCCGCGTCGCGTAAGTATGAATAGACGCCGATGATGTTTCTGTCTATAGGTTCCGTGTAGTAATTGTTGCCGTGATCGAAAGAAGATCTGGCATTCTTAAAGCCTTCCGCTAATGACGGTTCGTTATAGGCCTTTATGGACAGGGGGACGTTCTCGATCATTGCTACCCGCTTAAGGCGGGCTTTATCCAATAGCCTCATGGTCATGACACAACCGACCGGGTTTGAAGAGTCGTCTGTCTTCGCTACCGGATATACGGCTACGATCCCGGGTTTTCCGTTAAGAATAAAGAAACCGCTCTTCTGTACCCCTGCCTCGTTGTGTTTAAGCTCATCTTGTAAAACGGTCAGGTACGCCGAAGGAAAGTCGATCGCCCGGTTCCTGGCTCGATCATAGAATTTCTTGTATATGATCTGACCGGTGGTGTCCGCGAGAATGATCACGTCGAAGAACTCGTGCTGAGAATGTACATCCGAAAAGTTGGCGTCGATATATGAAGAGTTGCTTGTATCGCTAAAATAAGCATAAGTATCGGCTCTGTCAGCAATACTGGTTGCGCTTACCAGCAGACTCGCTCGTTCGGCATCAAGGACGTTCCTGATCATATAGATGTGTTCTTTCGTCTCGCGGTCTTCGATCCTATTAAAACCCGACATAAGGATCGTGGACGAGATGAAACCGACAATCAGGAAGAGGACCGTCATCGCTATACCAGTCAGGATCAACGTCTTGGTCCTTAGCTTCATGACGTCTCCTTAACAAGAAAGTCTATCTTCATTAACTACGGTATCTGCGACGTTCCTTTCTTTGCAGGTCAAAACCTTCTTTGGTGAAGAGCTTGATGCAGGAATCCACGACTTCCGCATCGAATGTCTTTTCTTTTCCTTTCGAGATCTCTTCAAGTGCTTGTTCGATGCTATATGCCGGCCGGTATGGCCTGTGCGAAGCCATCGCCTCCACCACATCGGCTACACCCAGTATCCTCGCCTCTTTGATGATGGCATCACCTTTGAGTCCGCGCGGATAACCGGAACCATCGATCCGCTCATGATGTTGAAGTATGATGTTGGAAATGGGGGTCTCGAACGGGATCGATTTAAGTATCTCATATCCATCTTCGACATGAGCTTTTATGAGTTCTCTTTCTGTTTCCGTCAGCTGACCCGGTTTATTCAAGATCTGCGCCGGTATATGCATCTTGCCTATGTCATGCAGCGTACCAGCGATACGCAGCGCTTCCAGGCTTTCTCCCGGAAGATCCAGGTCTTTAGCGATCGCGCAAGCAAGATTGGCCGCTTTTATCTGGTGTCCGGCCGTATATGGATCGCGCATCTCAGCGGCGTGAGACAGGGCCTCGATCGTGCCCTCGATAACGTCATGGAGTTTCTCAAAACTCTCTTCCAGTTTTTCCTGCGCTTCATGCTGCTCGGTTATATCGAATGACATCGACACTTTAGAGATCGTCCCATCCGCGTGATACAACGGAGAATTTACCACATAGAACCAGCGGTCGTCCTTCGGGCTCTTGACCTCCCACTGGACGGTCTCTCCTTTAAAGACACGGTCGTTGACGCACCACGGACAGACCGAATCGCGGTCATGCATAACTTCGTAACATATCCCGCCCGTGCCGTCGTATCCGGTCCGTTCGATGAGTTTTTGGTTCATGAACTCTATCCGGTAATCCTGAGAACATGTATACATAATACCGGCGAACGCGTTTATCATGGCCGCCACGTGGCCTTCCTTCTCGCGTATCGCCTCTTCACTGCGCTGTCGCTCGAAGACTCCGGCTAAGGTATTAGCGATCGCCGACAGGATCTCTTCTTCCTTCTTGCTGTAAGGGTGTCCTGTTTTCGTATATAGGCCTAACACGCCGATGGTCTTATTGGCATATATGATCGGTATGCAATAATGACCGTGGTCTTCCATCCCCGGATACCGGTTGTCATGCCGTTCGTCCATGGATTCCGCAAACTCTATCCTTTGTTTCAAAGCGGCACGACCGCACAGGCATCTGCCGAAAAGAACTCTATCGCACATCTTTTTAAGCTGTTCGGGCATACCCTTTTCCGCTTGCAGGACCAGGACGTCCGATTCGTCTTCAACGAGAAATATGGCCCCTTTTGATTCGAATGCTAACCACGGTATCGAGAGTATAAGATCCATCGCAATATTAAGGAGGTCTTCCACCGATCGTTGTTCGAGGGATAATCGAAGAAGTGAGTTTATGACGTTCTGGATATCGTAAAAGCGCTTTAGTTCTTCCTCTGCCTCTCGCCTTTTTGCCTCCGATTGTTCAAGATCGGCGACGCGGCGCAACAGCTCTTCAAGTTCCTTATCAAATTCTCTTGTCGACTTTAATCCACTTGACATAATGATTTCCCAAGATTAGCAGTATCCTCTATTTTATTCAAGTACACAAAATATCAAGTTTTATAACATAAGTGACATATTTCACATTTCCTAATACTAACGTACTACCATCTGCACACTATGTCAATAAGATAAACAGTGGTTTATGAACTGGTCACACTAATGATGCTGACAGTATGAAACTTAAACTGACAGGCAGGACCCGGCTTCCAAGTCTCATAAGAAACCAGGTCCTGCCTATACAGTCTGACGTGTACGAATGTTCCTATACCGTTTGTTGGCCTTTCTTTAGATCGTCGTACCACTTGCGCCATCCGTGCCGCGCTTCTTCTTCCGGCACATAACCGGTGATCATGGACGTCCATGATCTTCTGGTCGCCGGGAACAATACACCCATATAGATGTGCATCACTATGACGAACAACAAGATGATCATGCTGACATCATGGATCGCGTACATCCATTTCATGAGTTCAGACGGCATGAATTGAGCTATCCACATCAGGCCGCCCGACACGGCGATCAACAAGCAGAAACCGATGATGATCCACGCGCTTACCTTTTGCCCGGCCTTCTCTTGTCCTTGCGGCGGTAATTTTACAGCTTGCGGCCTGATCATCCAGGGAATGAACTTGATCATCCACCTTGTGTCGTCTTTGTCCCATGAAAAGAGTGTTTTAAGGAAATGGAGCGCTCCTCTCGGATACAGGAGCGCGAGCGCGACCGGAACCGCTATAAAGACGACCGCGGCAAGGTGGTGAATGGTCTGCCCCAGAAGCAGATCCCCTCCTAACAGGACGTTTGTTTCCGGCCACAATCTGGCAAGACCTGTGTAGAGAAGTGTAAAGAAGCTTAAGAGATGTACCGTATGCAAGACACGAGCCGCTGTTGAAAACCGCAATACTTGCCCGTCTTTGAAAACTGGTTGTTTAGCCATCCCTATTCGCCCCCTTCCTGTTTGTGCTTGTAACCTATCGAACCGATAAAACTGACCAGGACCGCCAGTATACCGCCTCCGCCCGCCACTATAGTCAGCGGTTTCAGATAATCCTGCCAAAGATTGACTGATACAGGAAACGAGGGCTTGTCAGGAAATCCGTAGTCCTCGGCCGCCGCGGTCATCAGGACCATAACGCCCAAGCCGCCTAGTTCGGATTCACCATACAAACGGAGGTCATTCACGCCTTTAGTCTTAAGCGCGTCCATCCTGGCCTTGGCCAGCTTCACCATATCCGACCTCTCTCCAAACTGGACCGCTCCCGGCGCGCATACCTTCGCGCACGCCGGAATGAGACCGTTGGATATCCGGTCGATGCATAAGGTACACTTCTTCGCCTTGTTGTCTGCCGCGTCGTATCTTGGCACATTGAACGGGCACGCCGAAATACAATATTTGCAGCCCGTACACTTTTCCTGATCGATGACCACCGCAGTCGTCTCCAGGTGCGAGATGGCTTTCGGCGGACAGACCTTTTCGCATGCGGCATCGGTACAATGCTGGCACATCATACGCCGGAAAAGCCATTTCACGTTATCGCCCGAATTCTGTTCCACAAACTTTATCTTGGTCCATGTCTGCGGCGAAAGATCCGGCGGGTTCTCATACGTACCGGTGTTCTCCGTCTTTTCACCTGCATTCTGATTCCATTCTTTACAGGCGACCTGACAAGCACGGCATCCGATGCACTTTGAAAGGTCGACGAGCATAGCTTTAGCCATTATTAAGTCACCGCCTTCCGCACATCGACGAGGAACGTTTTATATTCAGGCATCCCCGTGTTCGGTTCGGCTACATGAGGCGACAGCTGGTTGACGCTATAGTTCTTGTCTTCGTCAGGCCCTCCGGTCACTAAACCGGTATAACCGTAATGGAACGGCATGCCCGCGACTTCCGGCTCGCCGGTACACAGTTTGAATCCTTGCAGTCTTTCGGTGACAATGGCTCGAGCCGACACCGTCCCTCTCGCAGAAGCGACCGTTACCCAGTCTCCGTGTGCGATCTGTTTTCGCTCAGCCAGCACCGGGCTGATCTCGACAAACATCTCGGGCATCAGCTCCGTGAGCCATGGAAGGTTGCGCGTCATACTTCCCGTCTGCCAGTGTTCCGTGACTCTGTAGGTGATGGCGATGATCGGACAGATCTTCGACCCGAAAGCAGTTAGTTTGTCTTTGTCCGCGCCCCATATCTTAGCGGCCGGATTGATCTGCTGCGCTGACAGGGGATTCTTGATGACGGACTCGACCGGTTCATATTGTTCCGGGAACGGGCCGTCTTTGATGGCCCCCTTCGGCACAAAGATGCGAGCTTGACCCTCGGCGAGCATGATATAAGGCGCCGAAGCGGTTTTATCCGGTGTGATCGGATTCCCGGTGGCAGCATCTTTGGCGCCGAAGTCCGCGACGTCATTGGTGATCCACTTGGCTCCGTCCCACTGGACCAGGACCTTTTGCGGATTCCATGGATTGCCCGCTGTATCGCATGAGCACCGGTTGTAGATGATCTTTCTGTTGAGTGGCCAGCTATAACCCCACCCCGGATATAAACCAAGTCCACCAGGGTCTGCTTTGGTATCCCGGGCCGCCGCTTTGTTATCAGCCGGACCGTCGCCGACAAAGTAACCGGAATAGATCCAGTTCCCGCACCCGGTCGAGCCATCATCGGCTAGCTTGGCAAAACTCGCCAGCTGCTTCTTATCGGCGACTGTGTAACCGTTTATCTCCTTGGCGACCATCTTGCTATCCGGTTCCTGTCCATAATCCCAGTTTAGATTAAGGATCGGAGCCGGGAACTTAGCGTTCGGATCGCCCTGGTATAACGCCTTGATCTCCTTATAAAGCGTGTCGACCATCCACAGATCGTCCTTGGCCTTATCCGGCGCATCCGTCGCTTTATAGCGCCATTGGATCAACCGCCCGGAGTTGGTGATACTACCTTGTTTTTCATACGACAAAGCAGCCGGTAAAAGGAAGACCTCTGTCTTTATGTTCTCCGGTTTGACGCCGGGCCTTTTCCAGAACTCCGCGGTCTCCGTCTTCCAGAGATCAGCTACCATCATCCACTCAAGCTTTTCCAAAGCCGCCGTTTCGAGATTGCTGTTCGGACCGCTTACTGCCGGATTCTGTCCCCAGCATAGAAGCCCTTTTATCTGTTTTGCGTACATTGCTTCGAATAACGCGATCCATGTATAACCGCTCTTCTGAAAACCGGCGCCGTTCTTGGGCAGATAATGATAGGCGAAATCGTTATCCGCGGAAGCATTATCGCCCCACCACGCTTTGAGCATGCTGATCAGCCATTTAGCGCGGTTTTGAGTAAAACCGGTCTTAGTCACCTCGGATTCTTTGTACTTAGCCAACGTAGGGTGTTTGGCGGCGTCCGGCAGGTTGTTGTAACCGGGTAAAGAGCCGGCCAGCAAGCCGAAGTCGGTCGATCCCTGAACGTTGGACTCGCCCCTAAGAGCGTTTATACCGCCCCCGGCGATCCCCATATTACCAAGGAGGATCTGGATGATCGAGAAGGCCCGGATATTCTGAACCCCCACGGTATGCTGTGTGAGTCCCATCGCATAAAGAAGAGTCCCGGCTTTATCCTTCGCGCCGGTCGCGGCAAACGTCTTTGCGATCTCTTGGAACTTCGCTTGCGGGATCCCACAGGTCTTTGCCACTATTTCCGGGGTATACCGCGAATAGTGTTGTTTCATCAACTGGAATACACATGCCGGATCTTGAAGAGTCGCGTCCTTGATCGTCGCTCCCGCATCGTTCGTCTGATAACTCCACGAATCGGTCACGTATTTCCGGTCCTTATCATTGTAACCGCTAAAAAGACCGTCTTTGAACGAGTATCCGGGATTGATCAAATAAGACGCGTTGGAGTAGCTCTTGATGTAATCCTCATGATACATCTTGTTTGTGATGATGTAGTTGATTATTCCGCCGAAGAAGGCAATATCCGTTCCCGGTCGTAAGTGGGCGAAGATGTCCGCTTTCGAAGCTGTCCTGGTAAAGCGCGGATCGACCACTATGAGCTTGGCACCGTTTTCCATAGCTTTAGTGACCCACTTGAATGATACCGGATGATTCTCCGCGGGATTGCTTCCGCACACCATGATAACGTCGCTGTTCTTGATGTCGATCCAGCTTTGAGTCATGGCGCCCCTGCCGAATGTCGGGCCCAAACTGGCCACGCTCGGCGAGTGTCATATCCTGGCCTGGTGCTCCAGGTAGACTATTCCAAGAGCCCGACCGAGTTTGGACAATAGATAGCATTCTTCATTGTCGTGTGCCGCCCCGCCCAGCTGAGCGATAGCTTCAGTCCGGTTGACGGTGATCCCGGCCTCATCCATCTCCATAAAAGACGAATCACGCGTCTTTTTAACACGTTTGGCGATCTCCTTCATCGCCCAGTCCCAATCCTTCGTCTGCCAGTCTTTGGCGCCCGGCGCCCGGTAAAGGACCGTATCCAGACGGCGTTTGTTTTTTGTCAACTGGTACATGGCCTGGCCTTTGCTGCACAATGTCCCCTGGTTAAGCGGATTATCCGGATCGCCTTCTATATTGATGACCTTGCCATCAGATGTATGAACAATCGCGCCGCAACCAACGGAACAAAAACAGCATACTGTCATATTCTCCTTGGCGGTCTTAATGCGCAGATTCTGCGCAGCCAATGCAACCGGGGTCAAGTCGAACCCCAGGTCACCCAGTATAGTCGCCGCTGCAGCCGCTCCGGCGCCTTTAAGGAATGTTCTTCTTGTCAGTCCTGTGCTCAATTTCACCTCACTCCTTCACGTTATTCTAAATATCATGCCGGTCAGCCTTCTTCTTTTGGCTACCACCTCCTCATTCGAAAGGCTACTTTTTTTCGGCAATCGCTTTCATGATGAAAGTCTCAAGTGTCTTCTTTGACACCTCGCCGATAAGTCTGTCTTTTTCCTTGTCGTTTTCATCTGTGATCACGAACGTCGGTGTTAAGTAGACATTGTATTTTGTTGCTATCGCGTCATTCTCGCTTCTAGTAATGTCTAAGAGTATGAACTCGATACGATCTTCGTACTTGTTTCTGACCTCATCCACGATGGGTTCCATATGCTGGCATCGCGGTCATGTCGGATCAAAAAATTCATAAAAAGTCGGCCCGCCTGCGGATGGTTTCTTCGCGCAACCGCTTGCGGCAAACAGAGATAAAAGGATAATGGCAAATAACATCAGCAACAAGATCCCTTTTACTCTGCCGCTTATATCATTTGACCGCATGGCTAATCCTTCTTATCCGTTTTGTATAGTTTTTCAAGTTCCTTCATCATCGCATCGTGGTCTCTCGGTTTAGTAATCCTGGCTTGTTGCGTGAACCTGACCTTGCCCTGTTTGTCGATCAGGAAGCTGTGGCGAGTGGAGACCATCTCCACCGCATCGTAGGCGCCATAATTGGGTGATACATCCCTGGCCCAATCGCTAAGCAGATCGAAGGGCAAGCCCAGTTTCTCGCGAAACGCAGCATGCGTTGCCCATGAGTCCACACTTATGCCGAACACTTCGGCATCCATCCCTTTGATCCGCGCGTAGTCATCGCGGTATCGGGACAGCTCGACAGTTCAGACGGGAGTGAAATCGGCGGGGTAGAATACAAGTATGACGATCTTCTTGTTTTTGAACTCACTCAATGAGATCTTGATCTGATCCTGGTTCCGCATCGAGAAATCGGGCGCTCTGTCGCCGATCTTAAGCGTAGCTTGACGTCCTGATTTTTCATTCTGTTGCGTGTCTTGAGAATTATCTGCTACGCATGAGATGGTGAGGAATAAAAGAAGAGTCAGTACCACAACGTGGGGATAAACCCTACAAGACCTTATAGTAAGCACTATAATGTCCTCCGCTATACGTGATATCGCTCTGATATGAGAGTAAACCAGTATCAACTTATTGTAAAGGCATATAATGCTTAGACAAATAGATCTAGAACATGAGAACTGTAGAACATTAGAACATTAGACCTCATGAGAACCAGTCCTTCTTCGCCACTCACTAGCCTCCGCTAACGCTCTGGCTTCTACGGCTACGGAGGACATTCTTCGCCTATTCTACTAATAAAGGATGGCCTGCCATTCGTAGCCGGATAGACGAACATCGTTAGATGTGAGTCAGTGGCGGCGAAGAATGGTGGGCGCTAGAGGATTTGAACCTCCGACCTCTT
>JAGVPG010000007.1 GCA_020052375.1 Actinomycetota bacterium | reverse complement strand
CTTTAATTCCTCCCCCTTCAGGGAGGAGGAAAATACCATTTTGTACTTGCTTTTTTACTCCCATTAGAAGAACTGTGAGATTCGTGCAGTCAGCTGTTTACATAGATTGCTTCGTCATGCTGACAGGCATCACTCCTCGCAACGACACCTTTGGCCTTTATACATTCTGTGCCTGGGGAGGTTGAAGAATTCTTCGAGCAAGATATCTTCAGCGAGAAGATTTCCTTCAATCTAGCCCAGGCATACACTTTTTCGCAGATTGCTTCGTCGCGCTGGGAGGCGTTGCTCCTCGCAACGACACAGTTTAGTGGTGCCCCCGACAGGATTCGAACCTGTGGCCTACCGCTTAGGAGGCGGTCGCTCTATCCTACTGAGCTACGAGGGCACATCACGAATGTATACAACCTAAGATTCTAACATATAAGTCTATTGCAGACAGCGATCAGATTCATAAGCTCACCCCCACCTTTAATTCCTCCCCCTTCCAAGGGGGAGGAAAAATATCTCTTGGATTTTCTAGGTCACCGTTGTTTAGACAGAGTTGCCTTTTACGACGATTAGCATAATAATGAACACGATTGTTAAGCTTGTCTTTGACCATGAGTAAAGAAGGAGGCAAAGATGAAAAGGTTATTCGCTTTGGCCATCTTAGTCTGTCTATTCCTTATGACTATCCCGCTCCCCGCTATCGCCGAAACAGAAGACTGGAACCAGACCGGTACGAGTGGACTTGGCAACGAGGACAACTGGGGTGTCGTCACGATGGAAACCTTTGATGACGCGCTTTATGCCGGCACATTGAACAATACGACGGGCGGAGAGGTCTGGCAGACGCCTGATGGAGAGACGTGGACTCAAACCAATACTGACGGTTTCGGTGATCCGACCAACTGGGGCGCCAGCGCTCTTGAGTCGTTCAATGGGGACTTGTATGCCGGAACCGCTAATGACATAACAGGTACGGAAGTGTGGCAGTCGCCGGACGGATCGGCATGGACTCAAACCAATACCGACGGTTTCAGCGATGCGAACAACACGATCACCTACTCGCTGACTACATTCAATGACAATATGTACGCCGGAACGCAAAACGCTACAACGGGTGCCGAAGTCTGGCGGACGCCGGACGGGACTGCATGGGGACAGGTGAACACGGACGGTTTCGGTGATTCAAATAACTCCGCGGTCTATCCTTTAACCGCCTTCAACAACTATCTGTACGCCGGAACACTAAATCTTTCAACAGGCACAGAGATCTGGCGCTCATCGGACGGGACGACGTGGGTCCAGACGAATACAGACGGTTTCGGCAGTGCCAGCAATTGGGGTACCGCCTCTCTTACCGCGTTCGACAACTACTTGTATGCTGGAACGATAAACTATGTCACAGGCACAGAGATCTGGCGCTCATCGGACGGTACCACGTGGCTGCAGGTGAATACCGACGGTTTCGGCGATCCGAACAACACGAGTACGGGAGCCATGATCGCATACAATAACAGTCTTTATGCCGGAACAGGCAGTGGTGGACTAATCGTCGTAATTGGAGAGCAGAATATCCAGAACGGTGCCGGAACCGGTGCGGAAGTCTGGCGGACTTCCGACGGGACGTCCTGGACACAGGTAAACGCGGATGGATTCGGGACCGCGGATAACCGGGCGATCTTTTCGTTCGCTGTCTTCAACGACTATCTGTACGCCGGGACATTGAACATAAATGGTACTCAGATCTGGCGGCATTACGGAATACCGGCTCCGCAGGAACTGCCGTACACCGGCAAATAAACTACCAGTGGCAGCCTTCGCACTTAGAGTGGGATGTGTGGCATTTCAAACAGTTACCGATATCCTCACCGCTGGTCTTGGCGACCCTGGCATGCTTATCTAGCAGATCCTTGTTTACCTGATGGCATACGATACAGTATTTATTCTTCGGTTCTTTTGCCGATTTCATGGCGATCTCATCCACATCTATCAATTCGGTCTTCTTATCTTTGGGGCAATAGTACTTCCCGTTTCGCTTGATCGCCTGTTCTTTAGCATATGATTTCTGATCCACCGGACAGAACATGCGCCCGCTTACCTTTTTCTTCTTCTGGACTACGAGCTGCCCGCCGGATTTATGGCATTCCTGGCATACGTCTTCATCTTTGATCCGTTTTTGCAGGCTCGCCAAACGATCTTTCGTCATCTTGTTCGAGCCCTTTTTGCCGATCAGTTGTTCTCCCTGTTTGTGGCACTGGCGGCAGTCTTGTATCGAGAACAGATTATGCATGGAAACCAGTGGCTGCTCTTTACTATGGCAGGTGCAGCCGGGTGGCAGGCCGCCACCTTTGATAACGGCCCTGGTTACGGGTCTTGACGTTTCGGGCACCGACCTGTAATACCATGCCACCCCGGCCAGCAGTACCACACATATTCCGACAACTCCACCGATCATCCACTTGTATATTCTCCATCTTCCATGTTCCATCGTTATTCTCAGCTGGCTTCCGCTGTTTTCTTCTGCTCCATATACTCTTTATACTTAGCTTCGCCCAGGCACTCGCGAGCCTTTGGGCACCAGTCTACGCAGTTCTGAGTCATCTCACGCATTATATTGCCGCCGCAGTTTAAGCACTTCGTCTTACGTTCATCCGTCCAGATCTCCACCTTAGTCCCGCAAAACGGGCATGTTATGTCTTCAGGAGTCGGACTTTTTATCAGTGCTGAACCCGGACATATCGTCTGCATGACTATTACCCCCTCTCGGCTGCCAGTTCCCTTATGGTGACTGACTTGAACAGATCCACCATGTCCTGCTGAGCTCCTATAAGCTTCTCTTTCAATTCACATCTGTTGAAATTATCGCAACCGATATCTTTTAAGAAGCACCTGTTAACCGCTAACGGACCCTGGACCGCTTCCATCACGTCGAGTACGGATATCCTAGCCGGATCTTTGCTCAACTGAAAACCGCCTTTAGGCCCCCTTTTGGATTCGATGATTCCCGCTTTATCCAGTCTCTGAAGGGTTTTTCTCAAGAAGTCTTCCGGGACTCTCGCCTCGTTGGCGAGGCGCGTAACTACGTATACATCCCCCGTTCTGTCTTTCGCCATCAAAACGAGGGCTCGTAATGCGTAGTCGGTGTTCCTTCTTATAAGCTCCATCTGGAAAAACCTCCTTATAGGACAATTTTAGTCCTCTTTATACTTACAAGTCAACCTTTTCTAGACATAATTCGCACAATCAGATCAGGTCTATCTCCGATACCCTTGATAACTCATCGGCGAAGTATTTCTTTTGGAAATATAGCGCTACGTTGACCAGGCCGATCAAGACAGGCACTTCTACCAGCGGTCCGATAACACCCGCGAAAGCCACTCCCGAGTTGATACCAAAGACAGAAACCGCAACCGCAATAGCAAGCTCGAAATTGTTGCTAGCTGCCGTAAAGGACAGTGTAGTTGTTTTTTCATATCCGAAACCTGCCTTCTTGCCCAGATAGAAAGCCACAAGAAACATAGCCACAAAGTAGATGAGCAGCGGAATAGCGATCCTTAGAACATCCAAGGGAAGCTTCACTATGAAGTTTCCCTTAAGCGCAAACATGACTACTATTGTGAAGAGCAACGCTACGAGGGTGACAGGACTGATCGTTGGGATGAATATCTCCTCGTACCACGCTTCTCCTTTAATCCTGAGCATTGAAAACCTGGTCACAAAACCGACGATAAACGGTATGCCTAGATATACGAACACACTCTTCGCGATCTCCGCTATCGTAATATCAACGACAGCGCCTTTTAACCCGATCAACGAAGGTAGTACGGTTATGAATACATATGCGTATACCGAGTAAAAGAAGACCTGAAATAATGAGTTGAAGGCGACAAGACCGGCAGCATACTCGTTAGCACCGTAGGCCAGATCGTTCCAGACGATGACCATGGCAATACAGGGAGCCAGTCCAATCAAGATCAATCCGATCATATACGACGGATAACCCCTCAAGAATACTATCGCCAAAAGAAACATCAAGACCGGGCCGACTATCCAGTTGAGGACGAGAGGTAAAATAAAGACTCTTATGTTATGAAAAACCTTATACAACTCTTCGTACTTCACCTTGGCGAGCGGCGGATACATCATCAGTATCAATCCGATGGCTATGGGGATGTTGGTGGTCCCCACCTGGAATCTATTGATTAAAGCAGGGAGCCCGGAAAAGAAGTATCCGGCTCCGACTCCGAGCGCCATGGCGGAAAAGATCCACAATGTTAGAAACCTATCCAAGAATGACAATCTTTTAGCTTGCTTCGACATCCTTACCTCTCTTTCTGTTCGTTCCGGCTGCGAAGAAGCCGCTCCATGACCAAGCCGAGCGGCAGCGCTGTAACGAATAAAAGTCCGTTGTGTATCAATGTAAACTTCCATCCGAAAAGGGATAATTCGAGCGGGATGACCGGTATCTTGATGGCAAAAGCTGAAACGATGACAACGATAATAGCCATACGCGCGCCCTTGTCCTTCAGACTCTTGAGAAGTGGAAATATACTCACCGCAGGACCGTGAAAGACTGTTCCCAGGATTGCGCCGTAGAACATCCCTTTCCAGCCGGAATCTTCACCGAAGTGGCGCATTACTTGGTCTTCCTTTACCCAAACACTAAAAAGTCCGATGAAAATATAGACTGAAACAAGAACACCGGCAATACTTAGGAACGTTGTTCCACCTATTATCAGAGCGCGCCCTGTCTGACGCGTGTCCAGAACAGCAAGGACGACAAAGACCATGGATATGACGACGATCATCCAGTTTTGCTCTAACCAGTTTTTCAACTTCACATGAACCACCCGAGGATAACCCCGATGATAACTGATAGAACGATGGTCAGCGACCATCTTATCCATGCAAACCTGGACCCCATCATCCTGATCTCCACAGGCAAGGAGACAGTACTTACAGCTACCCAGGCGATGATAAACGTCGCCGCGGCCGCCAGGCTTGCGTTGTGTTTTACCAGATAATCCGCCATCGGATATGAAGCCGGCGGCGGCCCGGCCATAATGCCGCCAGCCACGGCTGCAAACAATACTGCTATAAACCCTCTGTTTACTCCCATGAGCGCCGCGATAGCGGACGACGGGACAAAAACCTCGAGTATACCGATAAGAACAAAAACGGCAACGAAGAACGGGGCCATGTTCAAGAACGACCTGCCGCTGACCGCTAGGGCCTTTCGCGTCTTCTTTCTGTCTTTAAAAAAGGAGACGGCGAGAGTCGCCGATGAGAACAATATAAAGATAAGATTCCATTCAAGAGACACGAGACTCCATCCTCTGTTTTTACAAAACCGCGTTGAACAGATATCCGGTAAACACGATCGCCAGAGCGACCGTTCCGAAAAACACAGCCAGCAATGGTTTCTTCAAGACCCGCCTTAGTATTACCATCTCCGGGAAACTCAAAGCCGTGACCGCCATCATGAACGCCAGAGCCGTACCGAGCGGTACGCCTTTTTCTATCAAGGATGTAACTATAGGGATCGTCCCGGCCGTATTCGCATACAAAGGCACTCCGATGGCGACAGCTATAGGTACAGCGAACGGATTGGACCTTCCGGCTACTTTCACTATCAAGTCTTGCGGTGCGTATCCGTGGATGAAAGCACCGATGGCGACACCGAGAGCTATATACGGGGCAACTTTCTTAAGAATCGACTTGGTGTATGCCCAAGCTGCCCTGAACCTGCTGTTCCACGCCAACTTAATCACCTTGCCTGTGTGCCGGCCAGCCGTCTTTTCGTAAATAAAATCCTCTACCCAGCGTTCCAGGTGGAGGCGTCCGATAATGATCCCAACGATTATCGCGATCACCAGCCCGGAACCGATATAAAGAGCAGTGATCTTCCATCCGAAATAGGTCAGCAGGATGCCGACCGCGATCTCATTGATCAAAGGTGAAGCGATCAGAAAAGAGAATGTCACCCCTAGAGGCACACCTGCCTCTATAAAGCCGATGAACATCGGCACCGCCGAGCAAGTTCAAAACGGGGTGAATATCCCGAAGGTCGCTGCCATGACATTCCCGGCATATTCATTCTTACCGTGCAAGAGATTCTTGACCCTGTCGGGATAGATGAACGACCTGATGACTGCCATCACGAAGATGACGGCTATCAAGAGCGCTATGATCTTTATATAGTCTCCGATGAAGAAGGCCAGCGCTTTGTCAAGTAGACTCTTTTCGCTTAGACCTAAGAGATCGAAGACGAACCATTCAACAGCTTTTTCCCACATGACTATGCCCTCATTGACCCGAACCCAGAAGTACACTGGCATATAAGTCCGTATAATGCAGTATCTTTTCGACGTTCAAAGAGTAATGGACCCATTTCCCTTCCTTCCTCGATACGACTAAACCGATGTCTTTTAATGCTCTTAGATGATGTGACGCGAGGTTTTGCGGTAATCCGAGTGGTTGATGGATCTCGCAAACGCAGCGCTCACCATCCGATAACAGCGTAAGTATCTTCAGCCGGTTCGGATCAGAGATAGCTTTCAGATAGTCCGCCAACTCATTTAGTTTGTCGCGACTGTCTGCGCTTTTCATATGGCCTCCTTGTTAATATCAACTCGTTACATATCAATATATATTGATATTAACAGCTACTACGATCTTCGTCAACAGGAAAGGGGTCAGGTCTTGTATTTTGACATTCTGTTATAATTACTAAATGTCAAAATACAAGACCTGACCCCATAGGATGAAGATGAATCTACTGATCGGCTTATTGATGATGCTTGTAAGCTTGTCCGCGTTTACTCCACAGAGCTACTTGAGGCGGTTCATTAAAGGATGGCGCGATATACATACGTTTATTTACTGGTGCTACAGGTTGGTCATGCTGTTTATCGCGGTCGTGGGATTGTTGTTCGTCGTAAGTTCGTTTACTAGCGCTTGATCTGTTTGTCCTCATCATAATCCCAGTCACTGACATCGTCATGTACGACCAGTACGGGGATCTTAGCCTGCCTGATCATGTTCTCGGAAACACTTCCCAGAAATACTTCTCTGACAAAACTCTTTCCATGCGATCCCATTACGATCAGAGAAGAATCCTCTTTATCGGCTAGTCTGATAAGCTCGTCGAGCGGTACGCCTACCGGGACTTTCACTTTTGCTTTCATACCGCGCTCTTCCAGTTCCTTCCTGTATACTTCCAACCTCTTTTCGGCTTCCACCTTTGCCTGCTTCGCTCTATACGGGAAGAGATAACGGTTGTCTACTACATGGGCCAGCATGACCTCCCTGCTTCCGGCATCCTTCAGTCTCCTTACAAAATCCAGCGCTCTTGTTGAACAGAAGGAAAAGTCTACGGGGAACAAGATCCTTTTAAAGCTCTCAGCGGAGTACTCCTCGACGTTCTCTTCCTTGATCCCTTCAAGCACTTTGCACCTAACGACCAGAACGGGGACTTTCGACTCCTTTACGACCTGGTCGGAAACACTACCCAGCATGACTTCTTCGAGAAGACCTTTTCCATGACAGCCCATAACGATCATTGACACGTTGTAGAAGGCGGCTGCTTTCAGGATCTCTGAAGCCGGATTCCCCAACTCGACAGTACTCTCAATGTCCATACCGTGTCGCTTGAGAGCTTCTTCCATGTCCTTGAAGCGTATCTTGGCTTTGTCTTTTATAGTCAAAGTAACTGGAAACTCTTCTTCCGCTTTAAGAACATGAACGATCACGACTTTGTGAACGCCTACATCCTTAAGCCCCATGATATAGTCGAACGCTTTGTCTGAACATTCGGAAAAATCCGTTGGAAAGAGTATTTTTCGAAACACCAGGTCCTAGCCCCCTGAACTAGAAGCTTGCATTCACTAAGAATACCAATCTTGCGAGTTGAATGAAATACTCCGGAAAGATACCTATGACCATGGTCACAACGACTGAAGTCAAAACAACGGCTCCGATCGTCACAGGTATCGGCACAGGCTTCTCCGTTTTCGGCGGCACCATATACATCTGCCGCACGACCCCTATATAATAATAAAGCGAAATGACGCTGTTTGCCACTCCTATAACAGCCAACCAAACATATCCCTTTTCGACTGCTGACGCAAAGACCAGGAACTTGGCCATAAAACCGGCTGTTAGTGGGAATCCTAGCATAGATAACAACAGGATCGTCATCGCACCCGCCAGTAGAGGTGAACGCGAACCTAGCCCGGCGAAGTCCTCGATCTGGTTCTCCGGACTGACCCTTCCGACAGCGATGACGATCGCGAACGCACCCAGGTTCATCGCCGCATAAGCGATCATATAGAAGACCAGCCCTGATAGAGCATGCTGGTTCGAGACCGCCAGAGAGATCAATGCATATCCGACATGAGCTATACCCGAGAAAGCAAGCATTCTCTTGATGTTCTTTTGCGGTATGGCAAGGATGTTTCCGGTTATCATCGTCATCGTCGCGGCCAGACCGAACAGGCCGACCCATTGCCCTGTGAACTCCGGGAACGCCGTGAACACAAGCCTCACCAGGGCGGCAAAACCGGCCATCTTCGGGACCGCCGCGATAAACGCCGTCACCGGAGTCGGGGCGCCTTCATATGTATCAGGAGCCCAGAAGTGGAAAGGAACGGCGGCGATCTTGAACGTGAAACCTGATACCACGAACGTCATCCCGATGAATAGGACCGGGTCGTTTAGATTCGTATGCTCCAGTTTAGTCGCTATCTCCGCAAGATTTAGAGTCCCGGTCATTCCATATATGAGCGACATGCCGTATAAGGTGACGGCCGCTGTCAGGACACCAAGGAGGAAATACTTAAGCGCCGCTTCGTTGGATTTTACATCCGTCCGGGCGAATCCTGCCATGATATACAGTGGCACGCTGGTCAACTGGATCCCAAGGAAGACCGCGATAAGGTTGCTCGACCCCGTGACGATCATCATCCCGAGGACCGAAGAAAGCAGCAGGAAGTAATACTCACCGTATTTATTGCTCTCTTTTAAGAACTCTATGGCCAATAATGCAGCCATACTGGCCGCTATCAGGATGACGATCTTAAGGATGATGCCGAAAGAATCGATGACGAACATATCGGCGAGGATCGATACGCGCTCACCTATCAAACCGGCGGAAAGGAACGCGGCCAACCAAAGACCGGCGATCGATACGTAAGCCAGCAGGCTTTTTCTCTCCCTCGGCAGGAAAATATCCAGTGAGAGTACGATAGTAGCTGTTGTCAGTATCAGTATCTCGGGAATGATGTAGATGAATTCCTTGCCCAAATCAACTTCCTCCTTGAATCATTATCTTGTATACCATGCAATACCCAGAGCGATGAACAGGGCGACCACTTCAGCGATAAAAGCGACCAAAGCGTAATTCAACAGGTTCCCCGTCTGGATCGACCTCAACCTCCGTCCGGTCGACTTTATGAACGTGCCGATACCATTGACCGTTCCATCAATGACTCCCTGGTCAAAACGCTGGGTGCCCTTACTACTGGCAACCGTCGCTCCGCCTACCGCGTGTACCAATCCGTCAATCGCTTTTTTATCGAAAGCAGCCGCTTGGCTGCTTGCTTTCAATACCACGCCGGTCGCTCCCTTGACTGCCCCGTCGACGACTAGCCTGTCGAACTTGTTTAAGAACGTCCCCATGACTACCGTAGCCGTATAGAACAGCTTCATATAAAGCTCGTCCAGGTAGTATTTATGTTGAGCCGCGTCATACAACACCCTGATCTTAGCTATGATCTTCTCTTCGCTTATGACCTGTTTGTAGTAGATGAGATAAGCCAGCCCGATGCCGCATAAGGCGACAGCCAAGGACACGCCCATAAG
>JAGVPG010000034.1 GCA_020052375.1 Actinomycetota bacterium | reverse complement strand
TCTCTGTATCAGGACTTCGACCTTGCTGACGCCGGATATGTCGTCAGCGGCTGTTCCGGTGAAATACTTGTCGTACCATCCGTTTATCGGGTTGGCGACCGCGACGGTCGGATTGGTGGTGTCGATGTGTACGTATATGCGGTTTATGTTCGGATCGTAGTCGCGATCGAGGTTCTTGTTCCCTGCTTTGTCATATGATGTGATCCTGATGGTGTAGTCACCGGCCGCCAGGCTGCTGATGCTCCACGTCGAAAGCAGCTCGTTGTTGGCCTCGTTCTGCCCGCCCGGATGCCCCGGCGGATATGTCATACCCGTTGTCGACCAACCGGTCTCATCTCCATATGCTTTTCTTCCCGAAGCCCATTCCGCCACATAATAGTCGAATCCGTTAAGCCCGATCGGCAGGTCATAAGCCGAACCGTTGATGGATACGCTGGTGGTCACGCCGTTGTCGAAACCGATTCCTTGAGTCGGTGACGTTATGTTCGCTTTTGGATTCGTATTATCTATGGTGACATTGACAAGAGTGTCCGGCGTACTGAAATTACCGGCCATATCCATCGAATGTGCTTTAAAAGAAAACGCTCCGTCATCCATGCCGGATGTATACCACATGAAATACCACGTATCCCATGTCGGATCCGGTTCGCCCAAGTCGTCGAATACACCGTCTCCGTCGTCGTCGATCTGGACGCAGTTGATCGGCGCCCGGTATGTGCCTCCCCCGTTGTTCCAGTCGGTTGTCCCGATGATCTTGTAAGTCTGTCTAATCCAATCGCCGTTCGTCGGGTCCGATATCGCGCAAGCGGGCGCGGTCTTGTCGACCGACAGCTTGGTGCTCTGGCACGTTCCCCATTCGGGCGTCACGTTATGTCCATGGACCCAGTATCTGTACTGCGCCTCCGCTTTAGCTGCGACTTGCGCACTCGTATAGTCGTAGTAACACTCGACATAGTCGGAACCGAAAGTACCGCTAAGGTTTGTCCCGTTACCGTAGTCGCCGGGATCCGGCGCGGCGTCTTGCTCGAAGAATTCGGCCTCGTCAAGACTTATCATAGCGTCATCCGAGATGATCGCTTTCAAACGCATCTTGACGATACCCACCCGATCGCCGGCTTCATCGACGATATAGTAACCGTTGGTCGGGTTCTCATCGGGATCGGCCAGGTTGACAAGGAGAAGGGGGCTCTCTTGCTTGACGCCCACATATCCGACCTCTTCGACAATGGGGGTATGAGGCACTTCGATCAAATACGGATTGGCGAAGAACGGATTAGGCGCCGCGCTCTGTTCGGTCCCCATCGATGTGAAGTTGACCGTAGCGCTCACCTTCTGGACGACACCGTTGTCGAGGATGCCGAACTCGATGACCGCCCGCCTACCGCCAAGCGATGCCGGCGATGCGACTTTGACTTCGACATCGTAGTTAGCGGTCTTAAAGGTCTTCTCGCCTCTTCGCGTGCTGGTGAAGGCGATCTCTTCTTCTTTGATCGTCCCATAACTGACCTGGATCGTCTGGCCGGTGTTGTCGTAAGCCGTAGGCGCCAGCCAGTTGTGAAGGTTTTCCGGCTCGGCGCGGCCACTTAGTCTGCGCGTTTTATCCGCAGCCGGGTCTTTCTCCTGCCCGATCAGCTTGACCTTGAAATGGACGGTATTCTGTGCCGGCGGCGGAGCGGGTTGCCCCGGCGTTTCGACAGGGACTTTTAATGAGACCTTATCGATCTGAGTGGGCGAGTACTTGATCACGCCGGGTTGTCCGTCCGTATCTGGATTGACCGTCGTCCGGTCACTGATCTTGTATGACTGGACAGTCGCGCCATCAGCGGACCCACCGGCTTTGCCTGTATAGTCGACACGCAGAGAATACGCGCCCGATACTCCGCCTTCGGACCATTCATCGATCTTGACGGGTATCACATAGATGCCCGTTCCCTGGTCTTTGTCGTTCTTGAGTTCCCGGACTTGTGCCGGATCGACGGTGAAATGCGCTACTTTCCCATCCTTATCCTGGATGCCGTCTGTGGGTATGCTGAACTCGCCGTAGTCCTGCCCGTAAGATAAGCCTGAGATGAGCTTACCCACCTGGTCTACAACGCCGAGTCTGACCTCGAAAGTCTCGGCCAGCTTGACGTTTGTCGGCGCGTCGATATGGATATACTCCACCGCGCCGGCGGCTCCCTGGCCGCTGGCCCGCATCGTGAAGATATTCGTCCCGCTCAACGCATATACGAGAAACAGACCAAGTATGAGCCCGATAAACTTTAACGGTCTAGTCTTCGCCAGTTTAACCAAGTGATAACCACCTCATATCAGTATGCCACATCCATCTTATGACATGTAACACAAACTCCGCGATTGTTCTTCCTTAGCAGCGTCGAATCCTGGCCGCTCGGCAGAGTCCCCCTATTTGACGCGGGCAGAGCCGCGTGTCCTTCCATTGTCTTTTCAGTCCCGTGCGCGCGGTGGCAGGTAAGACAGTTCAACAGGTCTTCGTCTTCACGCGGGTTCGCTGTCACGTTTACGTCTTCCAACGGAAGATCCGTCGAGAAGTCCTCGAAAGCCCCGAACGGATTCTCAAACCTGCCGACGATCGGGATTTCCATACTATGTCTATATTTACGCGTGACTCCGCTGCCATCACCCGCATCATACCCCGGATCGCTTTTATATTGAGGGTTGTCATCGGTCGCCAGATACCTGGTATGACAACCGGTACACCAGTTGCTGATGTTTTGTTTGTAGTTCTTCGTATAAAACTGGACACCCGGCGTGGCCGGGTCGAAATCATGTTCCGTATATGCTCTATAAGTCCTGTTGGGATCGACATTTGACGTTTCATTCTGGTCGTCCCACGGCCCGTTCCAGAGAACATCTATCGGGCTCTGCGCATCTCCCGGTTGCACTCTCAAAACGCGGTACTGGTCCGGATGGTCCATATCCCTGTGTCCGCTGTGACAGGATGTGCACGACAATACGATCACCTGTTTCGATGTGGATCCCGGCGGGACATCGCCCGATGGATTCTCCATACTGTGAGTCGACGTGGTCTGTAGACCTCCCGAACCGCCGACATGCTCGAACCCACCCCCGAGGAGGACCGCGTTTGTCTCGCCGTGCGGGTAGTTCGTGAACGGGCTTGTCATATGCCCTCCCGTTACATATACCCCGTTGAAGACATCGGTGTCGGCACCCTGGCCTCCGAAATGGCAGTTCCGGCACATTCCGGCCGAAGCGTCTTTCAAGAGGTTGATATATGTCGCCGTGTGCAGCCTGTGGCACTGAGCGCACATATCCGCGCTGCCTGTAAAGTTTGAATCGGGCGAGAAAGCGAACGCGGCACTGGTCATCATCAGCGATATGATGACCACCGCGACAATCGATATTGAGCTTAGCGTCAGTAACTTACGCGCACTCACTGTTCTCTTTCTCCTAAAGCACCCGGTGGCATTTGATGCACATCGTCCTGTCGTTCTGTCTCAAGAGCATGCTGTCTTTCCCGGCCGGAAGTATGCCTCTCTCCGCCGGATCGAATTCCGCCCATCCTGTCATCTGCGCATCCGTACCATGCGCCCGGTGACACGACAGGCATGTCAATTCGTCGTCGGGTGTCCTACCGTTACCGGTCAGATCCTCCAACGGTAGATCCGTGTTCATGGGTTGATATATCACCTTTGTGACGGCATCGGGTCGTCCGCCGGCGAGATCGACATCTACGCCATGTCTGTAACGCGTACTCTTCCCGTACTTGTCGCCGGCGTCATATGAATCTTCGACCCTTGTAAGATAAGTCGTGTGACAGCTTCCGCACCAGCTGGCGATGCCGCTTTTGTAGTTGTCCGTATAGCCTTGAACACCCGTGGTAACGGGATCGAAGTCGTACTCGCAGTATTGTTCGTAGTTGCCTACCCATGATTGGACGGCTACGTCTTCAGCGACATCTCCCGGCCTCCGTCTCAAGATCCGGTAGTTCGGTCCTTGATGCGGTGTGTGACACGAGAGACATGTCAAGGTGATGACAGCTCCGGGGTTGTCCGTGGCAAGAGCGCTGCTTCCCGGCAGCGTTCCTGCCACGCCAACCTGATGCCTTCCGGTTGTTTCGGACGCATCACCGATCCTGTCAAAACCCCCGCCCAGAAGGATGCCATTATCAACTCCTCCGGATTGATCCGGATTCTGGGCGTCGATGTAGATACCCTGCATAACAGCGGTGTCAGCCCCTGTACCCTTTGTGTGGCAAGATTGACATAGTGCGAGGGAAGTCTCTTGTGGCAAGAGCTTGTGGGAAAGGCCTGTGTGAAGTCTGTGGCAGGTGGAACACTTGTCTGTGGAAGACGAGAATGGGCCGTGGGGGCTAGCCGCTTTTGCGAGGGTGGGCGTAAACGTAATAAAAGCTAAGGTCAGAACGGCGATTAAGGGCGTGCGCCTATAAATGACGCAAAAAACCCTCCTTAGGGTCCTGGTCATGCCATTGAACTCCTTGAACGTCGTGTTCTTTTTCACCGTCCGCGCCTCGCTTGAAAACCTTAAGGTCTCAGTCCTTGTCTGATGTCGCCGGACGTCGATCATTAAGGCTCTCTAAGCAGCGCTTTCGGCCTTTCCCTTGCCACAGAGAAAAAAGCTTGAAAAACAAGCCCTTTACAATGTCAAATTCTATCATTTTTTAGGGAATAAATCAACCTTAATCAGGGGTTAAAATTAAAGTTCAGATGGCATTTATGAGGATGTCGGCGGTATATCAGTATTCCCATATCTGGACGCGTTTGTTCTCGCGGTCCACTACGTACACCCTGTTGCCGTTTATAGCGATCCCTGTCGGGAACATGAACTGGCCTTCTTTGACGCCGAACGTGCCGAAGTTATAAAGGAATTTGCCGTTCGTATCGTATACCTGGACGTTATGGCCGAAGGCATCCGTCACGTGTACGCGCCCGCTGTCGGAGATGGCTATGCTCAACGGGTGGGATAACTGGGACTTGCCCTTCGCCTGCCCGATCGTCGCTATGTACTTGCCCTTCTTGTCGAACGATTGGACCCGCGCGTTATTGCTGTCCGCGACGAAGATCCGGCCCGTTTTTTTATCGACGGCGATACCGTTCGGGAAGGAGAATTCCCCGTTGCCGATACCTTCACGGCCGAACTGAAGTTTAAGATAACCGTTCCGGTCGAAGATCAGTACCCGGTGTTTGCCTTTGGTCGCATCCGTCACATACAGGTTATCTTTATCGTCAAAAGCCACGCCGAGCGGACTCCACGAGAAACCGGGTTCCGCCCGTGGAGTAAAACGCTCGATGAACTTGCCGTTGCCGTCGAATATGCTGACCATCGACATCGTCCTGTCCGAGACATATACCTGCCCTTTCGAATTGACGGCGATATATAAAGGGTTGGAAAAACCGGGCTGTTTGCTGGACGACTTGGCTTCTCCGCCGAAATCACCCTGCGCATTGCCATTACGGTCGAACATCTTGACCTTCCGGTTGTTCGAATCGACCACATAGATCTTGCCTCCGTCAGGACTGGTCGCAACACCCAGGGGCCAGTTGAAATCCCCGTAGATCGATTCCGTGTAGGCCGGCGGGCCGACGCGTCCGGGAATGATGTTGATCACGGGCTTCTTGTTAAAGATCAAGAAGAGGACGACGGCTATGATAACAGCCAGCAGACCCACCAGTCCGAGCAGTATCTTGATCTTCTTTTTTCTTGCTTTAAGAGCTTCTTTCTCGATCTCTTTGTCGACTATGCTCATTTCAGCTTCTCCAACGCTTTCTTGGCGTCTTCGTAATCCGATTTGTATTTCAACGCGTTCTGATAAGCCTCTATCGCCTTCGGCTTGTCGCCTTTCTTCTCATACGCCTGCCCCAAGCCGAAATAGGCCTCAGCGTAGTTGGGCACGTACTTCAGCGCGTCCGAGAACTCGAGGATGGCCGTATCCGCGTCGCCTTTCTTAAGATACGCTTGCCCGAGCTGATAGTGAAGGTCCGAGTCCATCGGATTCAACGACGAGTCTTTCTTCAAGACCTCTATCGCCTTATCATACGCCTTCTGTTTGAGATAGATCGAACCGAGCCGGTAATACGCTTCGTACAGGTATATGTTCAAGGCCTTGAACTCGGTCTTTTCCGCGACGGCAATGGCTTTCTTATAATAGGTCACCGCCTGATTGTCCTGCCCGGTCGATTCGTAAACGGTGCCCAGAAGAGTCAGCGCGGCGATGTGGTTCTTGTTTATCTTGAGGACCTGTTCGAGTTCGAGTTTCGCCTCGCTGTTCATGTTCTCGCCGATATACAGGTTCGCCAGTTTGATCCTGGCTTCTACGTTCTTCGGATCCTTGGCGATGTCCTGCTTGGCCTTGTCCATCTCCTTCTGGATAAGCGGAGGGATGTTTCCGGTCAGATAGTTCTTATACGCAAAATAGCCGCCTGCCGCCGACAGTGTGATCACTATCAGCGCGACGACTATCCATGTGGCTTTGTTCAGTTGCTCGTTGGAAAGATCAGACAATCTCATCTGTTCACGTTTTCCATCTGCTCAGTGTTATGACATTTTATGCATAGGTCATCTCCCCATGCAAGCCTCATGTTGGGAAACGGCGACCCGTGAAAAGCGTGGCAACTCCCGCACCACATATAATCGCCATGCCATCTGTCAGGAGCAGGTGGTTGGTTGACATGTGTGAACACCGTATGTTCTCCGATCGTACCCGCGAATGTGTGGCACGTCTGGCAGACTGTATATTTGCTCTTGGTCAGCATCCGCGTGTAATCCGACCCGTGAGGCGAGTGGCACGCGCTGCAGTTCACGGCAAAGTTCCTTTGCGCCAGCATAGCCATTACGCTGCTGTTATGCTCCGAGGCTTCAAATGTCTCCCTCAAGCCCGGATGACACGGGGCCTGATAACAGTTGACGGTCCCCGGCAGCGGCAGCAGTTTGGCGTAGTCGGCGGAATGATACAGGTGGCATTTGCCGCAGTTCTCGATAGGCGCCCGCCCCAGCGGATGATGGTTCGGTTTTCCGAACTCTCCTTCCACAATAGGGTGGCAACCCTTGCACATGCTGTTGTACTCCTTGACCAGCAGACGCTTTTCTCCCGCGCTGTGCGGTTTGTGGCAATCCACACATTTTTCGTCGCCGAACGGTTTGTGCTTGAATGGCCGGTAAGTCTGCTGCGCGACTCTGAGATGACAGCTGTAGCAGAGGTCGCCCTCGTCCATCGTCATGTGCTTGTCGTAGTCGCTGGAGTGAGGCTCATGGCAGTCGATGCAGTTACGCATCTCGGCCGGTTGGTGCTTGAATACCTGTGTGAAGCTGCTGCCGTAGTGGCATGAAACGCAGAGTTCGTTGGCGGGTAGAATGGTGATCTTCTCGAAATCGGACCCATGGGGATCATGGCAATCCGTACATCTTTTACCTTTGAACGGCTTATGGACGTTTTTCTTTTTCTCATCCGACTTGGCCTTGGTGTGACAACCGAAACAGATGGTCTTGAGCGAGCCCTTGAGGACGGCGAACTTCTTCTTCTCCTTGTCGCAGACGACGTCCTTGTGGCACTCGGTGCATCTTTCCCTCTCGAACGGCTCGTGTTTGTACTGAGCGTTCAGTTGCCTGGCCATTCCTTTATCGTGACAATCGAGGCATTTCTTGGCTGTCTCTTTGCGTCCCGCGGGACTGAAAAGGTTTAGGAAGATGAATACGAAGACGCCTGTAAGGATGCTGAACATGAGGAGCCATAGGGCTAGGATCACCCGGCGGCGGCGTTCTTCCTCTTTGGTGCGCCCGTTTCCATTGCGTCCCTTCGGGCGTGGTGCCGGTTGACCTGTGGTCGCCAGTGCTTGCCCTCCGGGAGCAGCTCCTGATACAGAAGGCTTCTTGTCTTGTTCTGTCCCCGGTTTCTTTTCCCCGGAACCTCCTGCCGGTTTTGCCTGCCCCTTTGGCTTCGCGGGACGCTTTACCGGTTTCTTAGGCTTTTCTTCCTTCTTCTCTTTCTTGTCACCCTTGTCAGTGTCAGCCAAATCCCGCTCCACAGATAGCCTAATAACAGGCAGGGATGATTTAGGGCACGCAGCGTCCTATAATGCCTTTTAAAGACAAAAAGACATTCCCTTCCTGTACCACCATACGTCAGGAGGTTTTTAGTGTTCTACTTCACAGCACTTCACAGGCGCTTTTTCAAGCAATTACATTATAGCAGATTGGGAAATATGACGCAAGAACATAAAAGGGTGCTTTATATATGTTGAACTGGCATTATGGTGATGCTAGACCTCTACCGCATACCTTTCTCTATGTTTCATATACGCGGAGCAGAAAACATCGACCAGTTCAGGGTCGAGTTGCTTCCCCGAGACCTCATTAAGGACTTCGAGCGCTTCCTCCGGAGCTATGCTGCCCCTATGCGACCTGTCCGACGTCAACGCCTCGAATACGTCGGCCACCGATACGATCCTGGCGATCAGCGGTATCTTCGCCCCTTTAAGGCCTTTCGGATAGCCCTGGCCGTCATACCTCTCGTGATGATGTAAGACCGCCGGTAGGATGTCTTCGAAGGCGGTTACGCCTTTCAGCAGCTCATAACCGGTTTCCGGATGTTTCTTGACGATCTCGTATTCGTCCTTGGTCAGCGATCCAGGTTTCTTAAGGATCTGGTCAGGTATGATGATCCTACCGATGTCATGCAGCTCTCCGGCTTGCATCATGGCGGAGACCATCGCGTCTTCCAGCCCGAACTCTGTGGCAAGCATGCTGGACAGTCGCGCGACACGGTCCGAGTGGTCTTTGGTCAGCGGGTCTCTGGCATTAATGATCTTCGCCAGCGCGATGATACTGCTTATGAACAGCTCCGTGTTCTTCTCATGAAGCCGCGCGTTGTCTATAGCCACCTGCGCCTTCTCGCCCAGCATATTGACCAGGTTCTCGTCGTTGTCCGTAAAATGGTGTTCCCCGCCGACCAGGCATAAGCTTCCGGCAAGCTGCTTCTCTACATAAAGCGGGATGCATAAGACATGCTTGTGTTCGTTCATCTCTTCGATCAGGTCGAATACCTGTTCGTCCGTGACCTTCCCGGATTTCATCGACTCCATTTTCCGGAAAGGTTCCGGCATTTCCTTTTCTTCTTCCGGCTCATCGGGTAGGATGACTTCTATGTGTTTCTTCTTCCGGTCATAGATCATCAGATACCCGGCTTCCGACGATACGAGGCGGACCGCCCAATGCATGAACGCCTGGAGCTGGTTGTGATAATCAAGATCCGTCCCGAGCGCTTGCTGCGCTTTTATCAGCGCCTTCTGCTGCTCGACTTTCTTCTCCAACCGCTCGGCCAGATCCGCCAGTTTGATCCTCTTTTTTATCTCGTATCTGCGGAAAAGCTCGGCTCCGATAGCCGCGGCGAAGACGAGCGCGAACTTCATCACCACTTCCAGGACGGACGTCTTGCCTACGACTAAGGAAGGCCATATCACGGGCAAGTATAGAGCGGAGAGGAAGATCCCTAAAAATAGCGACCACCAGATCCCGTAGAACACGACGACGGTCACCATCGGCACCATGAGGAATACAAGGCCGATGTTGCCCCAGCCGGGATCGGGCGCTACGCGCAGCCACGATTCGAAAAGGATCAGGTAAACGATAAAAGCGCCGATCATGATCAGCCGGTCATACGTCTCGATCTTCATGAGCCACCCTTCTTCGGCCGACATCCCTGGCCGACATGAACCTGTAGTAAAGGCCTGTCAGTCCCAGATACAACAGGAATAATGTAGCTATAAAAAAGGCTGATGTAAAGGTAAACCCGATATTCGTCTTGATTATGCTCCAGTTTTTTAGATGGTTCGCTTCATGCGCGACGGTCTCGACCACATCTTCATCCGAATCGATAAGGGGATTCACGAAGACATACAGGACTTTCGATTCGTTGGACGGCGCGAAGAACATGCGGGTCCGTTCGTTTGTCTGCGTGTAGAAGCCTTTCAGCAGTTTGTCCCTGATCGCCAGCGGGAAAGCCCGGTCCTTGTCCAGAAACAGGATGACTACGCGGTTGTCGTCATTAACGCCTTTTGACAGCTGTCCTGTCAAAGCGTCGTCGAAAGTGGGATATATGTAGGTGTCGAAATTGCTGGAGACATACTCGACGGTTTTTTTAGGTACGTCGAGCTCCTTCTCTGCAAAGACATATGAGAAACGGCCGACTTTGCGACAGATCGCCGCGACTCCCTCAAATCTTTTCTTCTTGAAGTCGTAGACGTTGAAGATGTGGTAAGAGCCCTTGTTATAGAGGGGGCGGTTGTAGCGGACATCATATATCTTCAGCTTGCCCGGTACGAGTATGCCGTTATTATCGATATAAGCGAGAACGACGGCCAGCAGAAAGATCGCGAAGAGGATCAATAAGATGTATAGAGTTATCCTGGTCTTCTCTTCGAACGCCATGCCTCACCATCTCTTTATTCCTTATGCGACGAGTTCAGATAGTGGGATAGTATCTCGAGTTCGCTTGACAGATCCACCCTTCTCAGGAGGATCGACTCGGGAACCTTGATCACGACCGGAGCAAAGTTCAATATGCTTTTGATCCCGGCTACGACTAGCCTGTCGGCCACCTTTTGCGCCGCTTCCGCGGGAACCGCGATGATCCCTATCTCGACATTCTTCTTCTTGATGATCTCGTCGACACGCTCAAGATCTATGACCTCGATACCGCCGATGCTCGAGCCGATCCGGCGTTTGTCCGTATCAAAAGCCGCCACCATCTTGAAACCTTTTTCCAGGAACCCTTGATATCCTAAAAGAGCGCTTCCAAGTTTACCTACCCCTACGATCACTATCGACCGTTCTTTCGTCAACCCGAGGCAGATCGATATCTTGTTCAAAAGATGATTCGTTTCGTAACCTACCCCCCGTCGCCCGAAGCTGCCCAGATAAGACAGGTCTTTACGGACTTGAGCAGCATTCACGCCGGCCTCGTTCGCCAGTTTTTCCGACGAGACCACCTGCACATTTTGCTTGACGAGGTCTGTAAGACACCTCGCGTAGACGGTCAAGCGCATGATCGTCGGTTCGGGGATCTCAGATATCTTCAGTTTGGCTCCTTTCAATAGCATTTAATGTGGTGAACGATGACATGTATTGCAGTGTATCTTACTGTGACATTCAAAACAATCCCTGATGCCGCTCCTCGCGACGCTCGGATGAATGCCCAACCAGTTCTCGTTATGCTGGCGCCCCGTATCGCCGTGGCACTTGGCGCAGACGCCTTTTTCATCATGGCATTCCAGGCAAGCCGCTTTATTTTCTCTGGCGTATGTCGCATGCGCGATTCCGAAATCCGCCGTGTGAGAGGGCGGTTTGACGCCGTGGCAGCTTTTGCAGAAATCCTTCGGTTTCGAGTGGCATTCCATACAAGTGTCTTTATCCGTCTGGGCCTCCGTTCCGTGCTGAAGGACCCATTTGTCCCTGTGCGAAGCGGGCACGCCCTTCTCCGTATGACAAGCCGTACACTCGTTGGTGGCCCTCCGCCCGTTGTGGCACCTGTAACATCCTTCCATAGATACGAGCGCCTTGGTCTTCGACGTCCGCCGGCAGACGAAGTTCTGGTGACAATCGACGCAGTTCAGCTTCCTGATCTTGATATGCGACTGATGCGGTATGACGATGTCGCCACTGGGAGATATCCTCTTCCGCGCTTCGTGGCACGGCATACACGTTTCGTTCGTCGGCGGCGAGTCGAAGCCGACCGGTTTCTCTCTCTTCTCGGACGGCACGACCCGCATCCAGATCTCTTGCGCCAGCCCGATCCGGCTCAAGAAGATGTTCTTAAGCCCCGGCCGGACATGGCATTGCATACATCCGATCTTGGCGTGCGTAGATGTCTTCCATTGCTGGTATACGGGTCTCTTGGCATCCGAATGGCATTGGCCGCAGAACGCCGGCTGGAATGTGACTAAGTTCGGCAGACCGAAGAAGAGAAGAAGGATCATGATTATGCCTATGATGCTTGTGATGTTGATAAACCTTCTGAAGATCGGGTGGCGTCGTACTTCGCGTCCCGTTTTCGGGCGTGGCCTCGGCACCGGAGCGCCCGGCGGGCGAGCTCCAGGCGGCCTTTGACCGGGTGGCTTGGCGCCTTCCGGTTTAGACCGCGGTAGTTTCTTCTCTATATTTTCTTCCTGTTCACCATGATCTCCCGCGGGTTTCTTTTCCGACCCATTCTGGATATCCTTTGGTGTTTCGTCCATATAGTCTTTGCCTCGAATACGTAGGGATTAAAGCGCTGCTAATAAAATATAATTTCACATATTAACGATTATATCTGTGGGAGCGATTATCGTGCAAACTTTATCTATCCGATTCTTTTACCAGACAAGCGGCGTATGCGTCCTTCTTCGAGATCGCGCATGAACCTCATATACTCGAGCTTGGCCACACCGTCTTCAAAGCGCGAGTCCGTCATCGCCTGTTCGATCTTGTCCTTCTTTGCCTTTTGTCTGATGATCCGGATGATATCCCGTCTGGTGCATTTTTTCGCCATTGCCTATTACCCTCCGTATGCTCGTTCCCATCCTCACTCACAGTATCGGCGGAACCTACGGAGAATATTAGAAATAGTAAGAATAAAAATAGAAGAGCGGATAAGATGTAAGGAAACAGATATCCTGCTTTGTTGAAGAACGTCCGTGTATCGTTGAAACCGATAGTGCTTTTGAGCGTCGTCACCTCGAACACCTTGGTCTGTTCGACGACTCGTCCCGTCGGATCCACTACTCCCGATACGCCGGAGTTCGCGGCTTGCGCGACGTACACACCGTTCTCGACCGCTCTTAAGACACTCATATCGAAATGGAGATCGGACTCGTTTGTCGTGTAGAACCACGCGTCGTTCGTCATGACGAATATCGCCTCCGCTCCGTCACGCACGACGCGGCGGGCGAGATGGGAATAGAGCGATTCCGAACATATGAGGACGCCGAATCGAAGGTCCTTATTTGAACCCGAACGCCTTAACCTGAAGACCGTCGGATTCTTCCCGGGAGTCACGTCCCCGCGGGCCGTGAAGTCGGTCCACAGTCTTTCGGATATGGGCCGGAACGGGACGAACTCACCGAACGGCGCCGGGTACATCTTGTCATAACGTCCGTTCTCCCGGCCCCCGGGATAGATGAGCTGCACCGTGTTCCGGCTCTTCAGATCCTCGTCGATCAGCGGGACGCCCGCAAGCAGCGGTGTCTTTGTCATCGACGCCCACGATTTCAACCTATAGAGAAGCGGATCGTCCGGTTCGACATACAGGGGAAGCGTAGCCTCCGGAAGGACTATCATATCGACGCTGTCCACCCTAAAAGGTCTTACCAATCCTTCATACTTGTTCATGATGGAGGGCGCCATATCCTCATCCCATTTCAGTTTCTGAGGGACAGAAGGCTGGACGATCCCTACGCTGACCTCGTTTTTGCTCTTATCTTTAAAAGACGCCGTCCTTACAAAGCCAAATCCGGCGGAGGCGAGTAACATGAGCACGACACATATTTGCACGGCATACAGGCTCTTCCTCTCTGTAAGATCGCGACCTTTTATCAATACGGCTATGCCCGTGTTGACGAAGACGATCAGGTAGGATATTCCATAAACGCCGAGGATGCCGGCTATCTGAAGCACGGGCCGGATACCCGTCTGCGAATAGCCTAGGACTCCGTACGGATAACTGTAGGAACCGAGTTCGCTCCTTAAGAATTCGATAACGACCCAGACGACCGGCAAGAAGAACAGTTGGAGTAACGGTCCCGTCCTTTTGATCACATACGATGAAAGAGCGGCAAAGACCGCGATCAAAGACGCCGCTAAGCTTACGATCAGGATGAACGGAAAAGCGCCGTAGATGGCTACCCAGTAGGATAGAGCCGCGAAAAGGACCCAGCCGGTAAGGAAACCATAAAGGGCCGCGTCACGAGGCGAGGATCCGAACAGGGCTATCAGTAGAGGCACAAGCGCAAAATAAGCCAGTAACCCCAGGTCCGGATATGGAAAACACAGAGCGAGAAGAGCGCCCGACACCACCGCCAGGACCGATCCCTTTACTACACGCAACGAATCCCCATCCTTTTCCCTCTTTCCTCTTTCCGCTCCCTCAATACTCTCTATACACAAACACGACATCGGTCACGTCTTCATGTTCGCGACGGCTCACGCTGACCGACAGTTTACGCGTGACCTTGCTCATTATAAGGATCTGTCCGAATTTCGTATCGACGATCTCGCCCACCTTCCAGTCCTGGCGCTCCGCTTCATCCTTGAAGAAGTGTATGGCTGTAGTAACTTTGGCATCCGTTTCGTATGTGATCGTCCCGCTTTGCTTGTTGTTCTCGCCTTTGACGACGATGTCGGAGGTCCTTCTCGAGCCCGGGTAACGTTTGAAATCCTGTATGTCCGTCCCTGGACAATCGGCTTTATTTGTTCCGTTGTTGGAGGTGCTGGTCTTGCCTTTTGTTGTTTTGGTCTTTGTCTTTGTCGTGTCCGCGGAATTGCTGAACCTGGTGCAACCGGCAGCAACATACGCCGATGACCCTAAGAACAACAGAATAGTGAGAAAATAAGACAGGTTCTTACGCCTGGTGCAGTTCGGAATCATATTATAATTCTATCATATCCAGCTGCATATGATAGAAAAAGGTATCTACGGGATTATGCCATGGCACCTGATGCACATCTCGTTTTGATGGCACTTGGCGCAGCTCAGTTTACCGTCAGCCGCGATCTTTGTCTGATGATTCGTGCGCCACTTCGTCATATGGCTCTTCGGCCGTCTCTGGTGGCATTCGGAGCAATAGTCCTTGACCCATCCGTGGCACTTCTCGCAGTAACTCGGATCGCCCTGCTGGACCGAGCTGTGTACCACCGTCCATTCAGCGGATTTGTGGTCTTCAGGCACCGCCTTCTCCGTATGGCAAGCGGTGCAGGAGTTGGGCGCCTTCTTTCCGTCGTGGCATTTATAACACGTGATCATCGTAGGCAGGTTCTTCTTCCTCGGATTAACCGTATGTACAAGGTTGCGATGACAATCGACGCACTTAAGGCCGCGCAGTTTGATATGGGCTTCGTGCGGCATCTTCAAGTCCCCGGTCGTCGAGACTTTTCTCTTCGCCTTATGGCACAGGTTGCAGTTCTCATTATCCGGCGGATGCACTTGAGCCGGCTTGGCCGGATTCCTGGTTATGACGGCCCATACCTCCAGCAGGCCTTTCGGTTTATGTAGAAGCATCTCGTACAAGCCGGGTTTTACGTGGCATACCGTGCATCTTACCCGCGCGTGTGTCGACTTCTCCCAGACCTCATAGGGCCCTTTCATGATGTGGCATGTATTGCAGAAGACCGGTTGTTCGGTGAAAGCGATCATCCCGACGATCAAAGCCATGAGTAGACCCACCACGCCGGTAACACCGCCCCAGAAGATCGGCTTCTTCGCGTTCTCTTTATTGAAGATCTTCTTCAAGCGTTCTTTTATTCGGCCTTTCTTTTTCGGATCCTTCTTTTCGCGCGCCATATCTTTTACTGATTCCCCCTAATCATGACAGTTTTTACAGAACGTCTTGCCATGACAGACGTAACAACCCTGCTCTCGTTCCTTGCCCGCGTCTTTGTGGTTTGTCCGCCATATCACGCCTGCATGGGAAGGCGGTCTCTTCTGATGGCATTCCTCGCAATACTTAGGCGTCCAGCCGTGGCACTTGGCGCACTCTTTGCCTTCCTTCTTTGCCAGAGATCCATGCACCTCGAACCATTCCGCCGCCTTGTGGGTATCGGGGTATGACTTCTTCGTATGACATGCCTTGCAGTCTTTAGGCGCCTGTACGCCGTTATGGCATTTGTAGCATATGGTCATGCTGGGAGTGTTCTTGCCTTCAGGGTTCTTATAATGGACCAGATACCTGTGGCAGTTGACGCACTGCAGACTGCGCAGCTTAACATGCTGTTTATGCGGTATCAAGAGGTCCCCGCTGGCCGAGACGCTGCGGTACTCGGTATGGCACGAGAAACAGATCTCATTCGTCGGCAGCGAGAAGTTGGCCGAATGCTCGGGGCTACTGATCAAGTTCGTATATAACTCTCTGGTCGACCTGTAGACGTGCCTTATGTCGTTGCCCAGACCCGGAGCCACGTGGCAGTTGACGCAGTCCGCGTAGGCGTGCGTCGAATGTTCCCATGACGAATAGTATGATTCCATCGCGTGACACGTCGAGCAATACTGGTTGCGTGTCGTTATATACATAGGAACTGATATCATAAGAGCGATTATGAAGATCATTCCGAGGAATGCGAACCAGAAAACTGGCCTTGTAAGGTTCCTTCGGTTGATGAAGAAAAACCAAGACTTGACTTTGCCGGTAAATGCCATATTTTACCTCATTTTTTCTTGTATCTTTGTGTCTCAGTTCACGTAGTCAATAAATTATTACTATGAACGACCACAAGTTGTCAAGAACAATTATATCAATAATCTGCTATTTATGTAAGTTTCTTACGTCTCGTGGTCATTCGACCAGTTATGATAATGTTGCAATCCGATAGATGACCGGTCGACCAATATATGTTGTAGAAATGCGTAATAAAGACGATAACGATGAGTAAAACGGCCCCGTTTGAGTGTGTAACATATGCTACATTCAACCATGTGCCCGGGATGTACCTGGCGACGATTTGCGGAAACCATACCATCGCTCCGGATACCACGATAGCCCATATCCCGGCGATGCTGACGATCCAGTCGAAGACTCCCCAGTAGACTTGTTTCTTGAAACTCGGCTCGCCTCGCCTCCCTAAGAGATACATGGCGTTAGCCGGCACGTCGAGCGTCTCCCTTTTGCGCGGAAGGACCCATGACAGCGAGCTGACGTCGACACCCCTTCTCAAGGCGATGAAGTAGTACCCCATATATAGCATCTGCGTCGCGATATACGAGCCGATCATGACGGCGAATATCCTGTGGTACAGCGCCATCTGGGCGACGCCGCCCATCTTCTGTGTCAGCAATCCCATGTACGCGACATCCTTGAACTTAAGCGGGAAGCCGGTTATGCAGGCCCCGACTACGCCGATCGTCACGACGGCGTGGGCGATCCGGTGGAACAGGTTGAACCGCTTCGCTTTAGGCGCCGGTTTCTTAGCTTCTTTTTGCATCTATTCCTCCATTTCCTTGGCGCGCTTTTCCGCTTTTCTCCTGTAATGAAGGATTATCGTATGGAGTGTCGCCATACTTATGATAAGCGCCGTCAGCACCAGATAGAACAGGTTCACGTAGAGCACCTCGGGCGGCGCCGTCTTGGACACCGGATCGAGATGAACTACATAAAGAGAGAAGTTCTTGTTGGCGTCCTTGTGGCATTTCTTGCAGGCGACCACGGCATCCGCCGTACCCGCCTTAAGCGGCTTAGCTTTATGCCCTCCATGGCAATCGTCGCACATCGGAGCATTCGCGTTGCCCAGCCGGAGCGCCTTGTAATGATAATTTCCGGTATACAGATCATATTCTTTGCGATGGCAGCTTCCGCATACCATCTGGGAAAACTCGATCTTGGTAGCCGCGGATATCTTCTTCTGTCCGCCCTTCGTCTTCTTTAAGAACGAGGTCATGTAGTGGAAGCCGTGGCAAGTCGTGCATAGCGGCAGATCTTCCGTACCCTTGGCCAGCCTAGTGCTATGGCTGCCTCTTAAATAGTCCTTCTGCGGCTTGGGATGGCACTTCGGCGCGCCGCATGCCTGGTTGGCCGTCTGCGTATAGTTCCGGTACTCGGATTCGGTGTGAGAATACTTCAGCTCCGTCGACCGGCTGAACTTCGACTTTATGCGCCGCTTTTCGGCCGGTTTGTAACCCGTGTGGCAGTCGGTGCATGCCGTCTTTCCATGAGCGGTCTCTATATACGCCTCCGGCGAGATGAAGTTGGATGGTTGCTCCTTCAGCAACTCGGAGACCTTGATCTTCTTGCTCATCACGTGGCACTTAAGACAATCGTCCTTGTCCGCTTTGACGATATTCGGCTTGCCCTTGCTCGATTCCGGTGATGGTTCGGGCTCGTCTGCCGCGTATGAGGAAGATGTCAACGCAAAACCGACGCACAAAGAAAGGATGAGTATAAATACTGTGATTTTCTTGATGATTTGTAACGGTTCTTTCATGCCTCTATAATAACCTATTCTACGATGTCTTTGGCAAGCGTTTTAAACGCTCCGGCCGCTGCCTCGACTGTAAGATCGATATCGTTTTCGGAATGCGCCCGGGATGTGAACACCGCCTCAAACTGCGACGGCGGGAAGTAGACTTTCTTCTCGATCATCGATCTGAAGAATAACGCGTACCTGTCCGTATCCGAAGTCTTGGCGCTTTTATACTCGACCACCGCCTTGTCGGTAAAGAACATCGTCAGCATAGACGCCACATGGTTTATCTGAACCGGGATGCCGGCGTCGACCGCCGTCTTCCTCAAGCCGGCGGCAAGCCGTTCCGTTTTCGCGTTCAGCTCGTCATAAAGTCCTGGTTTTGCCAGTGCTTTTAGCGTAGCGATGCCGGCCGCCATCGCGACCGGATTGCCGGATAAAGTGCCTGCTTGATACGCGGGACCGTCCGGGGCTACCATGTCCATGATCTCCGCCTTGCCTCCGAAGGCGCCGACCGGAAAACCTCCGCCGATTATCTTCCCCATGCATGTCATGTCCGGTGTTACGGCAAAGTATCCCTGGGCTCCGCTCAATCCCATCCTGAACCCTGTTATCACTTCATCGAATATCAGGACTATACCGTTGTCCTTTGTTATCTTCCTGAGCGCTTTTAAGAAACCGTTTCTCGGCAGGACGACGCCCATATTGGCCGCCACCGGCTCGAGTATCAGGCAGGCGATATCCTTGCCTTGTTTTACAACGGTCCTTTCGACCTCGTCGATATTGTTGTACGGGACAGTCAGCGTATCGGACGCCGTGCCTACCGTCACACCCGGGCTGTCCGGCAAGCCGAGAGTCGCCACACCGGAGCCGGCTTTGACAAGCAGAGCGTCGGAATGACCATGGTAACAGCCCTCGAATTTAAGGATCTTCGAACGCCCCGTATATGCCCTGGCCAGGCGGATCGCGCTCATGACCGCCTCTGTGCCGGAGCTGACCATCCTTACCTTTTCGACGGACGGGACCGCCTCGACGACCATCCGCGCGAGTTCGACTTCATAAGGAGTAGGCGCTCCGAAACTGGTCCCTTTAGACATGACTTTCTTAACAGAATTGAGGACTTCGGGAGCGGCGTGGCCGAGGATCAGCGGACCCCAGGACGAGATGTAGTCGATATATTCGTTCTCGTCCACGTCCATGATATATGCGCCTTTGCCGCTGGCCATAAACACGGGGTCCATTCCGACCGACTTGAACGCCCTCACCGGACTATTCACGCCCCCCGGAATGTACTTCTTCGCCTCCCGGAACAATACTTCCGACTTCTCCGTCCCCAGCTTCACTTCCGCCATTCCTCTCTTTTTCGTTTTCCTCCCCCTTTTAAGGGGGAGGAATTAAAGGAGGGGGTAGTATTTCCACCCTCCCCCTGACCCCCTCCCCTCAAGGGAGGGGGAAACATTAGTTATTCCCTGCTCTTTTTCGGCACATAGATACAGTACGGTTCTTCCTCGAGGTAGTCTCCTGTTTTGGTGTACGCTCTGGCGCGGCAGCCGCCGCACACATATTTATACTCGCAGATGCCGCATTTACCCTTGAGCTTCTCGTAATCTCTTAGGTCCGTGAACAGCTTGGACTCTTTCCATATCTTCTCGAATGGCTCTTCCCTGACATTCCCGGCTTTGAGTTCGAGATAACCGCACGGCTGGACGTCTCCGGTATGCCCGATGAAACAGAACGAGATGCCTCCAAGACACCCCCGCGTCATCGACTCCAAGCTGTGCGTCTGACCAGGCACCATCTTCTTTAAGTCGATACCCGCTTCCTTGGCCTTCACCCTGGCTATCCGGTGGAAATGCGGAGCGCATGTAGCTTTTAAGAATACCGGCACTGTCTGCTGCTTTTCCCAGAACCACTCAAGCACCTTCTCGTACTGCTCCGGAGGTATCTCCTCATCCTCAAGTTCTTTTCCCCGGCCGGTCGGCACGAGCAGGAATATATGCACGGCGTCGGCGCCAAGCTCGACGCTAAGATTCACTATATTATCGATATCGTCAACGTTCCTCGCCGTGATCGTCGGATCGATCTGAAAAGAGACACCGGCCGCCTTAAGGTTCTTTATGCCTTCCATCGTGGCGTCATAAGCGCCGGGAACGTTCCGGAACGCGTCATGCAACGGAGGCTGTGAACTCTCCAGACTAACGGCCACCCGTTTTATGCCGCTTTCCCTTATCTTGTCCGCCACTTCCCGGGTGATCAACGTGCCGTTGCTTCCCATGGTCATTATCAGGCCTTTATCCGTGCCGTATCTGGCGATCTCGAAGACATCTTTTCTAAGCAACGGTTCCCCGCCCGTCAATATTATTACGGGTTTGGAAAAGGAGATGATGTCGTCGAGCAGCTTGAATGCTTCTTCGGTGGAGAATTCATTAGGAAGCGGTCTATCCACGGCGGACGCCCGGCAATGCAGACACTTCAAGTTGCAGGAGCCGGTAACCTCCCACGCGATCATCCGCAATGGCGCAGAATTTACTTCAGCCACTGCGCTGCGTCCTTCGCATGGTAAGTAAGTATCATATCTGCGCCGGCCCGCTTTATCGAGGTCAATATCTCGATCACGGCGCGCTCTTCGTTTATCCATCCATTGGCCGCCGCTGCCTTGATCGTCGAATATTCACCACTGACATTGTAGGCAGCCGTGGGGTATCTGAACTCCTCTTTTACCCGGTAGATGACGTCTAGATACGACAGCGCCGGCTTGACCATGATTATGTCCGCGCCCTCCTCAATATCCAGAGACGCCTCGCGCAACGCCTCAAGGGCGTTCGGCGGATCCATCTGGTAGGAACGCCTGTCGCCGAACTCCGGTGTCGATTCCGCGGCTTCCCGGAACGGGTCATAGAAACAAGACGCGTACTTAGCCGCGTAACTCATGATCGGCGTGTCGTTGTATCCGATATGGTCCAAGCCGCTTCTTATGGCAGCCACCCGGCCGTCCATCATGTCCGACGGCGCGACCATGTCCGCACCCGCCTCGACATGCGAGTTCGCGGCGTTCGCCAGCAGCTCGAGCGTGACATCGTTCAATATCTGCCCGTTCTGCACCACGCCGCAATGTCCGTGGCTCATATACTCGCAAAGGCACACGTCCGTCACGACCAGTGTACTTAGATTCGCCTGTTTGACGGCTCTTATAGCGGTCTGTACGATCCCGTTCTCAGCGTAAGCTTCCGTAGCCGCCTCATCCTTCTTCTCCGGGATCCCGAACAGGATGACCGCCGGTATCCCCAGGGACTCGACCTCTCTCACCTCTTCCAGCGCTGTGTCGACAGACATCTGGAAGATTCCCGGCATCGCCTTGATCTCCTTCTTGACGTTCTTTCCCGGCACGACGAACATCGGGTAGATCAGATCGTCGACCAGAAGGTTCGTCTCCCTGATCAACCGCCGGAAGTTGTCATCCTTACGCAGACGCCGCAAACGGTATTCGGGAAAGTACATGATATGTGCCTCCTAGAAGGTAAAAAGCTTAAATGACTACGCCAAACATGATATCACATTACCCTCGTGTCGTTGCGAGGAGCAATGTCCGCCAGCGCGACGAAGCAAACTATGCAAACGTAAAAAAGTGAGTGTCCGGACTAGGTTAAAGTAAATCTTCTCGCTAAAGATACCCGCTCGAAGAATTCTTCAACCTCCCCGAACACAGTATGTATAGTGTAGCAGCCGACCTTCAGGTCGGCTTTCCTCTGTGTTTCCCTCCCCTTTTCTAAGGGGGAGGGATCAAGGGTGGGGGTTGGTTCTTCCCGCTCTCCGCTCTTATTAACTTTATTCCCTTTATTCACTGTTCACCGATTTTACACTATAATAAATTCAACATTCACTAATTCACTAACAAAGGAGTGCCATGAAAAAGATACTGGTCATAATCGCAGTCATCCTTGTTGTTGTCTTGCTTGCCTGCTGCCTGGCAGGGGCGGTCTATCTGCTCAACAGGCGAAACCAGCAGAGGCAGTCGGCTCTTGGATTCAAGGACGTCTACAATCAATACATAGCTGCAGCTAACAAGGTCAACACAAAGCTCGACGAATTCTCGACCCTCGAACAAGAGCGGAACACGCTGGTGGACAAGATGGAGGCCGCCGCCAATGCCGGCGACAACACCGAGGTCTTAAAAGCGATCGACGATGTCGAGGCCAACGTCGACAAGCAACAGTCATTGGTCGACGAGATAAACACCGCTGTAATGCAGGAGAACGGCCTGGTGATGAGACTGGCATCCGAGTCGGCAAAAGTCGAGCCCGTGTCGCTCAAGTCATCATCCGCAAACCTAGCCGTCAAAGCAGCCGAGGGAAATGCCGTTGAAAACGATTTTAGGACCCTGCTTCAGACCAGCATCGACATAGATAGGAAGTTCATCACAACCTATAGGAATGCGGCCAACGGCTCAATAACTACAGACGAATTCAAAACCGAGAACATGGAAGAGGATAAGGAACTGGATGAGAACAACGCGGCCAGGAACGTAAAGGCCGCCGAGTACCGCCGGCTCCGGGACGAGATCCGCCAGGAATGGCTCGCCGTCCAACGCAACATCTAACACGTAGCCGCCGACCTTCAGGTCGGCCTCCCTTTAAAAGTGATTGCTCTCAGTCAGCGAAAGACATGAAAAGTGTGTACCTGGACTAGGTTGAAGTAAATCTTCTCGCTAAAGATATCTCGCTCGAAGAATTCTTCAACCTAGCCCAGAGACAGTATGTATAATGCCATACTCTCGCCTACTCCTCGCACAATGCACATTGTTTAGAAAGGTAAAAGAGAATGAAACGTTTCCCTCCCCATTTCAAAGGGGGAGGGATCCAGGGAGGGGGTTAGGTAGACTAAATGTAGCCGCCGACCTTTAGGTCGGCTAGCTCATAAAAGCGTCCGGTTCGGCCAAGAGGAAGTCTTCGACCGGTATACCTTCCGGTCCTATAATAATCATTTTATCTGCCTTATAGTTCCGGCTGAATGCCGAGAAACCGCGTCGAGCACGTTCACTCGATCCTGTTTTAACTTCAACCGCCGTTACCCCTTTTCTATGACGGATAACAAAATCGACCTCGTTGCTCTTCTCGCGCCAATAAAAAAGTTCGAATCTGTGTTCCATAACACCCCTTAGAAGATGTGCTCCAACTGCTGATTCAACAAGCCTCCCCCAGTACGGTTTGTCCTCTCGCGCTTCATCAAAGCTTGTATCGGATTGAGAAGTCATCAAAGCGTTGTTATAGACCTGCAATTTGGGGCTGGAAGCGCGTTGGCGGATTATCGAACCAGAGTATTTTTGAAGACCTCTCACAAAACCGACACCGTCTAGGAGATCTAGATAGTGTGCTAGGGTTGTCGTGTTTCCTTTTTCGTGAAGCTGCCCGAGCATACTCTCATATGTCACAATCTGTCCGGAGTACAGGCAAGCCAGATAGAATAAGCGCCTTAACAACGCCGGTTTATCGATGCGCGTCAACAGCAAGATGTCCCGCGATACGGTCGTCTCGATTAAAGCATCCTCTATATACCTGACCCAGCGTGAGCGGTCCTCTATTAGAGGCGCAGCACCCGGATACCCGCCATAATAAATATAAACATCTGCGTCCCAACCGAAATAGTCCCGGCACTCGACAAACGACCAATGCGGAATGCGTATGACCTCAAAACGGCCGGCCAAACTCTCCGTTAAACCCTTTTGGATGAGAAACGGAGACGAACCAAGCAATACAACATGAAGTAGTCTGCCTTGTCTTGTATCTTCATCCCATAGCCGTTTCACTACTTCCGACCATTCCGGCACTTTTTGGATCTCATCGAGCACAAGAACAGCTTGTTTATTCTTCGCTAATAGACCGCGAGCTTTTTGCCATTCATCTTGTACCCAGTCGACATCTTGCAGGAGTGGTTTGTCGGCGGAAGCATATGAATGCGCTATCCTGATCCCCTCAAGCACCTGAAGAATAGCGGTAGTCTTTCCTACTTGTCTCGGACCGTATAGAACCTGGATGAATCTACGAGGCTCTTGGAGCCTCTTTTTTATAATATTATTGACCGATCGAACATACAGATCGCGCACGTAAACACCCCTTTTAACAATATACTCAACGTATTGAGTTAATTATCTCAATACGTTGAGTATTCTATGCCTTAACAACCATCTTGTCAATCCAATACCTCATTTTCCTTCCCCACCTATTTCATTGTCGTATTTGACAACATCAGTTGATTATCAATACTATCTAGGAAAAAGGGAGGCATACATGAAAAGGACCAATCCGGTTATTCTTGTTGTTCTAGGCATTGGTATCGTTATGCTTGCAGGGCCTGGAATATGGAATCTTCTTCAACAAGACTACGATAGTGGTCTTATTTTACTCGGCATCGCTTTTATCGCTCTTATGAATCTCGAAAATCTCATGCAAAGGAACAAAGAAGCATAAACCGGTTCCGCGCTTCCTCTCTTCCGCAATTAGTGAACGGTGAACAATGAACAGTGAACAGGGTAAAAAAGTGTCGTTGCGAGGAAGCCGCCCGAAGGGCGGCTGACGAAGCAAACTACGTAAACATGCATAAAAGGTGTAACCGTGAGAGGTCGTCTTTAGGCGACCAACTAAGGACCTACGAAAAAGCAGTAAGGTGGGGCAATTGGTTGTGATCTACTTGATAGAGGGTGTTTTTTCATAGATGACCCCTGCCATTAATATACCCCTTTCCCAAATCTTAATGCATCATTCTATCTGATCCCATATCTTAGCCCATGTTAGGAAGCCAAGCTTTGAACAGGCGGTATGTCCGTGCGCGATTTCTCTAGAAGCTTGCCGTACAGGTAAGCGCTCACAAGCGTAGCGTAGGCTAGCGTGAATGCATAACCTATGAAGAACAAGAACATACCCAATGACGCGATATAACCGACAGCAATATTGATCACATAAATGATGACAAAGTCTTTGAAGTACTTCTTAAAGAATTGCCACATCAGCTTTGGCCTGAAACAAGCTTTCATGCTATTGGTCGCGGTGAACCATAAAAGAGCAGTCCATGTAAACGGTATGATCACTATGAGCAGTAAGGAGCCGATCATCTGTAGAAGCGAACCAAACATGACAAGCATAATAGCTAGTGCGCTCGGTTCCGAACTTGCAATCAAAGCAATGAAGCCAAATGAAAAGATCATGGAAATAAACGTTAGGAGGTACCCGGGCCACATATAAGCGAGATCAACCAAGAACATCTTGAATCCCTTCTCAACCATCTCACCGGAATTGGAAAGAGAAGGCAGGCTTATGTTTCCGTCAGCGACATGGCGGATAGTCCTGATAATATATCCCCTGAACACGAACACGGGGAATAACAACCACCACAGCAACATGCAAAGGCCCAGAAAAAACACTGTCGAGATCCACTTCGGGTCCTTTATTATATATGTGATAGCTTCCCTCCAGTTATAGCCGTAGACCATGTCTTTATCGCTCAAGCCGCCTCTTCCCCTTTCATATTCGCGTCCTTTTTGGACTATTATTGTTTAACACGTTCAATGTCTGACCTTTTATATTTGCGTTCACGAACATTGCGTACACGAGCGCGGGCGGTAGTAAGATGTAAAAGGATATCACTCCCAGTTGCATTGCCACCATGTTCAGAAGATACCTGATAAACGGTATAGGAGCGTAGTGTAGAGCGTCGACCCATATGGCCTTAACGGTACGGATAGGCGAAAGACTTTGCGCAAGCGAGTCTGTATTCGCGAAGACCATCTGCGCTCCCGGTAACAAGCCGGATACGAGCATAAAAAAAAGACTTATAAGCATTCCGATAGGAATGGCCATAATCATTATGGAAAGCTCGAATGTAGCTAAATCCTGGTTCGGCTCTCGGGCGATCAAGACAAATATCAGGATGTACATCGTCAGGTATGCGAGGATCAACGGCAAGTACCAGCAGAAGGATAGGACAACGTAACGAAAGCCGTCGACTAGCAGCTCGTCTGTCTTGTTCCACGCCGGGAGACCGAGCCTGCGCCCGTCGCGCACCTCTCTGATCACTCTTACTATATATCCATTGAGATAGAATAATGGAAATATCAGAGGGCTTAAAACAAGCAGAAAACAAGCAAAGAAATACTTTCTCTTCCAGTGCGGATCCTTAAAGAGATAATCGAAAGCTAACGGGTATTCCATCCTCTGATCGATAGGTTTCTCCGCTCTCTACTAGAAACTCTTCTCTTGGCCACTCGCTTGCCCGATACGTAGACTTTTAAAGATCCTTTCGAATATTACTGACTGATCGTTATACACACCTCGAGCGGTATCGATCTCTATAATGTAACCAGCGTCTCCAGCAATAACGGCCAGAACGTCGATGGTCACCTCTATCTCTTGGTTTTGTCCCGGAATCACAGCGGAGTAGACCTTCCTACGAGCGTTACCGTATGAAAGCTCGATGGGCTTCTCCTCGATTAATTTGAAATCTTTAACGGTCACATCCCCACTTTTGCCGCTGCTATATGTCTGTTCTAATGATTTAAAGAGAGATTCGACATCCTGTGTGGCCACCGGCACTCGGTATAAGAGCGACGTCGTTGAGAAACGTGAGTTTGGATCATACGGTCCGATAACACCAAAGAGAACACTCGGCGGAAGCTCGGTTTTATCTCCTCGTATTTCCATCCAGCTACTTGGACACTCGATAGAAACATCTCCGTCTTTAGTTTGAACAGTCTTCCATCCCTGGCCTGCCGAGCCTTTTACTATTACTTTGATATTCGAGGATGCCTGACCCTCATTTGTCCAAAACGTTACCTCGATCGTATAATATCCTTCCTTGAGTGCCTGCCCCCGAAATGTGATTTCCTTCTTCTTACCCGGTTCGACTGTCACTACAGGTTTGAAGTACAAACTTTGCGTACGCCCCATAATATCGTCAACTTGCTCTTTAACATAGGCCGGTTTCGTTTCAGTAAAGATAATGTTCTTGTCGATTTCTTTATGTACTAGATCGACTTGATTGATGACAATCTTTTTATCACTCGTATTGGATGTTTCTAAAGTGACCTCGAAGACCTCTTCCGCTTTTACTTTCACACTTTGGCTTGGTATGTCTAAAGGCGCTTCCTTGGCCAACCAATAGAAGAGGAAAGCGCAGCCCACACACCCGACAAGCAACATTATAACTGCAATGATAATAATCAGGGGTAGTATGCTACGCTTCTTTGGTGTCATATTCATATGATATGCCTATCAGTTGCCTTTCAATGTCGTTTTATTATTCTTACGTTCTACGTTTATACCAGATTTAAGTATATTCTTGCAATAATCAACGATAATTACCACCATACAACGGAAGTTAATTGTCTTTGTTTAATCTAAATTCATTGGCATCCTGTGATGAATAGAATGTTCCCCGGATTACGGCTCGTTTTTTGCTTCTTGCTTCTTGCTTCTTGCTGCTATTATCTCTTCCTCAACTTCAGCAGATATCCTTTCTCTTCCGCTATCTCATCCAGGATCATATGCATAATCTTAGCCTTCTCCTTGACATCCTCGACATCTTTGACATCCTTGACATCTGTTCTCGCCTTCTTTATCGCCTGCTCCAACTCGTCAATATTCATTACAGTCGCCGCTATGCAGAAATAGCTTTTAGACCTTCCCTCATTGAACTCGTCGATCATAGTCCGGAGCAGTTTCTCGCGGGCTTTTTGAGTCTTCTCGAACTCCCTGACTCTGTGTTCTTGAGCAAAAGCTATGTCTTTCTCCAAAGTCTGGTAGCACTTGGGAGAATCGTATTGTTTGCCCATTTCGCGATGCTTGGCCCATATCTCACAGCTATCGCTAACACCGCAATCCCAGCAGAACTCGATCCCCTGCTCTTTAAGCTGCTTGCAGTGAAGCATCTTGCAGGGTCCACCAAACCGGAATTCGGTCTTACATCCGGGACACCGGCTCTTGGTCGTCCTTATGTAAGCAGGACACAACCTGCACGAAAGCCCACAAACTCCGATTTCAACGTATTGAGCATCCATAGGAGGATTATAGCACTGGAGCGATTAGTGAACTGTGAACAATGAACAGTGAACAGAAAGAGCCAGAAGCAAGAAGCGATTCGCAAGCCGCAATCAGTAGGATCTTGTAGCCGCCGACCTTCAGGTCGGCTTTCCCTCCCCACTTCCACGCACCAATACACTAGAGTATGGAAGCACCGCAGGTCACATCATATGGTCGCTTCCATTAATTGACGTATGGAAGTATCTCGAACACGGAAAACAGTCAAAATGGAGCAAAGCGGATGTTAAGATCTAGAATCTTGACTTTCAACCCTCTGTTTGTTCAGACTATATAATCACATCAACGCCTAAAATGAGGAAGAATAATGAAGAACCAGATAATCACGGCACTTGTCGCAGCTTCTGTATCTGCTATTGTCTCTCTCACAATCGCCTGGTTACAACTTCGCCAGAACAAACAGTCGCAAAGAAACCTGATGCAACAAGAGATAATAGCGCGATATGACAAGATGGTTGATTATAGAATGCAGTATCCGGAAGTCTTAACGCTCGCCAAGCAGTGGAATTCGAACTGTTTCACACTTATTTACGATCAGAAGACCAAAGAAGATAAGGCTTGGGCTATATACTATGGTTATGTAGAGCTTCTTATTTCCTACTGCAATTCAGTCTTATATGCAACGAAGAAAAAACTGATAGATCGCGATCTTTTTAAGGTAGTGTCAAGAATCTTTCGCACTTTTATCTGGCGGCCTCCTTCCAGCATCGTTTATGCACCGACTCCCGCGGCGACTTCGTAGTCCGCGAGCAGTTCCATTACTAGATATCTCCTGGTTCCCCATTTAGTTCCAGCAACGTGTCTTAAGCGTGCGGCCGACAGCATCAGGGCAGAGTGTCCGTCGGGGAAGGATCCGACGACTCTGGTCCTTCTTCTGATCTCACGGAGCAACCTTTCCAGCGGGTTGTTTGTTCTGATGCGGACCCAGTGAGATGCGGGGAAGTCATAGTAGGTGAGCGTTTCTTCGATGGCCTCTTCTACTTTCTTGGCGGCGGCAGAGAGCTTCGCTTCCTTAAGTTTTCTGATCACAGCCTCGGCTTTCTCACGGGCTGCGTCTTTGTCTTCGGAGGCGTGGATCGCTTTCAGCATGCAGGCGACTTCTCTCACCTTGCCGGACGGGACTACAGAAAAGACGTTTCTGTAGAAGTGGACGGTGCATCTCTGCCATTTAGCTTCGGGATAGAAGTCGGCCAAAGATTCGGTAAGACCTAAACATGCGTCTGAGATGACCAGCCTGACACCGGAGAGGCCGCGTTCTTTCAGGTGTCTTAAGAAAGAAGTCCAGCCGGCTTTGTCCTCCTTGGCGCCCTCGACAATACCGAGGATCTCACGGAAGCCGTCGGATGCGACCCCGACGGCGACCAGGATAGATACGTTCTTCACCTCGCCACCCCAGCTACGCTTGAGGGCGATGCCGTCGAGGTAGACATAAGGATGAGTGCCGACTATCGGCTGGTTTCTCCACTCCTCGATGCGGGAGTAGACCTTCTTGTTTAAGTTGGATACCGTCCCCGGGCTGACTCGTGTACCCCAGAGGGCTTCTGTGATGTCCTCGACTCGTCTGACGGAAACACCGGCCAAATACATCTCAATCAAGGCTTCCTCGACCGAGGTCTCCCGCCGGCGGTAGCGTTCAATGATCGCCGTCTCGAATGTTTGCTTCCTCAGCTTGGGCATGTTCAAAGTGACCTCTCCGGCTTTGGTATGAAGCTTTCTTTGGTAGTGACCAGCTCTTGTGTCGGTTCTGTCTGCGCTTCTCTCGTAGCGTTGTGCCTGGCAAAGCCGGTCGGCTTCGGCGTCGAGCATGCCGTTCAATGTCTCCTCGACGGTGTCCCGGACGATCTCGCCTAAGTGGTCGCGGATCTTCCCCTCGTCGATCTCTATCACCTTACCGAGATCTTTTGGTGTAGACTTGTTCATAGCGGTGGTTCTCCTCTCTGGTCTAAAAGGTTGTCTTCTCACTTCCAATTAAACCAGAAAGAGGCCACCGTCCTTACAAATGTGCGAAAGATATTGTACGTTATCCTTTTTAATACCGAACATGAACCACTTATACGCCTGCTGCTCGAGGAACACTACCCGATTCTATCGACAATCATCAAACCGGATAAATATGTTTCAAAGTATCTTGTAGAGCATGTTCAAGAACTGGAAGGATCAGATTGGGATTGGAAATGTGCCCACGAGGCTCTATAAATTGATGTGAACTAGTACAATAACAAATATCTCATTGCTTTTCTATCAAGGATGATTTATAAACCAAGGATTTCGAGACTTAATCTTAGACTCTAGTAATACTCATTAAAGTATGCCCTCTGACTAGAATTCTCTTGAATCATTTGATCCACTAATAATGGTGGTTTCTCACTTGTTTGTGATTCTCTTTGATCTATATCCTCAAAAACTCTTAGCATTAGTGTATTCATCCGTATTCTAATGTCTCGTCGATTATTTCTAAGTATATATATGCACACAGACACAAATAAGAACACAATTAATATAAACAAAGAGCCGGCAAATTCTGTCAGCACCATAAGAGATGTCATCTCAATGAGTGCTAAGAAGATTCCCGTTATTATGAAGACACCTGTAATAGCTGTTGTTGCTTGTTTTTCATAGATGTAGTGTCCTACCCGTAAAAGTGTTTTCCACTCGAGAAACATGATTCCTAATGGTACTAAGGTAATAACGATACTGTCTGTTATGTTGCTTTGCCTGTATATTTGGATATATAGATATGTAATATCTCCGGCTTTAGTTAGCCAAAGAACAAGAAAAGCTCCAGCAAAAGCGAAAGTAGTTGTTCCAAGAGTATGAAATTTTCTTGTTAGAGACTTAAAGCTTTCCTCCACACGAGCTTTATCTTTCTTATACAACTCCATCTCCAACTTTGTTCGTAGAAATGTCCATACCCTCTTTGAGATTTCAATTTCCGTTAGTCTGCTTTTTATTGATTCGAGATCGAACAACAAAGCAGAGCCTTGTTGTTCTTTCTTCCTTTCATCCCTAAACCACCTATCATTCCACGTTATTAGCCGAGATAGTTTGGCAATATTAAAGAGAATTCGTGCTAAAAAATCAAAGCTGCTTCTAATTCTAGTGTCATCTTCCCGTTTCATCCCATGTTGTAGTGCTAGTTTCTCAGCAGACTCTGGAGAAAACACATCTTGCGTAAACCATCGTTCTGGTCTAAAGAAGAACTTCCAAAAACAACAGTAATATATTTGATAGAGTACAAATCCGATTGGAATACCTACTCCTCCAGCCGCTACAACAGCTTCAATGCTGAGAATGGTACCACTTCTATTAGGTTGTGCATTCTGAAGGAATCCTACAATTGCCTTGGACGAGAAACTTGATGGAGAAACAAAATAGTCAGCGACAAAAAGGCTTACACATAGAACTATGAAACACCATCCAGGAATGCCCCAATGAAAAAGGCTTTCGTCATTCTTCAATAGTCGCCCCCACTGATTGTTAAACTATGTGTTTTCTATAATCACTTGATTCTAAAACAACTGCCCATTGTTCAGCTTGTCCAGTATATCTTTTATAACCTCCCAGGATTGTTTTGTTAAAGATATCGTTCCATTTGCTGCTCCTTTAAAGTAACTGTCTACCTCAGTTAGCAAGCTAAACACTGTTACTTGACCACTAGTATCGGCGCTTTTTATCAGAAGCTCCCATCCGTCAATAGAACTAACGTTTACAACAACGTCAACTCCCAAATTAGCAGATACCACATTTAACCAAGACGCTAATAATTGAGCCCGTGCTTTATCTTGCATTGTAGAATTCTTGGTGATCGTTAAGTATGTGGTTGATATATTGGCAACTGTTAGATCTGTAAACAAGCCACTGGCCTGCTTAACTAGACTTATATAACTTTCCATTTGCGTGCTTGTATAGTGGTTTGCCCAATTCTTCCAGTAACCTATTGTCCTCGGTGTTTTATTATTGCCCCAGTCTGTTCTATATGCATTAAAGTCAACCCTTGTTCCTGCTCGCTCATTGACTGTAGCAAATTTTGTCACCGAGTCATGTGTTGAATAACCGGTTGGTAGTGAAATCTCGACGGTGTAAGTTTCACCCGGATACTGCTGAGTCCAGTTTGGATATAGCTCTGGGAAAGTGTAGTATCCGTTACTGTCAGTTTTGGCTGTTTGGCCGGTCTCCAAGACAGTAATGGTGAATCCTGATAGAGGCTGACCACTAAACTCATCGGTTGCACGTCCCCAAATCCATCCATACCAAAGATTGCCAATGTTGAGATTTTCAACCTTATTGTTGTAGTCAACAGTGACTTGAAAAGTTTGTGTTGTCTTAGACCACCCTGATTTCAGCAAGTTACCCGGATCTATAGGGTTGATTACTGCAGATTCTGTTGATGGGTCTTCGTCTACAATGTACATTCCCGGATTTAAGTTCTTGAAGTTGTAGTTTCCGCTTTGATCAGTCTGAGTAGTTTGGATAGTATTTCCCAGTGAATCCTTTAGAACAATTGAGTGCCAGTCGGAAATACCCAATTCCAGTGGTACATTAAATACACCATCCCCATTAGAGTCATCATATTTTGAACCAGAAATACTAGCTAGTTCATAGTGTTGATTGCCGAAGTCAACTCTGGCGTCAAGGTTTTCTTTGCTTATCGTGATATCTTTCAGTTTTGGAGTTGTATTGTTCCAGTAATCCTGCATGATCTCGTAGATTTTGTAGTCACCTAGACCGACCGATTGGAACTCGTAGTACCCATCAGCATCAGTTACTGTTGACCAAACAGGTCCTTCGTTGATATCGCCATCCTTTGTTAGGAGAATTGTCCAATTAGGCAGACCTTTCTCACCAAGTCCTGGCTCCCATATACCGTTACCGTTCAAGTCATTGAATTTATATCCGGACACAGTACCACCAATCCATGTCTTCTCTCCGGAGTCGGATATATCAATCATGGAAGAATCTGTTAGTCTCTGGAACTTAGCTGAAAGAGTACCTGAGCCAGCAGTATCACTATGAACAATTACTTGGAACTCACCAGATGCATCTGTCGTCATTGGTGAGGGATACAAGATGATATTTCCGACCCCGGTCCAGTTAAAATCGACACTTTCACCCGCAGCATCTATCCAGCCGGATCCTTCATCTTTTAAGAGCTTAATTGTGAAGATATGATCATCACCGACTGTGTTTGTTGAGGCAGCTGGTGTAACGGAAATATTATAATCAATCCATGTCTTATCTGCTGATTCTTGTTCATTAATAGTCGCTCCGTCAGTTTGTTTAGAAAAGTTAGTAATAAGCGTACCCATTCCGGGGAGGTTGCTTTGTACGGTGACCTCGATCATACCCTCCGCGTCAGTTATAGCTGGTGAGGAAGGGGATATGATGTTTCCAACACCGGACCAGCTAAGATCGACACTTTCACCCGGTGCTGGCGACCATCCAAATCCTTCATTTTTCTCCAAGCGAACGGTAAATTTATGTTCGTCTCCTACTTTGTTTGTAGAGTCCTCGGGTGTGATATTAATTTTGTAACCGATAATTGTAGTGTCTTCAGTGTCTGTGTTATTAGACATATCAATGTCATAAACGGAATTTGTTACAGACACTGAGTTAGTGATTGTATCGGGTCGAGTTCCATCTTGTACTCGGCCCTTGATATATATTGAACGAGATTCGGTAGGAAGAAGATCACCCAAGCCCAGCGTGTATGGACTCGACCAGTTCAACCAAGGTCCTTGTGGACTATAAGAATATTGAATATTATCAAGAGCGAGAGGAGGTGTATCAGTTAGGGAAATATTTCTGGCTGTATACGCACCCTTGTTTGTCACAACAGTTTTATAGACTATTTCTTGACCAGGTAGTCTTGGATCATAGTTGTAGATATCAAATGTATCACTTTTTACTACGGACAAATCACAGTTCCTATCCTCCATACTTAAAAAGAGCACTGAGGCACCAATCGGAGCCGTCCATTCAAAATCTTCAAAATACTTTACCTCGATTGAATGATCGCCAGCAGTTAAAAAAATTGGTTGACTATAAGCAACCCCAATCCGATTAGCAATGATTGGGTTTTGCCTTGTCTGTCTATCTAGCCAAACCCAAAGACCATCATCGTTCTCACAACTGAAGACATAGTAACCAGTACTTTGTATTCTCAACGTACCATTCCACCAGGCACCCATAGGATATATCGGTATCCAACCTTGTGCCCCCCAATTAAAAGCCAAGACAGGTGTGTTAGCATTAATAACTGGTTGCCACCAATAATCATTTCCATTTGGATCAACTACCCAATCATTCCAATTGTGACCAGGTGGTCCATATTGAACATTCGGATTCTTCGAATAATAGGATCCTAGAAATCCCCCGACAGGTCTAACTAATTCCATAGTTGCTTGAACAGAGCTGGTAAGAAGCAGAAACAAGGTAACCATAAATATGGTTAGTATGAGTATTCGACCTCCGGCACATTGGAAAGCGTGTTTATTGTTTTTCATGTCCCAACCCCCTTGTCAGTCATACATTTGAAAGTTATTCTTTAAATTATTATTTGTTTAATGCTTTATTCTCATATATTATTGCTATACTTTTCACAATGTGCTGTTTTCCTATTTTGCCTCATTGAATCATTACATAGAGAGGCTGTCAACCGCGTTTCCTATACGGTGTCGTCAATGGTTTATCTTAACTGGCAGTATAATTATACAGATAACATCTATGTAGATTGATTCTTGTCAGTTGCGTTATATCCTTACAATTTACAGTTGCAGACCTTTATGATATTTTGAGCATTGACTAGTACGCTTGCATACAGATAAAAATCCGCATTGATAATTTGCGAGGTGGTTTCGCTGACGTTGAAAACAATTAGATTAGCGGGTCTCTTAGTTTTTTTATGCACTATACTTCTATGCATAAACGGACAGAGCTCTAAGGTTAGAGCCGCGGAGGAGCCCCGCAGTAGCTTCTATCTTGATTATGTTGAGGTCCAACAAAGAGCAGACGTTTACTCTAATTATTCGCTACGTAACATAGACTACGGAATCAAGAGACGAACAAGTGCTTTGGGTAAAGACATTAAAGCCTCTTGGGCAGTTTCAACCAATAAAGGCATATACACTTGGGTTTTTCTAAATGGTGTCGGTTGGGGTGGCGGAAGTGGCGGTCTAAATCCACCATTAAGCTATTTTTCAGATCCAGCTGATTTCTGGAGTTTTAGCCGTAACATTGAATACTACTCAATCGATCTAATACTTGAAGGACCTGATGGGACAGAGACTCATGCATTCCCAGTCCCTTCTGCAAATGAAGGTTGGACTCATTACACATTTGAAGAAATTATATGGACTAATAAAAGCAAAGTATCTGGTTATGTGTTTGAAGATAAGAATACAAACGGCGTACGGGATGAAAATATTAGTGAGAAGACTTTACCTGGTTGGACTATAGAACTAGCGCAACAGGAAGACCTCGGGCCACTCAGTGAAACAACTTGTACAGATGCAAACGGTTATTTCGAATTCACAAATGTTACTGAGGGCTCTTATTCGATCAGTATAGTGCAAAACTCTGGCTGGAAATCAAGTACCCCGCAAACTCAACCTGTTAGTATATCGAGCGAATCCGGTGATTATCGAGTAGATTTTGGCATGTATAGGCAAAATGAGTGGCCTTACTCTCAGCTGAAAAAAGGAGATATCCTCATAATGAGAGGAGGAGATAAAACTATCGTTAGTCTCCTGCATTTACTGGCAGATGTCTATTGGACTCACTGTGCCTTATATTTCGGCGAGATCGATGGGCTTCATTACATTATAGAAGCAGACTATAGAAATGGTAATCCTGTTATGAGATCTCTTCAAAACAGAGGTTTAGAAGAAGAATGGGCTCTGCTTCGCGTTAATACAACTGATGAAGCTAGGGGAAAATCTGTTGGTTATGCATATAATAATCTGATGTCTAGCCCATATCCTTTCTCTGAGTACAAAGACTTCCCACTACTGACAATTGAACAGATTCTGACGGATAGAATAGCTGTTAGGCAAGCGTTGAATAAAAATACGAGTAGGACACTCTATTGTTCATCACTAGTCTGGCAAGCATGGTTTCGGTCTTCTGACGGTAAGATAAACTTGGACAGTAATTTTATTAATAACCAGAAATTTCACTGGACTGATGAGCTCAATATTGGCTGTAAGGCTTATGTGTTTCCTGATGACATCTGGTTCATGGGCAAGATTCCAAGTCCAGTATCAATAATCGACTGCTCGAGCGATAACTAATATATACGGGAGACATTCACCCCAAAACCAATCCATTCAAAACCGGAGAAATTTTATTTCTAGAGTCCTCGACGACGATATGATTTGCAGAGTATCAGACGTAAGACTTGAATGCTTCGTAGACAATCTTACTGATGCTGATATTGAGATTTTGAGTGCAGAACTTCGCAAATAGGGGCATGAGAAGTATTTGGTCTTTAGTATGGTTCATCTTCAAAGTACGGAGTTTCAACTTCCTGTATAGTCTGCGCAAATGCTGGGTTTATTTTTTTAATCTCAGCAGCTATGTCTTTAGCAGCCTTTTCATTGTTGGAGAGATGCGCAAGGCGTAGTGACAAAACTAAGATTGGAATGTTGTTGTTAAGGTCAGCACTTATCGGTATGCCTAATCCACGATGTGCAATATCTTGCCGGTCTTTATCGCTATCACGAGATTTTGACCAGCGGAGGTATGTTTTTTTAACTAAGCCTACTAAATGCTCATCGTCATTTGGGATTTCACGAAGCAGCGATAGAGCATCTTCATATTTACCCTCAGCAATATAAACCTCAATCCACATTGGTATTCTATAACGTTCAGGTGTTATTTTGTCATTGAACTGCGCAGCTAAACCCCTCGCCTCGTAACTATTTCCATCTAAACATAATGCCTTACATAGCTGTTGCAGAATACCTCCGTTTAAAGGTGAAAGAGTATGAAGGCTGCGGAGAAGCATTATAGTCTTTTTGCGATCTTTTGCTGTATTAAGTCGTAAAAGATGCGCAGCGTAGCTCAAACTAAGACGCTCACTCTGACTAAATATGATAAGACCTTTTTCAAGAACACTTCCAACCATATTTTGTTCACCAACATATTGGTACGCGCGAGCTAGCCACCAGTAGCCAAATTCATCCGGGTCATTTTTACATTTATAGTCAAAAGCTTCTATCGCTCTACGATACATCCGCAATCCAAAATATGCTCTACCGTATTGATTAGCAACATATGTATTGTCCCTCATTTTGTATTGATATTCCTCTAACTTTTTATAAGCGTCTGAATATCTCTTAATAAAAAGCAGACTATCAATAAATGAGCTTTTTATGCCGTTGAATGTGGGGTGGGATTTGATAAGCTCTTCGTATAGTTTCTCTCCTTCCGCAATCCGACCAATACGCATCATACAAGCGGCGATGCGCATATCCAACCTATAAGATGTAAAATCTAAGTCCTTTGCTGCTTTGAATATATCAAAAGCGGCGTCATATTTCTTTAAGCGGAACCAGTACTCACCTGCTGCAAAAAGCTCGCTCTTGTAGAGAATTCCGAACTGCGTAATTCTCTCCATATTACCAGCAGCAACGGTGTGATAGTGCAACTCGCGAATCCAACGAGGATCATGATCTTGTCTGTAGAGTTTTTCGTAATAGTTAGCAATTCTTTCATGTAACTGTCTCAGCCTTGCGTCGACTGCCGTATCTGTAGTTGAGTCTGACGATAATCCCCTATAATTCACATCCATGGAGTCGCGAAGTATTCCAATTCCTGTAAATAGATCACCCCTGGAATAATCATACGATCTGTAAATAAGTCCAAGTTCTATTGCATCTTTGACGCTTTGCTTACCTGCTAGAACTTCAAACATTCTCAAAGGTATTGGTATTCTCACTTTTGAAGCAAGATCTATTGTCGCCATTGCTTCATCTGTAGCAATCCTTTTCAGCAACTCTTCACGGAGAAACAAACGTAATATTTCAAGGAATTCCTTGTCGTCGAGTGATGATGGACCCTCTTTTTTTATTATCTGCGCTGCAGTAACGGCTAAGAATGGATGTCCTCCTATAGCAGTAATCAATCCTTCTGGGTACTCTGAAATACCCAAAGAAGCTAAATCAACAATGTCATTTAAAATATTTATAACGTGCTTTTCGTTCTTTGGGAGTTTACTAACAGGCATTTGTTTATCATTTATCTTTGTTCCGGGTGGTAAGAAGCAAAAATCAGGCTGTCGACGTGTAGTAATTATTACTTTAGCTTTAGGAGCACGTGCTAGCATTATAAGAAAAGTCTTAATCTCAGGATCAATTAGACATCCCTCTGGATCTAGTAAAGCCTCAAAATGATCAAATACAACGACGGAGTGACAAGCAGTTCTATAAACAAGTGCTGACAGTGGATCTACTGCGTCGTATAAACGTGCACTCTTTAGCTTAGACAAGATCTCATATGATATGTTGCATCCAAGAGCACCTAAATACCTTTCGATTAGGCTCCAAACGCTTGAAGTATCTTGGACATCGATGATCATTGGTTGACGACGATGTGCCCTTCGTGCTAGGACTTCTGCAGTTAGAACACTTTTTCCCATCAAAGCATGACCTTGAATTATCGCAATATTTGTATCGTCTAATAAGAACTGCTCGAGGCTATCTTGATGTCGTGCTCTATCACGGAAATATGGGGAAAGATTCAGTTCGGATTTTCTACCTAACAGGTTCTCGACATTAAAGTTTTCTAAAATGCTCGAAAATGTTTGATAAAATACGCGTGCCTGATCTTTTTTATCAAGCGGTAAAACACCGGATGCACCTGCCTCGTTTAGTTGCGCTTGGAGAGAAGCTCGCTGGAGGTCTAAGTCGATACGGGCAATTGGTGCAAGCCTCGGTTTTGTCTTGCCTGCTATTAGTGTATCAAGGTCTTGCCAACGCTTAAACTGGGCAAGTCTTGCATTAAGAACCTCGGCGTGGATATTACTTAGACTGATTCGAGAATGATTCGAAACTTTTACATATGCGGAAAACCATCCATTTCCTCTAGTGGTTGGCTCAGTGACCATCGTGCACTTAAATCCACAAGAGATCAGCATCTGTTTAAAAGCATTAACATCCCAGCAAACATTACCTCGTTCCACTATTGGAAAAACAAGTAGGTCTTGAATCAAAATAGTATCTTTTTTTGAAAGTCTCGTTCTTAGGGTATAAATACATTTTGCTGTCTCTTCAATATTTAGTTCATGAAAAACGTTACGAATAATAACAAGAATCGGATTTTCTGTTTCCTCTGAAGAGATCCAATCAGCATATAAGATATCTGGCGCAATCACATCTACTCTTCGATGTACTTCTAGCTCGGCAGCAAGTCTTAAAACTTCTTGTGTTTTTTCTGGATAGTCGACACCAATATAGAACCATTCTCGAGTCTTGAATTCATCGATATCTGCTAGTCGTTGGAGAATAATACCTTTACCACAACCTATATCTAAGATTGTTCCTTGTGATGATTCGCTAATAGAATTTGCCAATTGAAGGCTTAGGTTCTTAATCTGTGGATCTACAAAAGCTTCTTTTGGATCCTGAACTCGTATACTTTCACCGTATTCTTGTACAAATTTGGCTATCTGATCATCATTTGCTATTTTCTCATTGTTGGTATTAAGTCCTGCAATTTTGCCAATAGTATTTTTTGGTTTTACCACGATGTGCCACCTCATTAATAGAAATAGCAGACGCTCTTACAAATCTTTATTTTCTCGACTATACCAATAATTTATGATGACGTATATGGGAAGGGTGGATTTGAACAGCATATGAAGGGATTATAAATGAAAAAGCTGCTCCTAACAGTTAGTTATGAGCAGCTGTCTATGCCTTGGCGATCTTAAAGAACCTTTCCTGGGACCTTTATGTTGCCTTTCAAACTAATCCTCATCACATTTTCATAGTATAGTGAGTCTAGTCTGCGTAAATACTCTACAGACTCTATGAGCTGTAGATTTATCAATCAGTAAAGAAATATTGGAAATGAGATGTGACTTATATCAATGATCTAGTAGAAAGTATCGGAAATCCTGAAGAGGTTTGTTTTTGGACAGGTGCTGGAATTTCAAAGGAAGCACCAACTAATTTACCGCTTGGTATTGAGCTAACCCACAGTACAATAGAGCACTTCTGTTTTCCTGAAACATGGGAGACAATTTTAAACAGGTTCTCAAATGCCAAAATGGTCGATAGCGAGGGGAACCGGAAAAAATATCCACGCTTGGAGATTATCCTTAATAGCGTCGTTTCAGTAAACGGTATTGAGTCTTTAAAAACACTTAGTAGTTACGGAAACGCGGTACCAAATCACTATCACCAGTTTTTTGCTCAGCACATTATTGATAATGGCTATCACATAACTGCAAACTTTGACACATGCATCGAGAAAGCATACCAGCAGCCTCTCAGTCTAAGTAAAATAACTACGGAACCAACAAACCTATTCCACTACCATGGTAAATACTCGGATGACCAAAGGTCTTTACTTCGTCTTGGAATAACCATAAACAATGTTGCTAAAGGATTACCAGAAGAAAGCATGGATAGAATTAAGAAAATACTTAAGAACGTAAGGTTTCTTGTCTTTCTTGGCTATAGTGGTAGCGACTACTTTGATGTAAATCCTTTTTTTCAAGATCTAACAATGGACTTAAAGCACCTGTCAGTAATCTGGGTGAAACACAGTCGTAACAGCTCAATATCTTCCGCGATTACAAGAGGACTGCAAAATTGTAATGCAAAAGTCCATGTTTGGGTTGACGAAATACATAGTGATGGTTCTTTTCTTGAACATCTTGCAAATAAATGGTCTTTTGACTTCAAGAAGAACATCCCAAGTCAAAAACACAAGTGGAGCATCCTATGTCCTCACATTCACGATTCTCAAAAAACCATTTCTACAATGAAAATGTTTTCGTCAATGGGAATTGGCGATGAGGTTATTAGGCTTGAAAAAACTGCAAACTCTTTTCTTAATTCTTCAAATAGTCAAGACTTCAAGTTACTGATAAATGAGTTACTTGATCATGGCTATAGCCACTTGGGTAAATATAAAAAAGCGTTAGGCTACTCGAAAAAGACGCTGGTCGCAAATCCAAAGATGGCTTTACTCAGAAACTATCGAATTGCAGGTAATTACTGGCTCGGTTTTAGAATAACTAGAGCTGGGTGGTATTTTAGAAAAACCCTTAAGCAAATAGATAACTTGAATCTTGCTACCTGCAAAGATACATCATATCTAGATTTCTGCGTTCAAGCATTGATTGATTTTCTTCATTATCGTCGAGATCTTAGAAAATTTACACTATATAACAGAATTGCTAGCTTTGGGCGAGAAACTTTTGCCTTTCAAAAGCTGTCTGATCTTAGTGACCGCGTTATTGTTAATCCTCATGCGAGGGCACAAATCACAAGAGTCTATCAAGAACTTACTGGTATAGATAAGTATTTTGAACTACCTGAAGTAATTATTTTAGATTCTTCTGCATTAACGTCCTCATTTGCTGAAACCGACAGTATTCTCGGTCTAATCAACTTTTCAAGATGGGACATTAAGAAAAGACTGGATACGGGAAAACATGTAAGTGACAGCGAGATCGAGTTGTTGTTCTTAAGATCTAAAACAATTCAAGATAGACCTGGGATGCTAAAAGCGTCTGTTCTTTTGAACACTATTGGTAAGGGATCACTAATGAGCCATATTAGAACATTGATCAAAACTCAATGGAGCATCACAAGGAGAGTTCTCTGGTTGTGGGAATGGACATCGGGTAGACTTCGCTAGAGTAACAAGGTCACTTCTTGAATTATCAGTTCTGTAACACTTGGCAGGTCAGAATACAAGGCAATTTGCTATTCGCAAGCGGTTATTAGTGGTTATGGGGATTTGCCACCCCCTCTTTGATTCTCCCCCTTGAAGGGGGAGAAAATATTATTGAAAGTCATCACTTTTAGGGAGCCGACCTGAAGGTCGGCGGCTACAAAATCTTGTTATATACGAGGATCTCGGCGGTTAATGACTGTTTGTTGGCGTTGCCGGCGTAGAGCTTGTCGTCTGTTACGAAAATAGAGGGTCTTAGGTCGCCGGCTCCGGTTTCTGCTTTTTCTTGTTTGATCAGGTTCCAGTGATTTTGGGGTCAGGTCTAGAAATGTCAGTTTTGTAACACTTAGCAAGTCAGCTATAAGAAAGCACTTGGCAAGCCGTAATTCGAAGGAACGCTACATTCTCTTTAACTTGGGTTGATTCGGACACGTAAGCTTTCTCTTAGGTCCTTCGTCGGTCGCCTTCGGCGACCTTCCTCAGGATGACACCTTTGAGCTGCACGTTTGCGGTGTTTGCCACCCCCTCTTTGATTCTCCCCCTTGAAGGGGGAGAAAATATTATTGAAAGTCATCACTTTTAGGGAGCCGACCTGAAGGTCGGCTGCTACAAACCCTTATAATAAACAAGGATCTCGGCGGTTAATGACTGTTTGTTGGCGTTGCCGGTGTAGAGCTTGTCATCAGTCACGAAGATGGAAGGTCTTAGGTCGCCGGCTCCGGTTTCAACTTTTTCTTGTTTGACCAGGTTCCAGTCCTTATCAAAGATCCTGATCATCGATGAGAATTCCTGCCCTAGGATGACGCGGTTATATGTCATGTAGAAATACTTGCCGTCCCGGACAAGCCCTGTGACGTATCCTTCCGTGTATCCGTCCTCGTTGGCGACGACTTTTGTTTCCCGGACTTTCCAGTCTTTGTCCAGTTTGATCAGCATGATATCCGAAGGGGCGGTCCATTCGACGGTCTCGACGATATTGCCGGTACCAGTCGTGGTAGTCGGGCCAACTATGTAGAAGTAGCCGTTTACGTATATGAGGCTGGACTGCCTTACTTCACCATCCATATAGTCGGATAGGTCCAGTTCGAACTCCGAAACCGGTTGCAGTTCTTTATCGAACTGGCGGATCTTATATTTTGTTTCCCCTTCTTTGGCCAGTGATGTTTTATATCGTGTCATCACATATACGTGATCTCCCGTGACCATCGGCGCCGGGTCATCCAGTTTCTCATCCCCTGCCTTGGTGACCTTGAACATCATGCTTTGCGCAATCGGTCCCGTATACGCGACTCTGGCGAAACCATCGTCCAGCGAGTATTTGGCCCCGAACAAAAAGGTCGTCATACCTTTCACGGTCTCGTAGAACGTGAAAAGGTATTTTCCGTCTTTCACGATCCGGATATCCGTGGGGCTGCCATATTCCTGATCGGTCGGAACGATGACTTTCGTGGTGCGTTCCTGCGTCATGTCTTTGTTGTAGATCTTCACATTGAACGTTCTATCCGGTGTGGACGGGTCCAGATATACCACAAAGACCCTGTCTCCCGTCGCCGCGACTTCCGGCCTGGCGCCGTTCTTAAACGTCACTTTCTTCTGAAGTTTTAAATCTTTAGGATTAGCCGTTTCTGATTTCGTGGACACTTTATTCTGACTTGTATTTGATACGTCCGACCTGCAACCGGAACCGATCAGCACCGAGAAGATGAATACACATCCGAGCAGAATGCCGTGGGTTTTATGAATACGCATATTCATATCGTCCTCCTTTTCTTAACGATAACATCATCGACCAGTACCGTTAAGGCAAGGTTACAGTATCGTTAAGATATGGTTACAAAGTGAGGAGAGCCACCCCCTCTTTGATTCTCCCCCTTGAAGGGGGAGGAAAACTAATATATTGTGCGATGGAGCACTCTCTTCTTGGTGGATTCTTCGGTGCCCCTGAATGACCTGTTTCTATAGCTCGCTGATGAGATCTTTGAATGTCTTCGAGAATCTCTTATCGGGGAATGTGAGATCGAACTCCTTGAGCGAAGTCTCAATGTAGCCGACATCTATATCTTTTTGTTTAAGCAAGATCCCGCGTAAGTCTTCTATGTCTCTCGGACGTCCTGCGAATATCTTATGAATTACAACATCTTCGGGTGAAGCAAAGTTGACCTCCATGCCACCTATCTTTACTTTTCGAGCCCTCTTTATAGCAGCGGCCTCGTATGTAGTGAATGACAACACGAAGTCGATCCGGATGTCGGTCGTTTTGTCTTTTAACGGAACGACCATGGTTTCTTTGGTAAACGCCTCAATATCGGAAACTAGCGGAACCAAACCGCTTTCCTCCCCTGCAGTCAGCAAGCGCGATAACTCATCGATCCCGAGTCCTACCGTTATATCTATGTCGGCAGTCAGCCTCGGTTCACCATACAGTAATACCGCCTGGCCTCCAATAACGATATAGGGAATATCTGCTTTTTTAAGAATGCCGGCAAGACGAGCTAGGATGTCTTGGAACATGAGTTGAGGATCTTGGCCATTTGGATATCTGTTTCTATCCCGGCTAGGGGGTCGGAAAGCGGAAGGGCGCGGAGTGCTATTGCTTCTTTCCATAAGGATTCGAAGATCCTTAGGTTTGAGGCGTAGTCCACGGTTCTCATTCTCATCTGTTCGCGTTCAATATCGTTCCAAACACTAGTGTTTTTTATCATCTTATACCTCTTTTATCTGCATTTATTATATCACAGCAGATGCTTATTGGCGTTTGCTACCCCCTCTTTGATTCTCCCCCCTGCCTGCCGGCAGGCAGGCTTAAAGGGGGAGGGAATATTATTGAAAGTCATCACTTTTAGGGAGCCGACCTGAAGGTCGGCTGCTACATCACGTATTGACGTCACATGTGCAAAAGTAATATATTAGGTTGACTTTCAGGCAGATGATTTCGGCGGGACGACTATTATGCAGCACGAGCAGTTTTACACTAACAAGGCGACTATCCAGTTCCTCTATCCTTTCAGAGTCGACCGATGGGAGACGTTTCGCCACGGCATAACCGGCTTCCTAAACGAACAAGAATACGATCTGCAATCGTCCCTCCTGGCCGCACAAGACCGCTTGGAATCCGCCTTCGGTACAGAAGCGCCTCCTGTAAGAAAAGCAAAGGAGATACTGGACCGGTGTATTAGTGGTACTAGTCGCAATCCGAATCGGCGCAGATCAAATCAGAGTCTCGCAGGCGAGGTCAGGGCGCTGGTCAGAGAGCTACCGGCCACTTCTGATGAGTTTCGCGAAGTCGGACAGGATCTTCTCTATCTCGAATTATCGGAACTGATCCGGGAACACGAAGCCAAAGCTCCCGAGAACATGATGAAGTTCGTGTCGAAAAAGATAAACGAAAGTCGGGTCCCTCTTCTCACACAAGCCAAATATCACTCCGGCCATAGCAAGGGCACCCGCGGTTATCTGGAGCGCAAACAGCCTTACATCGAGACCAGATTTAAAGCTGCGAGCCTGGCCATAGAGAATCCAAGTATACTCCCCGATATAAGTGCAAAGCTCCCTTCCAGTTCAGAGTTTAGAGACGTACCCGGAATCCGTATTGCGTCGACTATTCGACTACTGGCTACGGGCTTCGGTTGTGTACGACTGGGAGTTCGTCTAGCCAATGAGCAGGGCCTAAAGGAGCTCGTCGACGAGATCATATTCACAACCATGGAACTCAAGAGCGCGGCAATCCCGTCTCCTGCCGATAAGACAACAAAACTAGCCCAAGAGCTACGAGAGGCGATTTTGGATGCGGTAAAGAAGCGATCGATGGTTGGCATCGATACCTTGCTTGAGAAATACCCCGCATCTCTTGAAACAAAAGATCTCATCCGGAACCGTCTACGTACCGCTGTTGACCAGGTAACACTAATAAATGGAGAGCTAACGGTCGACGACATCGTAGACATCGAGAACCTTGATCGTGGCTTCTCTCGCGAACATATGCCGCGCCTTCTCTGGAAAGAATCGAGGGATTCAGCGTCTTCCATGTTTGAGTATTTCCAGCACATCACCCGGGACGTCTTTTTGGCGGAACTAAGTCAAGCATTGCTGCAGGATGAAGACATAGTCCGGTTTGTCAACCGGCCCGAGCGAAGGAAACGCCCGGAGCGCAGCGAGATCATCCTTAAAGAACAACTGATGAGCACAATACCAAACCTGACCTTTCCATCCTTATCTCCAAGCATTGAGGAGCACCCCTATGTATCAACATTATTAAGCGCTCCGAGTCCCTTCAAGAACTCGGCCTCAACACCAGACCAAGTCGTTGAGCACTTCAGTAACACGTTTGCGAGATACAAGAAAGATCTTGTCAGAGTCCTCATGAAATCAAAATGGGTAGTAATCAGATCGGACTGGGAGCCCGCTATCAGGTCTCTCGAGAATGTTTTTTATTCCGATCTCGTCCATATGGCCGTCCACATAAGAAGCGCGCTATGTGTATACTACGCACCCGGTAACGCAAATGAGGTGCGGCTCGTACCAGAGATGGCCAATGTGTATAAGTATCTGGATGAACTGAGTGACACCATTCAGTGGCAGCGGATCCTCTGGTACGCGTATGCCACTTCAGACCATTTAGTGACCCATGATATAAGGAGCATCTCAGCCGCGCTTGAGGTTCTCAAGGAGAAGAGCTTAGAAGAAGAGTTTTCCGAAGTGATCGAGGGACTTGCCGATGTCACCAGGGGGATCGACCATCGTAAAATAGCTCTCGCGGAGACTATCGAGGATCCGCTAAGCAGAAAGGGCGGCAGTTCTCTCTTCTTCGATTTGATCGAGAAGACCAATCACGTGTTCCATCTGGAAAGCCTCTACCGGAACCTTCTTCATAAAGTCGAGCGTCTTGATATGCTTGGCATGCACGTGAGTCAGAATGTTCAACAGTATTCAAGCTTGCTGGTCCAAGAGGGCTCGCGCTCGGCCCAGTTTACTTTGGAGTTCCTGGAGGCCTTGATAATCGGCGTCTACGGCGCCGAGCTTGTTCATCTGGGAATGAGCGAACCCAGGCCCTTCCCATTCGAAAATTGGTGGATCTTCTACGCGATAACTGTAGGCGGCTTTCTGACCGCTCTGCCGTTCATATCATTGATCAGAAAAGGAAGAGCGAAGATCACAGTCAAAGATCCTAAGTGGGCTGAAAGGGCTGACCAGTTCGGCGTCATCGTCGGGCCGGCAATACTTCTTACCATCGCCTATTTGACCAACGTTTCTTCTGTTCAGTTCCGTCTTGCGCCATTCGTCGGCTTCGCCGGTTTCTACCTGATATTAGTCGGAAGCTGGTTTCAGATGTCTGAGAAAATATTTGACAGGTTCCTCTCTAAGATAAAAGACAAGAGTTAGGAAACGGAAAGAAAACCCACCCCCACCTTTATTCCTCCCCCTTCAAGGGGGAGGAAGACCGCCTAGCTATGCTTTTCCATTCATCTGTCCTCAGGAAGCTGTCTTCTGCGTTTGATTCCAGTTCGAGGAAGCGTTTGTAGGGGACGCTGAAGGAGAGGATGTCTTTGTCGATGACTTTGCGGGCGGAGATATCGGTCAGGCCGATTATTGCTTTTGGTTGATTGGAATCTGCTTCGAGGATCGGGAACAGGACCGTGCTGTGGCAGCCGGCGCCGGCGTAGTGGACCACATTGTCGCCTGTAGGCCGGTCGTAGTTGGATAGCGTGATGAGAGCCGATAGCTGGTCCGGGTTTACAAGGAAAACGACCGCTTTGGGTGTCTCGCCTTCTTCAAGCTGCTCGAGAGGTTTCAAGACGACGTATTTTGTGGGCACTTTCAATTCGGGCAGGCTTTCGATGAAGGACCTAGCGAGTTCAGGAGTTTTCCAGTAGCGCTCGCCTTCCTCGCCCTTTTCCCCTGTTGAGAGGAAATATTCTATCGAGCCGGGCTCGTAGCGGCCGAATCCTAAGCCAGTCTTGCCTCCTCGGCAGGTGACCGTCCTCTCATCGAATACGACCGTTTTTCCCTTGGCGGCTTGGACGAGGAACGATATGACGCAAGCCCATTTCCCTTCCTTGCACTGGATCGCGTCAGCCGGTTTCTCATCGGTCCAAAGAACAACGACTGGCGATGTCTTGAGTTTAATCATACGTGCGAGATTGCTCTTCATGGGAAAAGTCTAGCATAGAGCGCAGTAGAGTGGAGCAGGTGGCTTATTCAAGATGTCTTGAATAAGGAAGCCTAATCACATTTGTATTCAAGATGTCTTGAATATAGCGGTAGTAAGTACTTCGGTTTCTTATTTCAAGTTTTAGGTTTAAGTTGAAATAGGTCAAACTCATATTTCATGACTTAAAAAATACTTATTTGGTCTTTTTACATACAGAGATCAGCCGACCTGAAGGTCGGCAATTAGAAAATAATTGGCGATTCGCAAACTGCAATTCGGGGAACATTCCACACTCGCTAACCTGGATTAATCCTGATTCTACGATAGAGCGTTGACATATATTTGTGGTTTTCATAAGATATAACAAATAATGAGCGGATGGTGGTTGAATGTTTAATAATCCGAAATTGATCTGGCCGGTAGCTTTAGTGATTGCACTACCGGCAGTAATAATTACTTTTATTGCGCTGAACAACAATCAAGCTACCTCGCTACCAGCGCTAGCGTATGTTGTTAAATTCCAGCCGGAAAAAAATAAGGTCGTAAAAGCCACAACTACTGTCGAGATCGAAACCTCTTGTTGCCTCGATCCGGATAAACTGATCCTAAAAGCATGCTACGTCGATGAGAAGAACGCGGAAATAGAAATACCGTTTAAATACAGCTTGTCAGTAAACAAAAGGACTATCTATATTTCTCGCCTTAACTACTGGCCACAAGGCCGGACGATGAGGGTTAAACTAGAAGACTATAGCGGACTTCTTGGAGAATGTCCCGATTCTTTGCTGGAGAAAAAACCATTCATTGTGGAGTTCAGGACACCTACTTCACCCCAAATAACGACCGATATCCCGAATGGCTCTCAAGGGATTAGCATAGATGTCGGCAAGATCACTTATACCTCTGATAAGCCACTCAAAGACATGATCATGATGAGTCCGGTTCCGCTTGGCGCACCGCAGTGGAGTCCGGATAAAAAGCAAGTCACTTTCACATTCGGGCAACTTAGCTATGGAACTGATTACACTATAACCTGGACAGCTTTGGCAGATGATGGCAGCTGGACAGACGGCGTAAATAGTTTCACAACCGAATCATTAGTAATCACCAGTTCTAGCAGTGGGTCATCGAGTACTTCTAGTTCTAACAGCGGTTACTCGGGTACAGTCCCGTCCAGAACTCGCTACCCGCCCATGCCTTCCAGCCCGCCTCCACAACCGGTAATTATAGAAGATACAACTCCTTAGCAGATATGAGGCAAGATGTGACCGACCTGAAGGTCGGCTGCTACAAGATCATTTAATTATGATGCCGATGAGGATCAGTGCTGCGGAGATCGTGAATATGACCGGACAGAGTTTGAACGGAAGGAAGTTCACTTTGAAACCGGTAAATATCGATACTATTGAAAGAACGTTCAGCATAACGAAGACGGACCAGTAAACAGCGGTAGAAACCGCAGCCATCGGACTGATCGATGTCACCAGGATCAATAGCACGCCCAAGAAGATCAGTATGACACCTTCGATGATCCATTCCATGGTGATTATGTGTTTGTTATCCTGACTGATTTCCCCGAAATCCCTGACCACATTCCTGGTCGGGAACAAGTGCGCTATGCCCCAGATCATCGTCAAAGCCCCAGCCATGTAAAAAAAGATACTTTTCATGGTTCCACATTAAGCTAGTACTTAAATAGTTGCAATATATATTAGTCAAGATATCTTGACTAAGCACTTGCTTAAGGGTACTATAATAAAGACATCTTGATTATATGACTCAAAATACAAGTATCATCAATTTTACTTTACTAACTAGAATAGAAGGAGGCATCTTGGGCGAACGAAGTGGCTATTATGTACAGCAATCTGCCGGATACTCGGCATTCATACCAAAATCTTTACCCCCGGTACCGCAAATCGCTCTGGACCAGGATATGCTTGTTCTTTTATCGAATGCCGATCGAGCTCTTGCAAGACTAGACGGTATTTCCTACATCCTTCCCAATGCAGATCTTTTTGTCGCTATGTTTGTAAAAAAAGAAGCGGTACTAAGCTCACAAATAGAAGGAACACAATCATCACTTATAGATGTACTTGAGTTTGAAGCTCTCACTAAACCGATAAAAGGTGTCGATGACGTTGCAGAGGTAATAAACTATGTAAAAGCGATGAACCATGGTTTAGAAAGACTTCAGGATCTGCCGTTTTCTCTTAGACTGATCCGTGAGATACATGGTGTCTTAATGGCAGGTGTCCGCGGCAGCGATAAAGACCCCGGCCAATTCAGAAAAAGCCAGAATTGGATCGGGCCTAGCGGAGCTCTGCTTGCCGACGCGACATTCGTTCCGCCACCTCCGGTAGATGTTATCGACGCGATGAGTGACTTTGAGAAGTTCGTCCATTCAGATAGTAAGATGCCGCCACTGGTCAAATGCGCGCTAATACATTATCAGTTTGAGACGATCCATCCATTCCTGGACGGTAACGGACGTATAGGGAGACTGTTGATCACTTTCTATCTATGCTGGCAGGATATTCTAAACCGACCCCTTCTTTACTTAAGTTACTACCTGAAACGTAACCGCCAGGAATACTACGATCTACTGTCTAAGGTGCGAGATAAAGACGCTTATGAAGAGTGGGTCGATTTCTTCCTGAAAGGTATTCTTGAAGTGTCAGACCAGGCAGCATCCTCCGCGAAGCAAATAATCTCGCTCCAAAAAGCCGATACACAAAAAATAGTGAACTCCGGCATCTCCAGTTCTTCCGCTATCATACTTCTTGACTGGTTGTTTACAGCACCGATAGTAAATGTGAGTGAGGTCGCCCATAAACTCGACGTTACAAAACAGACGGCCACAACACTTATTTCTAAACTTGAGAAGATAGGTATCTTAAAGGAAATAACCGGTAAATCACGCAACAGGTACTATGCGTATAGCCGATACTTAGAGATACTTAATGAAGGAACCAATCCACTCATTTAAGCTTATAAGGTGTTTTGAAATATTGATGTGCGTTGCGGCACTCACTTTCTTACTGACACGCGTTGCATGATGAGGCCGACGAGGGGGGCGGCGGCTAGCATCAAGCCGTTATGTAGGGCGGTGAACTGCCAGCCGAGCAGTTTGATCTCCAGCGGGATGAAGGGGACTTTGATGGCAAAGGTCGCCAGGATGGTTGCGACGACCGCTGTGCTTGCGCCTTTGTCGAGCATGGTCTTTAAAAGCGGCATCAAGCTGGCAAGCGGTCCGACCCAGGACGTGCCGACAACCGACGCGTAGAAAAACTCTCTGATAGTGACCTTTCCGCCGAACATCCTGACAAGGCGTTTCTCGTCCATCCAGGCGGAGAAGAACCCGATGAATAGAAAGATGGGGAGAAGGATGGCTGTGATATCCCACATGGCTTTGAAACCGATGGAAAGTGTCTCTCCGACCTTGTCGAACCTTCTGGAGATCACGACCAGCAACGCGATGAGCACCAATACAATCGGCCAGTTGTCGCGGGCGAACTGTTTGAACTTCATAATATCAGCCCCATCAGAAGCCCGATGACAACTGATATCACGAGCATGACAAGCCATCTGGTCAGCGCAAACTTCGTGCCGAAAAGCTTGATCTCCAGAGGCAGTGTCACAGTACCGACCGCGGTCCAGGCGAGAATGAATGTAGCAACACCCGCCACTCCGGCGCCGTTCGCGAGGATCGTCTTTGCCAGCGGGTACACAGCAACCGGCGGTCCGGATAGGATGCTTCCGGCAAACGCCGCAATGATCAATCCCAGGATGGTGCCGCGAACCGACTTGAGGTCAAAGTGCAGATATTCCTTGGGAGGAAAGACCTTGATGATCCCGACGAGGATGAACGCCGCGATAAGAAACGGGAGGATGAGGATGAATTGCCTTAACGCTTCCTTCAAGGCCAGCCGCGTCTTTTCCGGATTTATACGCCATCCGATAAACACCCACAATCCGCAACCGGCTACGAGCAATATACTGACAAGAGGTTTCATGTGCCTACAGTCAAGGTGTTTTTCATGGTTCCACTATAGACTATAGTCTACGCGAATAGAAAGGGAGCGCATTGACTTATTGAGGTTCCATTTTGGAACCTCAAACAGGAAGCCACCCCGCCTTAATCCTCCCTCGTCAAACGAGAGGTAATTCTTAGAGGAGCATGAGATTGCTTCACCCCCTTCGGGGGCTCGCAACGACGACAGAGTCGTCGGGTCGGCGGCTACATAAACATGCTGTGCGTTGGAGCACTCACTTTTTGCGTAGTTTGCTTCGGTCGCTTCGCTCCCTCGCAACGACACGGGAATACATATGTTAGAATTATCATCTGTGGGGGTGTAGCTCAGCGGGAGAGCGCTGCGTTCGCATCGCAGAGGTCGGGGGTTCGAATCCCCCCACCTCCACCAGCAACATCTATAAGCCGAGGGCTCGCGTAACGGCGTCGACCAGGCCGGGAATTGTTGATTTCTCCGCGACGGCGTCGACTTCGAGGCCCAGCTCTTGCGCCGTTTTGGCTGTTACCGGACCGATGCAGACTATCTTGATATTAGAAATGGCGCCGTTCAGGCCGTTATCATCAAGCATCTTCATGAAGTTCTTGACTGTAGATGAACTTGTGAAGGTGACGACGTCCAACCGGGAATCTGCCAGTACCTTACGGAGAATCTCCAGCCGGGATGTATCCGGGATCGTCTCATAGCAAGGCACCTGTTCCACTTCAGCGCCCATCGTCAGTAGCTCCGACTGAAGAACGTCTCTGGTCACTTTCGCGGTCGGCAGGAGGACACGTCTGCCGTGCATGTCGGTCGTCAGGAAGTAAGCGATCAGGCCTTCCGCCACAAAATCCTTGGGGATGAAATCGACCATCAGGCCCAGGTCTCTTAATCTCTGGGCGGTTGCCGGTCCTACGGCCGCCAGAAGGGCGCCCGACAGAACACGGAAGTCTTTTCCTTGCTCGTGAAGCCGGTCCATAAAGTAGTCGACACCGTTGGCGCTGGTGAATATGATCCAGTCGTAGTGGGCTTTTCTCTGTTCATCACGGCTCATGTTCTGGATGGCCGCGTCAAGTCTGCTGTAGTCGTCCACAGGCACAGTCTTGATCGTCGGGATCTCGACGACGTCCGCGCCCAGCATCTCCAGCCGTTTTGTGAAGCCGGCCGACTGGTCCTTGGACCTTGTTATTATTATCTGCCTGCCGAAGAGCGGTTTCTTTTCGAACCAGTTAAGCTTCTCGCGGAGTTCGACTACTTTACCGACAACAAGGATCAGAGGATAGTCTATGATCTCCTGCGGCGCTTCCCGGATAAGATTGCCCAGCATAGCTGTGAACGTCTGCTGTTTGGGAAGCGTGCCCCATTTGATGAGGGCCGCCGGTGTCTCAGGGTCTTTTCCGCCTTTTAAAAGATGTTCGACGATGACCGGCAAGTTCTCGGGTGCGGCTAGAAAAATAAGTGTGTCGCTGCCGCGAGCGATGTCTTCCCAGGCATATTGCGCGATGCGCTCGGGATCGCCCTGGCCGGACATGATCCGCACACTGTCCGTATACCCTTTTTGTGTCGTCGGTATGCCGGCGTAGGACGGGACGGCGGCGGCCGCAGTGACTCCCGGCACTATCTCGAACGGTATTCCTTCGTCCGCCAGCCGGACGGCTTCCTCGCCGCCGCGGCTGAACATCAAGGGATCGCCATTTCTCAAGCGGACCACCAGCTTGTTTTCCTTCGCTTGCCCGATGATCTTTACGGCCGTACCCTCGAAATCGTATTTGTCGGTGCCTTCGACCGATTCGCTTAAAAGGATCTCCGCGTCTTCACGCGCTTCGGCCAGAAGCTTGTTGGAGACGAGCCGGTCCGCTATTATCACATCCGCCTTCCTCACCAGATCAAGTCCTTTGCTGGTGATCAGGTTATGGTCTCCCGGTCCCGCTCCGACGAAGTACACTTTGCCCGGCAAGTCTAGATCACTCTCCTGTAGTCTCGCATCTTATCTCCTCGAGTATTTTATCCGCGCCTGCTGCAAGCATTCTTGAAGCCAGCTTTCTTCCAAGTTCATCACCTTCGGACGGATCGCCTTCTATCCGGTCCTTAACGACCCGTTTTCCATCGAGACTGGCCACTACCGCTCTTAAGCTTAAGACTCCTCCATCCAGAATGGCCAGAGCCCCCATCGGTATCTGACATCCGCCCTCGATAGCCAGGGAGAAGGAGCGTTCGGCGACTACGCAATATTCCGTCTCTACATCGTTCAACTGATCCGCCAGTTCTATCATTTCTTCGTCGTCCCGCCTGATCTCAACGGCTATGACTCCCTGTCCCACTGCCGGAACGACGACCTCCGCGGGCAGCCTTTCGGTTATTTTATCTTCCCAGCCGAGGCGCGTCAGCCCGGCGCCGGAAAGAAGGATCGCGTCCAGCTTCTGTTCCTCGAGCTTGCGCAAACGGGTATCGACGTTGCCCCTCATATCCACGAAGCGGAAGTCCGGGCGGTATGCCATGAGCTGCGCTTTACGCCTTAGACTGCTTGTCCCGATGACCGCGCCTTCCGGGAGGTCGACCAAAAGAAGGCCTTCACGAGAGATCAAGGCATCGGCCGGGTTGTCGCGTTTCAGGTACGCTCCGATCGTGAGCTCCGGCAGCAGTTCGGTAGGCAGGTCTTTCATTGAATGCACGGCCAGATCCACTTCACCTTTGGCCAGAGCGACCTCGATCTCTTTCACGAAAAGCCCTGTGTCCCCGATCTTCGCCAGGGGAGAGTCGAGTATCTTGTCGCCCGTCGTTTTTATCTTCTTTAGTACCACTTCGCAGCCATATGTTTCGATCATCCTCGAGCGGACAAGTTCCGCCTGCCATAAAGCGAGCTGGCTGCCGCGCGTTCCGATCGTCAGGCTTACCCTCATCTTCTCTTCCTTTTTTTCATATCGTCATCTGGATTGCCTTTTTCCAGGCCGAACAGGTAGCGCAGCGTCTCAACATAAAGATACTGGTCTTTATCCTCGCCCTTGGCTTTCAGCCGTATCACCGGCTCGTGGAGCATCTTCGACAAGATGACCTTCGCCATGGCGCCGATCTCGTTCTTATCCTTATCCGACAGGTCGCCGAGCTTGTTCAACACCTTCTCGACTTCCTCGTTCCTGATCGATTCGGCCATCTCTTTCAGCTCTGCGATAGTCGGCACGACATCCAGAGAAGATAGCCATTCGGTGAAATCCTCGATCTCTTCCAGGATCAGCACCTCGACCTTCTCAGCTTCGGTCTGCCTTTCGCTTAAGTTGGCATCCACTACGGCCTTAAGGTCGTCGATGTTATATAGAAAGACGTTCTGTACATCGCCGGCGTCCGGTTCTACGTCCCGCGGGACGGCTATGTCGATCAGGAATATCGGCGAGTGCCGCCGCTCCTGCATGATCTTGTGCATGCCGGACCTGGTGATGACCGCTTCTTGCGCGCCGGTCGATGATATGACTATATCCGCTCTTATCATGTATGCATGGAGGTCTTCGAACCTGACCGGTTCCGCTTTGAACCGCTGCGAGAAATCGACGGCTTTTTCATAAGTCCGGTTGGCCACCAGGAACGAAGTCACGCCGCTGTCCCTCAATGACTGTGCCGTAAGCTCGCTCATCTCTCCCGCCCCGACGATCATTACCACTCGTCCTCTCAAATCCTCGAAGACGTTCTTGGCCAGCTCGACAGCTACGCTGCTGACGGACACCGCGCTTTCGCCTATCGCCGTCTCCGTCCGCGCTCTTTTGCCGACCCGCAGGGCGTTTGTGAATAACTTGTTTAAGATGACGCTAGTGGCTCCCCTCTCGAGTGCTGTCGTATAGGCCTCTTTGACCTGGCCTAAGATCTGCGCCTCGCCCAGTACCATCGAATCGAGCGATGAGACTACGCGAAACAGGTGATGGATGGAGCGCTCACGCGCGTACGAATAAAGATGCCTGTTCAAGTCGACTTTTTTTATGCCGCAGAAATCGCACAAGAAGGCGACTACATCATCAGCGGCCCGATCCGGGTCGGTGACCGCCGTGTAGACTTCCGTCCGGTTGCATGTCGAAAGGATGACGCCTTCGCTTATAAAACGTGATTTTATAAGCTCTTCCAGCGCCGACTCCTGGGATTCGATGGGGAAGGCCATCTTCTCGCGTATCTCGATGGGGGCTGTCTTATGACTCAATCCGGTGACCAGTATGTGCATTCTAGCTAGCCACCCTTTAAAAACCTCGCCCGTATTGATGGATAGTAGGCAGTATGTAATTTACCAGGTATGTAAAGATGGCCAGCGAGTAGCCTGCGATTATCAGCATGTTGGCCCGCCGCCCTCTCCAGCCCAGCGCCAGCCGGGCCAGCATATAGATGCCGAACAGGACCCAGGTCACGCCAGCGGATATGATCTTCGGGTCAAGATAGAACTTCTGCCAAGCGGGCAGCATCTGCGCCCTTACGGTCCCGGCGATTATGACGAGTGTAAGAAATAGAAATCCAACGGATACAGACTTATATGCCAGACTGTCCAGGGTCTCCAGGGACGGAAACTTCTTAAACGTTTTCGCAAGCGATAACTTGTTCTTGAGGCGTCTCTCCTCGACTATATGCAGTACCGCCATGACTAAAGCTATGGTGAAAGCACCATACGAGATGATGGCGAATATCACGTGGAGCACCACCCATCCGCTTTGAAGCGCCGGGGTGATCCCGTGTTCCAGGCGGTAACCTGCCCAGGCATAGAACTCCAGTACAAGAGCGAACGGCATGACGAACATCCCGACGACCTTCACCTTCGCCGACCGAGATGAATACAGGGACTCGACCAGGAGATAAGCGCCCAACAGCGAGATGACATAGACCGCCCGTGTTATAAAGGGGATGCCGAATTCGCTGACTCCGAGATACGACCACTGTAGAATAAGCGACACGCACATCAAGACGAAACTTGCGACAGCGAAATCACTCGCTAGGGCATTGATGCGCTCGCTTTCGGAGACGGTGAAGAAGTTTCTGATATACAGGAGCCCGCTGACCGCCGTCGTCAGTATGGCCAGCCAGAAGGCGATGGTGATATATGTGTTCAAGCAAGCCGCCTTAAGCTTTTATTATTCCTTCTTAAGAAGTTCTTTCAGGTGATCTACTTCCTTGCCGATCTTCGACATCTTCGCCGCAAGGTAGACACAGTATCCGACCAGGACGGCCCAGCCCAGAACATAAGCCGCCAAGACATACGGAGCCATCTCTATATCAGGCACGCTCTAATCCCTCCTCGATTCGATCATGTCTTTCAAGACATGTACGTCTTCCATCATGTGCTCGACCTTCAGTTTGAGCATCAGCATCAATACATACAAAGCTGTCATGCCGGCGAACGCCAGCAGCAGCGCTATGGTCATGTTCATATCCAGCCCGAAACCCTCGCGTGAGAATATCACCGGGTGCAGCACGTTCTTTATCAAGCGTGTCGAGAAGAACGAGACGGGCACGTCGAGCGCCGCGATGATACCGAACACCGCCGCGAACCTGGCCTGCTTCATCCGTTCGGACACCATCGAACGCAAGAAGAAATACGCGCCGAAAAGGAACAGGAGGATCAGGTATGTGACCAGGCGCGGGTCCCAGGTCCACCACACGCCCCATGCCAGTTTGTCCCAGGTGATTCCGAATATCATCAGGACGACACCGAAGACCAGGCCGATCTCCGCTGAACTATAAGCCAGGATGTCGTATTTGAAATCCTTCTTGGCCAGGAAAAGTATGCTAGCGATGAAGGTCACCATGAAGGCGACGAACGAGATGATGGCGGCCGGCATATGGAAATAGAATATCTTCTGGCTGAAACCGGTCTGTTCCCTGGACACGATCGGCAGCACGACGAATATCCAGTATAACGACACCGCCAGCGCAACAACCGAGATCGCTCCCAGTACCCACACAACACCCTTTTTCATCAGTCTCCTATCACGAAGTCATACAGCACATACCCGGCCACGACGTACATTATATCAAAAATCGCCATCGTATATAGCCAAACAGACAGTTCAGACATGGACTCGCCCTGCGTGAAAATATAGTTGGTCGCCAGTACCATCGGGATGATCACAGGTACCATGACGGGTAAGAAAAGCACTGGTAAAAGCAGGTCTCTTGCCCGGGTGTTCATCGAGATGGTCGCGAGAAGCGTACCGACGCCGCAAATGCCGACATTGCCCAGCAAAAGTATAAGCAAGAACCAGCCGAGGTTCGGTAGGAACGTCCCGGTCAGGAAGAAGAACGCGAAGATCGGAACGGCTATCACTTCGAGAGTCGTTAAGAAGAAGAAGTTGCCTATGAACTTGGCCGCGAATATGGTCGCCCGGTCGACCGGGCAAAGAAGCAGCCCGTCCAGGCATTCCTCGTCCTTCTCATGGACGAACGAGCGGTTCAGCCCCAATAGCGAAGTGAATGTGATCGCGACCCACAGCATGCCGGCGCCGACCGTAGTCAGGTTCTTGATGTTGGGTGAGAAGGCGAAGTAGAAGATGACCATGGCCATTACGACAAAAAGGAACTGGGACGTAAAGACCTCTTTGCTCCGCATCTCGAGGAGCAGGTCTTTTCTTAGGATCGCCCATCCTTGCCTAATCGCAGTCATGTTCGATCCCCCGTCCGCAGACCTTGCCGTAGATCGACCTGAACCTTTCCAGATCGATGCCGGTGTCGGAACAATACTGTATCTTACCCTCGTCGAGTATCAGTGCTTGAGTGCCGAGCGAGAGTGTGCTTTCGATGTGGTGAGTCACCATCACGAACGTGGTCGTGCTCGACATATCCCGCATCATCCCGTCGAGGATGTCGACGGCGTGCGGATCCAGCCCTGTATGCGGCTCATCCAGGAACATGATCTCCGGCTTATGCAAAAGCGCCCGGGCGATGGCCAGCCGCTGGAACATGCCCCGCGAGAAGTTCCGCACCGTGTCGTATCTGCGGTGATTCAACTCGACCATATTCAGAAGTTCGTCTATCCGGGCGTCTAGGTCCTTCACCCCGTACATCTCACCGTAGAACTTCAGGTTCTCATAGGTCGTGAGGTCTCGATACAGGAGATGATTGTGGGATATGAAGCCGATCCTTTCCCGCACTTTTGTCGGGTTCTTCTTGACCGAGAAACCGGACACAAAAGCGTCTCCGGAACCGGGGGAAAGGAGCGTGGCCAATATCTTTAATAGGGTAGTCTTTCCGGCGCCGTTCGGGCCGACTATCAAAAGGAATTCGCCTGTCTTTAAGGTGAATGATATGTCTGTGAGTATCTGCCTGCGGCCGAACATCTTACTGACGGACCGGACATCCAGCGCAAGCTTATCCTGGTTCATTTTGAGGACTTTTCTTTCGCCTGGGCCAGTAAGCGATGATGGTCCCCAGGACCAGCATGATGGAGCCGGCCCAGACAAACGATATAAGCGGGTTGACTTTGATCTCGAAGTTCATGGCGCCTTTTTCGTCGATTGCTCTCAACACGACAAAGATGTCCCGCTGCGGTTGATAGACTATGTCGACCTCGCTGGTCGTAGTCTCTTTATCCTTATGGAAGACCATCCGCGGGGCGATCTGCCCGATGACTTTGCCCGAAGATTTCTCGAGGACATCGAAAGAGGTCCGGAATTTCTCCTGCGTCGCGGAGGTCTCGGATTTCGAGCCCTTGTACCTCAGCTGGAAATCGGCCACGGTGATGGTCGCCCCGGTCTTATCGGGGATGGTCTTCTTGACCGATGCCGTGTATAACGTCGAACCGACCAGACCGGCGACTATGACGGCCATGCCGAAGTGCGCGATAAAACCGCCGGCCGCACCGCCCTGCGTCCTGAAATACCCGACGATAGCGGAAAGCAATCCCTGTTCCGACGCCTTCATCCTGGTCGCTATCTTAAGGATGATGGCCTCGATGACGGCCACCACTCCGAAAGCCGCGACCAGAAGGCCGACATACCCCAGCCAACCGGCTCCCGGCGGGCTCGCTTTCGGATTTACATCGGTTATCAGCTTATTCAAGCTTTGCCAGTATAGAAACAGAGGGAAGGCCGCCAGTACGACCGCGCCCACCGGCGCAGCCATGCGCTTGGCGAACTCCGTCATATCCGTCTTCCCGAACGGGATCAGCGCGCATATCGATATTATGAAAAGAAGGATGATGCCGAGAGGCTGGGCTATCCGGTTATACACGGCCGGGCCGATGCTCATGCCGCCGGCGAACAGTGGCAGAAACGCGCCGATCAGTATGATCGTGGCGCCGAACACCATGAATATGTTGTTGAAGTGGTACATGATATCCCGCGAGAACAGGGACGTGAACTCGTGTTCACTTGCATATATCTGCCATCTCGTGGAGATCAGATAGATACTGCTCGCTATGATGGCGATGATCACGGTCACGAAGAACCCGACGACCGTCGTGTTCCGTTCGAACGCGTGGACCGACTGGATTATGCCTCCGCGGGTTATGAACGCGGCGATTATGACCATAAGGAATGAAAAGACGCTCATCGAGAGCGCCCAGTGCTTGAAGCTTTTTCTCTGTCTGTATATATGGAATGAGTGAAGTAAAGCGACTCCTCCGAGCCACGGCAGGAGCGACGCGTTCTCCACCGGATCCCATCCCCAGTAACCGCCCCAACCGAGGACGACATACGCCCATACGGAACCCAGCAAGATACCGATACTTAGGAACAACCAGGCAAAAAGAGTCCATTTATATGCCCGATCGACCCATTCTGCCGAAGTGTCCCGGTTCATCAAAGCGGCGATAGCATAAGCAAAAGGTATCGTCATACCCGCGTACCCGATGAAAAGGGTAGGCGGGTGGATGATCATCGCCCAGTGAAGAAGCAGCGGGTTTATACCCTCTCCGATGCCGAAGTTGGTCGGGTTCACGACGAACGGATTGGTCGCGATCATCAGAAACGCCAGGAAGAACAGCTGGATCCCTGAAAGGATGCCGAGCGCGTAAGATGTCAGTTTGTCGCAGGTCTTGCTTCTTGTGAACGCGAGGATGGCTGTGAATCCGGACAGCAACCAGATCCAGAAAAGGAAAGAGCCCTCGTGCCCGGCCCATAAGGCGCTCATACGGTACCAGATGATCATATCCGAACTGGAGTTCTTTACTACATAATCGAAGTTATAATCGTTGGTTATGAATCCGTAGAGAAGAACCAGGGTGGCCAGCGAGATCAGCCCGAACAGGACATACAGGGACTGATACGGAGCTTTCAGATCATCGGGCTTATAATAGTCGCTTTTTAAGCGGATCACAAAGAAGGCGAGTACGCCGATCGCGGCCAGCACGGCGGCGATGAGAACGACATTGCCGAGGTATACCAAAAGCTCTTCTCCTTATTTGGTTTCGATCTTTTCGCTTTTGTATTTAGACGGACATTTAGTCACCAGTGAGTCGGCCTTGACCAGATCTTCCTTGTCATACTTACCATCCGCGATGACCTGGATGCCCTCACCGAAAGTCGACGGTATCGTGCCGTCATAACTGATCTTTATAGTACTCTTCTTGTCGCTGATAGTGAAGTCGACGCCGTCTTCTCTCCTCTTGACCGATCCCTTGACGACCTCGCCGCCGACCTTGACCGTCTTCCCGATCAACCCTTTTTCGGCTTTCAGTTCCGTGACCGTCTTGAAGTAAGACAAAGAGCCGGTGGACGAGCGCCATAAAAGTACCGCCAAAAGTACCAGAACGATCCCTGTGACTATGATCAGTCTATTTCTACTACGCGCTTCCATTTATATATGCACACTCCCGGTTAACAAAAAAGTAGATGCCAGATATCCAAACACCAGCACCTACTTTAAATATTATCAGAATAACAGTCAAATAACAATACTACATGGTGTAGTTATTTCTCGTAATGGCACGTCCTGCACTCGGTCGATATCTTCTGCTCCTGATGGCACTTGACACATACGGCCTCGCGCGGTTTGTTCTTGCCCGTCGGCTTCTCGTTATGGACCAGCTTCCGGTGACACTGGACACACTGTAGCTTGTTGTCTTTCACCAGGTGGTGCCTCGGAGGAAGCTTGAGATCGCCGGCCGGCGTGACTTTCCTTTTCGAGTTATGGCATTCGTAGCACTTTGTGTTGTCGATCTTTGTACTTACAGTCACCTTGTCAGGTCTTTTCGTAAAGTTGACGAGGATATTCTTGGTTATGTTGATCCGGCTTTTTACCAGCCCCATCGTGCCGGACTCTTCATGACAGTTTAAGCACCCTAGCTTGGCGTGGGTGGATGTGTGCCACGTGCTGTAATACGGCTTCATTATATGACAGCTGCCGCAGAAGCCCGGCTGTGACGTCCAGTAGAAAGGCACGCCGACTACGAGCACAGCCAAAAAGAGTAAGCCCATAATGGGCACGAACAGGTGTTTTGTGGTTCTTCTTACAGGTTTCTTCCTCAATTCCTTAAGCTCCTTGTTTTCGTCCATAACGCATCATCCCCCGCCTCTTCGTGTTCCAACGCTTTGTAACAATTTTCGGCATATTGGAGGATTTGTCTTAGGTTTTTTGTTCAAAATCTTTGGATAATACTACGGAAAGCGCCGCGGCGACCGCGAAAAGGACCAGGATCGCGAGGGTGGACAGTTTGATCCATAACGAAGAGCTGTTGTTGATCGGCCTGGTGGTGGGATGCAAGATCGCCGGGACTTGCGACAGAAGGAGCCAGACGGACGCCCCCATGATGACATTGAACAATGAGACCAGTTTCGGCGCGTGTACCGTCGTCGCCAGGATATATATGGCGATCAAGAGGATGAATATCGAGAAACCGAGCAGCATCCGGGGTTCTTGCCATATCATTCCGCCCCAGGCAAGCCACATGGCGGCGATCCCCGAGATCAGATAGATGCCCCAGAAGATAAGCGTAACCCGTTTTGCCGGTTTGGCCCATTTATAAAAGATGTCGCGGCCGGTGATCAGGTAGAGAAGCCCCATTATCCCGACGACCGTGACCAGACACATACTTACGAAGATGAGACCGGCATGGACGTAGACTACCTTGGCCGCGTTGCCTAGAGTCTGCTCCGCAGGCGCGAACACGGCAATTGTCAGAGCCGCGACAAAGCAGGCGGCGATGAGCGCTCCGAGGATGATCCGCTTGTTTGTCATCTCTCTTATTAGTGCTCCTTTCCCTGCAGCATCTCGAGCGCATGCGGAAGGACAGGGATAAGGACATCCAGTTGTTCCCGGACCGCTTTCAGGCTGCCCGAAAGGTTTATGATGATCGTCGAGCCGCGCAGGCCGCTTTCAGCCCTGGACAGCATGGCATTAGGCGTTGCTTTAAGACTTTCAACGCGGATGGCTTCCGTAAAACCGGACGCTTTCCGGTCTATGACGGCCAGTGTCGCTTCCGGTGTCACGTCTCTGGGTGAAAGGCCAGTGCCTCCGGTTGTAAGCACGACATCCGCTCCGACATCATCGGCATAGTGTATAAGCTTGTCTATTATTTGCTCCAGTTCATCGGGGACGATCTCAAAGGCGACGATCTTAGCGCCTTTCTCGAGCATCTTATCCTTTATGTAAGGACCGCTCTCGTCGACCCGCTCACCGCGCGACCCCTTGTCGCTGATCGTCAGTACCGCAACGCGCATTTTTCGCTCCTATTCTGGCCACCCCCTCCTTTTATTCCTCCCCCTTTAAGGGGGAGGATTTAGGTGGGGGTACTAACTTATTTGTATTTTGTTTCCGGCCTTTATTTCGCCTTCTTCCAGCACTTTGGCGAAGATGCCTTCTCTCGGCATGATGCAGTCACCGACCTGCTTCCTGATGTCACACGCGAGATGGCATTCCTTGCCGATCTGCGTGACTTCCAGGAGCACGTCGTCGCCGACCTTCAATCTTGTGCCGATGGGAAGGTTCTTAAGGTCGATGCCCCGCGTGGTTATATTCTCCGCGAAATCGCCGTATTCCAGCGTTATGTTCGTAAGTTTCGCCTGCATCTTATCGATGCTCTCGACGGCCAGCAGGCTTACCTGCCTGTGCCATTTACCGGCGTGGGCGTCTCCCTCGATACCGTGTTCTTTCAGGACTACGCATTTCTCGACCGTCTTCTTCTTCGTCCCCTTCTTATCACTTACATTTACAGCAAGAACTTCTGGTTCCTTCACTCTTCACTCCTTATTTAGCCACCCCCTCCTTTTATTCCTCCCCCTTTAAGCCTGCCTGCCGGCAGGCAGGGGGGAGGATTTAGGTGGGGGTATCACTACTCACTAATATATTCACCGCTTTTTCCACCACTTTTGCTTACTAGTCTTATGTTTGTTATCTTTATGCCTCTCTCTACGGCTTTGCACATATCGTATATTGTCAATGCCGCCACCGAGACGGCCGTCAGGGCCTCCATCTCGACACCCGTCCGGTCCCGCGTTTTGACATGGGATATCACATCGATCACCGGCTCATCCTCGCGTATCTCGAAGTCGACGTCGACGCCGGTCAGAGCAAGGGGATGACACATCGGTATGAGTTCGTGCGTCTTCTTGGCCGCCATGATGCCGGCGAGCTGGGCGACCGGAAGGACATCGCCTTTGGGGATGCCTTTCTCCTGGATGAGCTTCAAGGTGCCGGCGGTCATCCTGACTTCACCCCTGGCGGTCGCTTCGCGGACGGTGATCTCTTTGCCGCTCACATCCACCATCTTCGCCCGCCCCTTGTCATCCACATGACTCAGCTTTTTCTTATCCACGTCGCTCCTTCAGCCTTCATCCTTCATCCTTCAGCTCTTTTTTAGCCGCCTATCTGGCTCATCGTGCGGCCTTTACCGTCACGCTTTACAATACTATACTCCGCCGGCTTGAGTTTCACAGCCTCTTTGAGCAGCGCGGTCAACTTTTTGTCATCCACTTTGGGCCTTAATCCGCCGAGGATGTCGACCTCTGTATCTGAGAAAAGACAAAGTCTGAGCTTCCCATCGGCCGTCAAACGCAGCCGGCTGCATTCCTCGCAAAAATGCTCGCTCATGGCGGGGATAAAACCTATCGTGCCGGCCGAATCACCGACCTTATAATACTCCCTGGCCGGTCCGAACCCGACCGGCGCCGGAGCTTTATGCACACCTTCAACGTTCTTCAGTTGGTCTCGCACCTTGGATATGGGCACAAAGAACTTGGACTTTAACCCGTTGCTTACAGGCATATACTCGATGAACCTTACGTGTATCGGATAGTCCTTGATGAACTTGACAAACGGGGTTATGTCTTCGCTGACGCCTTTCATGATGACGACGTTTATCTTGACGGGTGAAAAACCGATTTCCAACGCTTTCTCGATCCCCTTGATCGCCTGGTTGACATCGCCGCCTCTTGTTATCTCCTTGAACTTCCCGGGGTCGAGCGTGTCGATGCCGATGTTCAGGCGGTGCAACCCGGCATCATAAAGCGGTAGAGCAAGTTCCTCTAGAAGTATAGCGTTCGTGGTCATAGACAGGTCCTTAAGGCCGGGTATCTTGGCCATCCTCTCCACGAAGCCGATTATATCCCTCCTGATAAGCGGCTCACCGCCGGTCAACCGGATCTTGTCAATCCCGTTTATGACGGCGACTTTCGAGAACGCCAGCATCTCTTCGTAAGCAAGGATGCGATCGCGGGGAAGAAGGTCGACGCCCTGTTCCGGCGTACAATAAACACACCGTAGGTTGCACCGGTCGATGACCGATATCCGCAAATAATCTATCCTTCTCCCACAAGCATCTCTAAGCACTTTTTTCCCTCTTGCTTCTTGCCTCTTGCCTCTTGCCTTCCTCAATGGTCCTCCGGTTGGTCGATGAGATGAGCCTTTACCTTTCCACCCGCTTGGACAAATTCAATGTCCGCCGGGATCAATGCCAGGCCGTTCGCCAGCACCATGCTTTTCAAGATGCCCGAGCCTTGCGGTCCCGTTGAAGATACCGTATAAACGTTGTCATTTTTTTCGACGATCACACGTATGAAATGGATGCGCCCCGGTTTCTTTTTGATGTCGTTCGTGGTCGTCGCCTCGACTTCCGGCCGGAACAGCAGGTCATACCCCATCATCTTTCTTGCTGCCGGGCGGACGTACTCTTCAAAACAGACCATCGTCGCTACCGGGTTTCCCGGCAGGCCGAATATCGACTTGCCCTCATATGTCCAGAACCCGAACGGCTTACCCGGTTTCTGCGCGACCCTCCAAAACTCGAGTTTCGCACCCAGCAAGTCCAAGACATCTTTGACCAGGTCATAGTCTCCCACAGAAACACCGCCCGTTGTCATTATGATGTCGGCATCACCTAAAGCGGTTTTAAGGATTCGTGCCAGCGCTTCCTTTGTATCGACGCTTATACCCGCCTTGACCGGTACCGCTCCTGTCTGTTCGACCTGGGCATACAGGGAATACGCATTCGAGTTGCGTATCTTACCCGGCTGCAAAGGCTGGTCTATCTCAAGAAGTTCATCTCCGGTCGTTATGATCGCTATTCGCGCCGGTCTGAATACTTTGACATGAGGATGACCCAGAGACGCGAGAAGCCCCAGCGCCGCCGGTCCCAAAAGGGTGCCCACCGTGAGGACGATCTCGCCGCGCTTCACATCCTCGCCGGCCTCTCTGACATTATTGGTTGCTCTGACGGGTTTCAGGATCTTAACAAAACCGTGCCGTACACGCTGGTCCTTGCCGGAGATGGTGTTCTCCACCTGTACAACGGCGTCCGCGCCGTCCGGCAGAGGAGCGCCGGTCATGATCCGGATCGCTGTTCCTTTTCTAACTGCTTGCGTCGCCACAGTCCCGGCCGGCTGGTCTTCCAGCACCTCAAGCTCGACCGGAGTGTCTTCCGACGCGTCTTTAGTATCTGACGCCACTACCGCGTATCCGTCCATCGCGGAATTGGCGAACGGCGGTATGTCGTCACCGGATACGATATCCTCCGCCAGGACTTTGCCTAACGACTCTATCAAAGGAACACTCACCGGTTCCAGCCTTTTCGCCTTCTTAAGTATGATCTCAAGTGCCTGATCAGTCGTGATCATAAAACGTCTTCACTCCTTACTTTTTTACCCCCTCCTTTTATTCCTCCCCCTTTAAGCCTGCCTGCCGGCAGGCAGGGGGGAGGATTTAGGTGGGGGTATCACCTCACTCTTTATGACATGCACAGACGTTGCCTTGAAACTAGCAATGACCTCGTCATCTTTTTTTATCCCAAGGTCATCCAGCGAACGCTTGGTGATCGTGGCCACCAGAGGCGCACCGCAGTCGATATTGACCTTCGCAATAGCGCCCAGCGTACGTATACCCGTGACCTTTCCCTTCAGGTGATTTCTGGCGCTAGCTTTGTGTCCGGCATGAACCTCCGAGTCAAAGGATTCTACTACTATATCTTCCGGCCTGATACAGACGAATACCTTATCACCCGGTCGATATTCCGTTATCGCTTCTATCTGCCCGTGGTCTATCCGGATGACGGCAAGGCCTTTTTCTTGCTCTGTGACCTCCCCTTTAATGATCGTATCCACGCCTACAAAACCGGCGACTGATACGCTGGCGGGTCTATAGAAAACGTCCTCCAGGTCGCCTATCTGAGCTATCTTACCCTGCTCGATGATGGCCACCCTGTCCGCCACCATGAAAGCCTCTTCCCTGCTGTGAGTCACGTATACGCAACTGACATTCAGCGAGTGCAGGACCTCGATCAGATCCTTCGCCAGCTCCTCTTTGATGACCGGGTCCAGCGACGCCAGCGGCTCGTCAAGAAGAAGAAGGTCCGGTTCTATCACCAATGCTCTCGCCAGAGCGACTCTCTGCGCCTCCCCGCCCGACGTCTGGTTAGGGTTTCTTGTCGCCAGATGACCGATCTTGAACAAACCCAGGATCTTACCGACTTTTTCTTCGATCTCCGTCTTCGGCCGATGCCTTAAGCGCAAGCCATACGCGACGTTGTCAAAAACGCTCGCCCTGAAAAGAAGCGGGTCTTGAAAAGCCATGGCGATCCGGCGGCGTATCTCCAGCCGGGCATGATTCGCCGGAAGTTCCTGCCCTCTCCACCGTATGACTCCCTGTTCGGGCTGTTCAAGAAGATTCAACACCCTAAGGAGCGTGCTCTTACCAGTGCCGGTCTGTCCGAGAACGACAAGCATCTCCCCCTCCTTGACCTCCAGGCGTTCTACTTCGAGGACTTGCCGCCCAGCGTATGAATGGACTACTTTTTCGAGTTCGAGCAGCGTATCTGTCATCTTATCTTTTTCCCTGTTGGGCTTTCGTGATAAATATGTTTACAAAGAACGTCAAGCCGAGCAAGATGATGCTTAAAGCAATCGCCAGGCTGACCTGGCCCTGTCTTGTCGCCAGAACGATGGCGGTCGTCAACACGCGAGTCTCTCCCTTGATATTGCCGCCGACCATCATGACCGCGCCCACTTCGGAGATGATCGCCCCAAACCCGGCGGCGACCGCAGCCAGTAAGGACAGGCGCGCCTCTTTGACGAGCGTCCAGAAGAACTGCCAGCGATTTGCTCCGAGTGACATGATCTGTAATTGGAGTCGCGGGTCCAGAGCCTGGATGGCCGCGACCGTAACGCCCATGACCATCGGTGTCGCTATAATGATCTCGGCGATGATCATCGCCGTCGGCGTGTAAAGGACCTCGAAGGATCCAAAAGGACCCGATCTCGCCAGGAAGAGGAACACGAACAATCCGACGACTACGGGCGGCAATCCCATACCCGTGTTTATAAGCGCTATTATGGGCTGGCGCCCTGGAAACTCATTTAATGCGAGGTATGTGCCTATCGGCAACCCCAGGACCAGGGCGATCAATGTAGCTGTTCCAGTCACGCGCAGTGTCAGAAAAAGGACTGTGAGCACTTCCGGATCAAGCCGGATTATAAGCTTGACGGCTTCGACCAATCCCTGCCAGATCACATTCATTGCTACCCCTTAACTAAAAACAGCCGAGCTCGCAGTCTTTTATCTTGATATCCAGCTCATCGCAAGCCTTGCCGATGATCTTCGGCGCGACGCCAAGGTCTTTGGCTAATTTCCTGGCTTTCGGACAAGTAATGAACCCGCCATCAGCCACATCCTTGACCGCGCTTTTGACCTCTTCGGTCACACTCGAGACATCCGCCATCATCATACCTCCCGGTTAAGTCCGCCTGACAATAAAAAAAGCATGCTCCCGTGTCTTAAAAAGGAAACATGCAGATCTTTTAAAAGCATGCCGCTCTCCTTTCCAAACACGGGAGGCATAGAGATCGCTCCCTATACCCTTTGGGCTTTTAACCCATCGCCCTTGCCCTCCTCTTGGGATGACAAAGGTCGGAGAACTTGCAACCATTGTTTCAATTAAAGCAAATGATATCAGGTTTATTACATCAAGTCAACCAAAGTGGAGCATATCCGCAGGTGAATACCGCTTATGTGATTAATGCTACAATAGTCCTGACTTTACTGAAGGGCAGCAAAGTGAGGCGCTGATTGGTGAAGAGTATCATATCGGTCGACAAGTTGACCAAGAAGTTTTCCGGTTTGAACGCGGTCGACGAGATCTCGTTCGACGTTAAAGAAGGTGAGTTCTTCGGCTTTGTCGGGCCTAACGGCGCCGGGAAGACTACCACCATCAACATGTTGTGCACCCTTATCCGTCCGACCGCCGGTACGGCTAACGTCGCCGGTTATGATGTCGCTTCTCAGTCCTCAAAGGTGAGAGAGAATATCGGATTGGTCTTTCAAGACACGACTCTCGACGACCGCCTTACCGCATGGGAAAACCTTGAGTTCCACAGCGTCGTCTATCATGTGCCAGCGAGGGAACGCAAGCAACGGATCGATCACGTATTCGATCTGGTCGAACTCTCGAATCATAAGAACGATGTCATCAGCACCTTCTCGGGCGGTATGAAACGACGGCTCGAGGTCGCCCGCGGCCTGTTGCACTCGCCCAGGGTCCTGTTCCTGGATGAGCCGACGATCGGCCTGGACCCGCAGACCCGTCGCCGTATCTGGGACTATCTCGCCCGCCTGCGAAGCGAGACCAATATGACCATATTCTTAACGACTCATTATCTTGACGAGGCGGAGCCGTGCGACCGCGTAGGCATCATCGACCATGGGAAGTTGATCGTGATCGACACGCCGAACGCGTTGAAAAGCCGGGTGGGAGCCGATGTTATACATCTTTCGACGACCGATGACGAAAAAATGAAAAACCTACTCGAGACCAAATACGACGTGACAGTCAAGGATGTTAAAGGTGAGCTGGCGTTCGAAAAGGAGAACGCCGAGGAGTTCCTGATCCGGGTAGTCGAGGACTTCAAACCATATCTGACGTCGATCGGTGTCCGCCGTCCGACCTTGGACGATGTTTTCCTCAAGCTCACCGGGCGTGAGATACGCGACGAAGATGTACCGCCGAAACACTCGATGAGCAGCATCGCGTCCCGGGTGAAAGGCGGGCGATGATGGACCTGGAAGCGATCTATATAATCTGGCTCCGCGACCTTAAGATAAACTGGCGCGACCGCGGCAACCTGATCGGCGCACTTGTCCGGTCCGTGCTGTGGCTGGTAGTCCTGGGGTTGGGGCTTAGAGCCGGTTTCCGCAGCGTCGGTGGTGTAACGTTCAGCCAGTATATCTTTCCGGGGATCATCGGGATGACCATCCTATTTGCCGCCGTCCAATCCGCGATCAGCATCGTCTGGGAAAGGGAATTCGGTTTCTTAAGAGAATTGTTGATCGCGCCTATACCCAGGACATCTATAACGATCGGCAAGACGTTAAGCGGCGCTACCTGGGCGACGCTTCAAGGGACGGTGGTCCTGGCGCTGGCTCCGGTCGTCGGGGTGAGTTTGACGGTCACGCAGGTCCTGCTGACTCTTCTCTTGATGCTATTGATATCGGTTACCCTGACGGGGATCGGGATCATAATAGCTTCGAGGATCGTCACTTTCCAGGGATTCGGAGTCATCGTCAACGTCATCCTGATGCCGATGTTCTTTTTAAGCACCGCCATCTTCCCGCTGCCGTGGCTGCCGGACTGGTTAAAAGCCATAATCATGGCCAACCCGCTGACCTATGCTGTGGACCTTCTACGCCTGGTCACGATCGGCCTCTACGACTTCCCGCTGATGCTGGACCTGGGCCTGACCATCGGCCTGTGTATAATCCTGACGACTGCCGCCACATTCCTCTTCGTCAAGGAGATCTAACCTTCTATTTCCCTATTTCCCTATTTCCTATTCTTCGGATTGAAAAGAGGGAAGTTGGTTGCTTCGAATGCCTGGTAGTGCCGGCATTTGCGGCAATGCGGCATCAGGCAATACTGATGCAGGTAATCGCGCGAAAGCTTGTCTTTGTTGTCCGGCAGTTCGCAGAAGTACCGGTCTTTGTCATCTTTACCTAAAAAGGGGCATTTGAGTTCCCCTGCTCTTTCACACACTGTATCTCCTTGTACGCTTCCCAGCTAGCCGACTTTAGATTGCTTCGCCCCCTTCGGAGGCTCGCAACGACTTCGTCGGGTCGGCGGCTACATATTATATCTCCTTTTAGAATGTATAATAGTGCGAACAGTCAAGCTCTCTCAAATCGTAGTATTTCTTGATCATGCCGGGTGTCAGCCACGGGTCTATCTCCGTGATCGCCTTCAGGAAGTGTTTCATGCCGATCTTCTTTGTCCTTTCTTTTACCGCGTTAAGAGCGGCTCTCTTGCACATGTTCTCAAGATCCCAGCCGACGAAACCCTCGGTCTTCTCGGCCAGCACACCGATATCGATCCCGCTTGCCACATTCTCCGCCAGGCGGTTTATATATATCCTCAATATCTCGACGCGGTCGTCGACGGTCGGCGGGTGGACAAAGACCTTCCTGTTGAACCTACTTTTTTCCTTGATCAACGCCTGGTCGACGACGTCCACTCTATAGCAAGAACCGAGCAGCATCACGCCTTTCTTGGCCGGGCTTTCATCGCCGCCGCCTTGCAGGTTATCGATCTCCTCGATAAAGAGCCGCGTCAGTTCCTTGTCAGCGAACGTCGGAGGGATGCCCCTTAAGTTGCCTTTTTCCCACTCGTAGTCCGCGCCCGCTCTCGGCGCCAGCCATTCGACGTCAGAGATGAAAAGGACCGCCGGCGCCTTGTTGAGCGCCTCTGAAAAAGCCTTCTTTATCTCCTCCGGTTTCCCTAGCATCTCCTGGCCCGACACATATATATAATGCGCTCCCGCGTCCGCGGCCGCGGCTTCGGCCATCATCTTTATGCCTGTGCCCAACGGCCCCCACATCAGGACGCCGAACGGTGGGTCTATATGGAGTCCGTCCATGAGCTCCGGCTGTTTTAGCGGAAGCGATACCATTTCTTTCAGTATCTCTTTGACGTCCTTGAATCCGCCCGCATCATCCCACGTGACCCGCGGCTTTCTGACTAGAAAATATACTCCGCCCTCTCCGTGATGATGTCCCATATGATGCAACTTAACCTCCTAATAATAGCTGGTAGCTTGTGAAGCCTATCTCTTCTACTCGCTACCTGCTACTTGCTACTTGCCGATCTTTTCTCTCAATCTCATACCGGTATGTCTGGTTCGTATACTAGTCTGTCTATGCCGAGATGTAAAAGATGTTCGTCCGTAGGGATCATGTCATTGCGGAAGAACTGGGTGTTTCCCCGCATGTATATCGTCTCGGCCATCGTCTCGCTATCTAAAGCCAGTACGTTCAGACTGCAGCTCTTTTTACACATGTTTTTCAGGTTCTCCCAGCTCTTTCCTTCGAACGCCCAAGGACAAAACCGGGTGGTACTGATATAACCATAAGGTACGTAGAGTGATCCGCTTATACCCGAACCTTCCAATCCTACGCTCGATCCATGGATCAGGTTGTCCATTTCCACCCGTTCTATTCCGGAATCCCTCAAGAATCTCCTTATGTTATCATTGTCGACATTCGATGACCGAAAATAATCGATCAATTCATCGGGATACTCGAGGATGCCTTTATATAGTCCGAAACCTCGCTTCTGTTTTGTCAGCAATCGACCGAAGACCGGCTGAAGCGGCCGGTATCCTTCTTTGAACAACCGGAGTACACCGTAATCGTTCACGACGACTTCCATCGTGCCCAGTTCCGCCAGCTCATCCAGCAGACGGGTGATCTTTTCTATCCCGTAATCCGTCACGTAAGGCGTGACAAAAGTAAAAGACATGCCGTGTTCCCGCGCCGTGTCAAACGCCTTTCCTGCTTCGTGAAATGACGGGATGTTAAGCTCGCAGAACTCCACCCCGAAATATAGCCGGTCGTATCCTTCGTCCAGGTTTCCGACCTTATCCATGTCAGACAGATAAACCGCTTTTTCTACCATTCCCTATCCCCTGTTATCTGTTCGCCGTTATCCGTTATCACAGGATCTTCCCTCGCAAGTCCGGGCTATAGCAGACGAATGGGTTGCAGGTCTTGCCGAATGTCTTTTTGTAAAGGTCCGTTGCGGACCGGTAGAACCCCTGCCTATCTGTGCCGCTTGCTAAAAGCCGGCGCATCTCGCCTACCATACGCACGGCTCTTACCTTGTCGTCCGTATATCTTCCCCGTCCGGCGATCTTCAGACTATATATGCCCGCTTTTTCAAGATCGTACATGGCACATAGCCCGCAAGCACGGCCCCTGTCATTCAGACACCAGGCGTTCTGCGCGTCAGCTGCGCGCAGTGTCTCTTTTAACTCCGAGTTAGGCGGTACCGATGAGATCGTATATTTAAGACAACAAGGCCAGACGTGTTTGGGGTCGTCGCGATGGAAGAAGGTGCACAACCCCTCGATGTTGGGACACTTGCCGTACATGATAAAGACCTCGAACTGGATGTCCTTAACATTTGAGATGATCCGTTCGGTCTCCCGTAACGTCAGCGTCCTGTCCAGGACGATCCTTTGAACGCCCAGGTCCTTGAAGAAAGCCGCAGCCTGGCTGTTCATCACTGAAGACAAGATACTCAAATGCAGTTCGATTGGGGTCTCCCGCTTCTTGACCTCCAGGATCAATCCCAGATCCGCCACCAGAAGGGCGTCTACTCCGGCCGAGACGGCCCATTCGATCTCATTCAATAAAAGCGGATATTGTTTTCTGGAATAGTAATCGTTGTTGAGCGTGAGAAAAAAAGATGCCTTCTGTTCGTGAGCATATCGAATCGTGTCTTCTATCTCGCTTCTGCTTTCAAACTGGGCTTCCTGAAAGGTCCTTTTGTTTATCGAGCCGGCCATCGTGTAGGTGTCTTTCCATCCGGTGGGAACAAAACCTCCGTATAGCTCATCGGCGCCGGCCTGGATTAAGCGTTCCGCTTCATCAAAGCGGTCAATCGGGGCGAGTATTTTCATCAATTAGATTATATCACGCTATTTGAGGTCGGCGAGTTCCATGTCCTTTTCGAAAAGAGCCCTTACCGAATTATCCCTGGCTATAGCCGACCTTTTACGCTCCAGTCTATCGATAGCCGTATCCATCGAGCCGACTAGTTTCTTAAACACCTCGACCTCTTTCGTATTCGATTCTATTCGCGGATTGATAGCAGTAGTAAAGCGGTTCCACTCGTCTATTGCCGCATTGTATGTATCGATATCGGCGCCGTTTGTCTTGGTCTGCAGAGCCAGCTTCGCTTCGGCGACTTGTAGCTGCAGACGGCTCCCGTCCCATACCTTTGTATACAGATCGTACATCTTCCTGTAATAGACGGATCTCTGTTCGTTTATCTGGAGTGAGATGTCGATATAATCCTCCGCCCAACCGGAGCCTAAAGTGCTTTTTAGCTCCTCGATTTTTTGTGTCGCCTCCTCGCGCGCTCTTTCTATCCTGACGACGTATCCGCCGGCCGTCATCAACCGTTTGTCCTCCCGGTCCGCGAGGCCTCGCATGCGCTCGATAGCATCCTTCTCCTTATTCAGCTCTTCCTGACTTACCAGTTGCTTCGCGTTTTCTTTATTTGATATCGATTCCTGGACCTGAGTCATTTCCGAAAATTCAGTGTTCCACTCATCCGTGTCCTTATCCAGATCGTCGAATATGGTTTTGACTTTGCTCTCATACTTATAAGACTTGTTGATATAATCGACCGTCTTTTTCAATGAAGGATTAGAACAGGCGGGGACCGCCAAGACAGCAAACATTATGGCAAATGTAAAGAGCTGTTTTGTTTTCATATGAAGATTCTAGTGGATTTAGGTGACTGATAAAAGGGGAGATAACATCAGAGATGAGAGATTAGAGACGAGATATTGGTAATTGGATAGTAGATATTAGAGATTAGATCGCACGCCTGCGGCGTGCTCTGGCACCAGCAGTTTTACTACGTAAAACTGCTGGTGCCCGGGGTGGGACTCGAACCCACATAGGTTTCCCCGACGGATTTTAAGTCCGTTGCGTCTGCCAATTCCGCCACCCGGGCTTAAGGGGTCAGGTCTTGTATTTTGACATTTTATACGCTGTCAACGAGAAATGTTAAAATACAAGACCTGACCCCAATAATAGCATATGGTCATGCGGAAGAATGGCGTTTTCTCTCTTCGTTGATCGTTTCCATCAGCAGATCGTATGAGTGTTCGAACATGATCACGGTTTCTTTTTGAAGCTGGTCGTAGATCTTATCGATATCGACACCAGCCTTTCTTAGTCGATCCAATGTTTCGAAGGCGCTGTCCATGTCCTCCTCAAGAGTCGGCCGCGCGCAACCGCGTTCACGAAACGAAAACAGTGTTCCCATAGGAAGCGTTGAAATAGTCATGCGGCCGATGACTCCCTCGACATACTTTAGAGGATCCGCACTTTCCTCTTTCGGACTCATGCTTGCCCAGAGCGGGCGTTGCGGCCGCGCGCCGGCACCCTCGAGTTCCTTCCATTCATCCGAAGAGAACAATTCTTTGAACTTTTTATAGATAGCTTTTGCGGTAGCTATCGCGGTTTTTCCTCTGAGGCCCTCGAGCTCCCGTTTTCTATTATTTTCAAGGGGATGTGACAACAGCCGGCCTATCGTACGGTCCACCTTTACATCCGTTCTGCTAAGATAAACGCTGGCCACAGATACAAGATTGGCGACATCCAAGCCCTCATGAAAGCGCCGCTTGACTCCCGATATATATGCGCGGGCCACCGGCTCGTACTGGCCGGCTGAAAACAGGAGCGTCGCATTGACATTCCGGCCGCGCGCCGTCAGTTCGGCGATCGCTTCGAGCCCTTCGGGAGTCCCCGGGATCTTCACCATTACGTTATCCCTGTTTTCCTGTTCAAACAGTCTCTCAGCTTCCATGATGGTGGATTCCGGATTGTAAGCGAATTCCGGTAAGACTTCGACGGAGACAAAACCATCGAATCCATTGGATCTCTTGTAGGTGGGTAATAACAGGTCAGCGGCGGTCTGGATGTCCGAGCCGGTCAATGAATAGTAGATCTGTTTGGCGGTCATCTTTTGCGGAGCCAGACGCTTTATCTCATCCTCATACACACGGCTTCCGATGATCGCCTTCATAAATATCGTGGGATTCGACGTGACACCGCTGATCCCGTCTTCATCGATTATCCTTTTAAGCTCGCCGCTCTGGATCATTTCCCTCGATATGGGCATAATAGACAAAAATGTGGCCTGTTAGTAGTCTGTTATAGCTGGTAAGAAAGTGATTATTAGTATGTTTCTAAAAGCAGTTTTAGGATGGGAT
>JAGVPG010000022.1 GCA_020052375.1 Actinomycetota bacterium | reverse complement strand
CCGCCGTCAGGCGGCCGAATCAACCCAGGTTAAGGCAAATGCGCACGCAGACTATTCTGTATTCCCCTTGGGATCTCACCGTTTTTCTAATGGGAGTCTAGTTAGATGCTTTTGCTTTCACGCTCTCATGTTCTCTCCAGAACCGTGCATTCCGGTGCTGACTGTACTATTATTAAGAGGATATCTGCTGGTCTTTGAGTAGGTCATCCACAGATTAGGGGTCGCCGTATGGTGCAGAAGCATCAGCTTATGAGTGCTGAAGAGGAATGCGAGACCCTCTCCAAGTACGTCCCGCTGGCGCTTTTTATGCTTGACAACCGCCAAAACATCATCAGGGCAAATGCCGCGGCGCAAAACCTATTGGCCAAGAGGGGCATAGCTCCCGATAAGTTTGCCGGAAGGCATCTCTCGACATTCATAACTCCGCTTAGATCCGAGCTCAAAAAGTTCGAAAGTACGAAAGACTTCGTGACCACGGTCATGATTAAGCTCAAGGTAAAACGCAATGCAAAACTATTTGAAAAGGTATTCGAGACGAGCTTAAGAAAGTTGACGAACTGGTCCGGTGAAAGAGCGGGGACGATGGTCGTCATGATCGACTGGACGGATATCATCCATCTTGAGAAGGATCTCCACGAGCAAGTGGATTTCTTTAAAACGGCCATCGATTCACTTGTTTATCCTTTCTACGTGATCGACGCGAAAGACTATTCGGTCATGATAGCCAACAGGGCGGCGGAGATAGATCCCAGAAAAGGCAGTGTCGCTTGTTACTCGCTATTACATAAAACACACAGACCGTGTTCGAGTCGCGAGCATCCATGTCCGCTAACGGAAGTGAAACGCACAAAAAAGCCGGTCGTCGTCGAACACATTCATAAAGACAAAAAAGGCAATCCCCGGTATGTCGAGGTGCACGCATATCCCATATTAGATAAAAAAGGGCGGGTAACTCAGATGATCGAGTCCGCTTTCGATATCACAGATCGTAAGCTGGCTGACGAAAGAATGAAACATCTGGCTTCGTTTCCCGAACTAAGCCCGAATCCTGTCATCGAGGTCGGTCCGGATAAAAGGGTGATCTACTTTAATAATGCGGCCGGTGAAGTGTTAAAAAAATCGGGTTACGATGGTGAAGCCGATCAGTTCTTTCCTGAAGATATCGATACTATAATCGAGGTCCTCAAAAAAGGACAGAAAAAGGAGTTCTCACGCAAAGCCGAGATAGACGGTATCATATTCGGAGAAAAGGTCTTCGTCACACCGGAACATGATGTCATCCGCATCTACGCCAGTAACATAACGACTCGCCGGCATATAGAAGATGAACTGGGCTTGCGCGCGCGGCTATTGGACTCGACGACCGATTCTATCATAGTCCATGACCTGGACGGCAACTTCATATACATCAACGACGCGGCTTGTAAGACGCGAGGATATCTACGTGATGAACTCATGACTATGAACATGCAGCAGCTGGTCGTTCCCGAACAGCAACCGGAGGTGCAAAGACACATCGAGGAGCTCCTTGAAAAAGGTACCGCGATATTCGAGTCGGCGCACATCAAAAAGGATGGCTCGATTATTCCGGTCGAGGTCCAGGTGTCGAAATTCGACACGCGTGAAGGGAGGCTTCTCATAAGTGTCGCTCGGGATATTACGGAGAGAAAGCGCTTGATGCAGGCGAAGGACGAGTTTGTCAGCACCGCCTCTCACGAACTGAGGACACCGCTTTCATCCGTCCGCGAGGGAGTATCTCTCGTGATGGAGGGTTTTGGGGGCGAGATCAACGAGAAACAGCGGAAGTATCTGGATATCGCGGCCAGAAATATCGACCGTCTTGGAAGGTTGATAAACGAGCTTCTGGATGTGGCGAGGATCGAGGCCGGCGAACTGGATGTGGATAAGAAACAAGTCAGTATGAAGCAATTGATAGGCGAAGTCATGGATATGTTTGCCCTACAGGTAAAAAGGAAAGGTATAGTGTTAAAAAAAGCCTGTCCCAAGTCCGATTGTATAGTAGACATCGATCGGGATAAGATCACCCAGGTATTCGTCAACCTGATAGGTAATGCGCTCAAGTTTACACAGAAGGGTTCGATAACCATAGAAGGCGTGGAACACAAGGATTATCTTGAGATCACTATCGCCGATACAGGAAAGGGCATACAAAAAGAGGAACTCGTCACTATTTTTGAAAAATTCAAACAGGTGGGACGTGAAGCGGGACCGGGTGCCGGAGGCACGGGTCTCGGCCTTTCAATAACAAAAGGTTTGATTGAAGCCCATGATGGGAAGATATGGGCCGAGAGTGAGATCGGAAAAGGGAGCAGGTTCACTTTTACCCTGCCAAAGAGCAAGTAAGTGTGATTGTCTTAGGAACAGGAGGGTACATGAAGAAGATCCTTGTTGCAGACGACGAACCCGATATTGTAGATACGCTGACGATCAGGCTTGAAGCAGCCGGTTTTGAGGTCATCACCGCTTTTGACGGGCTGGAAGCGCTGAACAAAGCGCGGGAACAACAACCGGACTTGATAATCCTGGATGTCATGCTTCCCAAGCTCGACGGTTTTCAGGTATCGAGGTTGATAAAGTTCGATGAGAAGTACAGCGGTACACCGATCTTGATGCTGACCGCCAAAACGCAAGAAAAGGACAAAGTGACCGGCTTAAAAATGGGAGCCGACGGGTACATCACAAAACCTTATGATCCGCAGGAGCTTTTAAGAACGATAAGATCTCTGCTGCATATGGAAGACATCTGAAAGATTGGAGGGCGTTCTAAATGGTGAAAAACACTATAACCTTCTCTGATAGGATCGGTGACCTCCTGGTCAAAGAGAAACTCATCTCGAATGATCAGTTGGACGAGGCGCAGCGGATGTCGAAGGATCTTGGGGTATCCCTCGGGCAAGCCCTGGTCGATACGTCGGCCGTCGCGGAAGAAGATCTGATATCGTTTATCGCTCGCGAACTTGAACTTCCACACATCGATGTCACCGGCTATTCGATAGAATCCGAAGTGCTTAAGTTCATCCCTGCTTCGCTTGCGCGTAAGCATTTGTTGATACCTCTTTTCAAGGTCGAAGACACGCTGACGGTAGCGATGGCGGACCCGATCAATGTTTTTGCGCTTGATGAGATAAGGTTGCAGGCAGGCCTGGATGTCAGTCCGGTCCTTGCGAGCGCAGAAAGCATCAGAAAGGCGATCGAAGAATACTACGGCAGCGCCGAATCTATAAAAGAAGCAGTCCGGGCTGTAGGTACTGCAAGTTTTGATATGCCGAGCATGGAGCATCTTTCAAAGCACAAGCTCGAGTTGATTACCAATCAGCCTCCGGTAATAAGGCTTGTCAACGAACTGATCCTGCACGCCATCAACCAGGGGGCTAGTGATATACATATCGAGCCGCGGCGAGATATCGATGATCTACGATACCGGGTCGATGGATACCTGCACAAGGTGTCCACGATCCCTAAGAACATGCATCTCGCCGTTGTCTCGCGACTTAAGGTCATGGCAGATCTGGACATCACCGAGAGGCGCGTCCCCCAAGACGGACGCATTTCTATCGAGATGCTGGGACGGGACGTGGATATACGGATGTCGACGTTCCCGACGATCGAAGGCGAAAAAGTCGTCTTGAGAGTACTTGATAAGACAAAATCTGTAACGGACCTGGAGTCGATAGGTCTGTCACAGACTCTCCTCCGGGAGGTCAAGAATCTGATCAAAACACCTAGCGGATTAATACTGTCTTGCGGACCGACAGGATCCGGTAAAACGACCACTCTCTATACGATGCTGAACGCGATCCGTTCGCCCGATAAGAACATCGTCACTCTTGAAGACCCTGTGGAATATAATATCCAGGATATCAATCAAGGCCAGATCAACCCTAAGGCGGGCTTGACTTTCGCCAGCGGTCTAAGGACGATCCTCCGGCAGGATCCGGACATAATAATGGTCGGGGAGATGCGGGATGTTGAAACGGCCGAGCTCGGTATACGGGCTGTCTTAACCGGCCATCTGGTATTATCGACACTCCATACATTGGATGCCGGCGGAGCAACGGCGCGTTTGATGGATATGGGTGTCGAACCGTTCCTGGTCGCGTCGGCTCTGATGTCCGTGATCGCGCAGCGCCTGGTACGACGTATCTGTCCTAACTGTAAAACAGAGTATAGACCGAGCGAAGAGATGATAAAAATCATGGGTATCGAGCATCCCGAAGAACATAAATTCTACCATGGTACAGGCTGTATCCAATGCCACCATCTTGGTTATAAGGGAAGGACCGGCGTTTTTGAGCTCATGATAGTCAAGTATAAGATAAGGGAACTGATCATGCAGAAGGCGCCGGTCAACGACATACACGACGCAGCCGTGTCGTTCGGTATGCGGACGCTCCGTGAGGACGGACTGGATAAAGTGTTCGCCGGCGTAACGACTTTAGAAGAAGTCATGCGCGAGACGATGTCCAGAGAATAAAAAGAACGTTGCAATTGTTGCAATCTTCTCGATAATGAGTTATTCTTTATCATCAACAGGCAAATCGAGAGAGGTCTTAATGATTGCAATAAAGCGGAAAGAACTGGAAAAATTCGTAGATGTATATATAAACTCGTTCGAAAAATGGGACCTGGCGATCTTTATCGCGAATCAGTTCATGGAGCCGTTGGATATCTCCGACATCGTCCACAAGGTCGGCAGGAGAGAGAAAGAAGAAGTCGAAACAGCGATCAATGAATTCACTCACAAAGGCCTGCTGTTAAGGAGATCATCTAAAGAAGGAAGTTCATTGCTGGCTCCCAATCCCAGTTATATACCTGTGATGCGCGAATTTGCCTATGCCCTGGACGATAGGGATGAAAGGTTTCTGCTGCTATCGGCGGTCCTTCACAATATGCATAAGACAGCCGAAAACGGCATAAAGATAATGGACGTACTGGATGCGCTGGAGCATACGGATGCCAGCCAGGACCGGTGCTGGGAAATAATGCACGCGACCTCACCGACCGGTGAATCATGCCTGAACTGCCAGGCATATATTGATCAGAAGCATTGCTGGGAGGTTGACGAAAGGCCGTGCACAAACTCGCCGGCCGTCTGTATACTGATCAATTGCCCCGTTTATTTGGAATTCAAGGAAGAGATCGAGAAGAAACTGGCTGAAAGAGGCTTACTTGATGCTATCGAACAGGTGGAATTGGTTGCCGAGAAGAAGTGCTCGCAGATAAGAAAATGTTCATCAGATGCAATCTCCGTCTGTTCTATTAAGAAAAGTGAAGAAGATTGCTGGCAAGTGGCAGGTTGTACCTGTTCGATAAGGAAAAACGTGGGATGTGACTGTTGCCCCATATACATCTTCCATGTCCTCTACGACAAGCGGGCCTTGAAGTCGTAAAAGTAACCAACTGCCAACTGCTAACCGCTAGCTACTTCCTCTGCCATACTCGACTATCTTCTCCACCAATTCGTCGAATTCCATGCCGGCTTCTTGGGCCGCCATCGGGAGCAGTGAGGTCTCCGTCAGGCCGGGGATGGTATTGAGCTCCAGGACATAAGGCACGTCGTCTTTTCCGATGATGAAGTCGACTCTACCCATGTCTTTACATTGTAGCGACTTGAATACCTTGACGGCCACGTGTTGAACCTGTTTGAAGGTTTCGTCCGGGATGCGGGCGGGTACGAAATAGTCGGTCTTACCCATCGTATACATGGCTTCAAAGTCGAAGTAATGTTTCTTAGGGACGATCTCGACGGCGGGAAGAGCGTGCGGACGCTCGACACCCAGGACACTCACTGCTACTTCCACACCTTTTATGTATTTCTCAAGAATGACTTTGTCATCGTAACTTAGAGCGCTTAAGATAGCTGCCGGCAGTTCTGCGTCAGTCTCGATCATCTTTATACCGAGCGCCGAACCCTGGGAAGAAGGTTTGACGACTATAGGTAGCCCCAGGTCGGCAACGACATCCTTCAGTACGTTCGAGGCCCCCATCTCTTTGATCGCGCCGACGCTGAGCGAGAAGAACGGCGGAGTCGGGATGCCGTCGCGTTTGAATATCTCTTTCGACAGAGCTTTATCCATGCCGAACATGCTGGCCAGGACGCCCGCGCCTGTATAAGGCAATCCCATGATCTCAAGCAGCTCCTGAATGGTTCCGTCTTCGCCGAACTTGCCGTGCAGAGCGATGAAGCACATATCGGCTTTTTCCCGTTTAAGAGTCGTTACGATATGTTCGTCGACATCCAGAGCGGCGACACGGTATCCCAATCGCTTCAACGCGGCCGCGACGCGCTTTCCGCTTTGGAGTGATATCTCGCGTTCAAGTGAATGCCCGCCCATAAGGACAGCGATCTTCGGTTTCATGGTCCCTCCTACACTTTCAATCTCTTGTACAGTTCCATTTCTTGCTCTATGACTTCAGCCAGCCGCCGGACGCCTTCTTTGATGTCCTTCTCTTTCGGGAACGAATAGTTAAGGCGCATACAGTTGCGTCCGGAACCGTCTGCGAAGAATGCTTTACCCGGTACATAGGCCACTTTTTGTTGGATCGCTTTCGCCAGCATAGCAGTCGTATCGATATATTCCGGTAGAGTGACCCAGATGAAGAATCCGCCAATCGGCTTTGTCCAGGTTGTTCCCTTAGGGAAGAACTCATCCAGAGCGTCAAGCATCGTATCCCGGCGGCGACGGCAGACTGTGATAAGTTTGTTTATGTGATTATTAACCGGTGTTTCATGAAAGAACTGTTCGACGATACGTTGAGCTAGAGATGATGAGCACAGATCCGCAGCTTGTTTGGCAAAAACAAGTTTTTCGCGTATCGGACGGGGAGCGATCACCCAGCCGACACGCAGACCAGCCGACAGTATCTTAGAGAATGTGCCTATGTATACGACATTCGCGGAATCGAGTTGCTTGAGAGAAGGGATATCCTCGCCTTCAAAGCGGATACGCCTGTAGGCGCTGTCTTCGACAATGAGCGTCTGATAGTCACGAGCCAGTTTGATCAGCTTCTTCCGGCGCGACAGCGACATCGACAAGCCGCCAGGATTCTGCGAGTTGGGTATGGTGTAGATGTATTTTGGTTGGATCCCTTTATCCCGTAGGTCCTTAAGCGTTTTTTCCATATTCGACATTATCATGCCGTTGTTGTCCATCTTGACCTGGATGATCGACGCTTGATAACTAAGAAACGCGTTAAGCGCTCCGACGTAGGTGGGCGCCTCGGCGACTATGGTATCACCGGGATTGATGAATATCTTGGCTATCAACTCGAGGGCTTGCTGGCCGCCCTGCGTGATGATTATGTCGTCGACATCACAATCAACGCCTTCATCAGCCATGAACTTAACAAGGAACTTGCGCAATCCGAGGTGTCCTTCACTCGGCCCGTATGATAGAGCTTCAGGACCTGCTTCTGTTAACACATCCGCCACGATGTCGCTGACCTTACCGAGATTACTGGCTTTGATATCCAACGAGCCGCCGGCAAGCGCGATTATATCCGGGCGCGCGGTCACTGCCAGTAGATCCCGAACTTCCGAGGAGCGCATGGTTTCGACGCGTTCAGCGTAAAGATGAAGCCATTTATCAAAAAGGAAGCCGTGCGATGGAGCCGAGTCTGTCATCAATCATCCTATCTCTTGTAACGCGTTTGAAGCTATATTATACTATCTTTTCCAGCGGACGTTTATTATCTATTTTAGGAGGAGGTCGATCGATTATGAGTGACAGAGGCGGAGAGTTCTACAGCTTCTTGGGAGGACTTCTTTTTGGTGCGGTCGTCGGCGGAGTGATGGGGATATTGTTTGCCCCCAAGGCCGGAGAGGAAACGCGACGCGACATCAAGGAAAAAGCGGAAGAAGTATACGATACCGGTTCAAAGCGAGCGCAAGAACTTTATGAGAAGGGCAAGACCGCTTACGAAGAGCAACTCGGCACGGTAACGGAGGCCTTCTCAGCGGGCAAGGAAGCGCTGGCTGAGAAGGGCGAGGAATTAAGGGAAAAGATGGAGGAAACGGCCAGTAAGATGCGTGAAAAAACGGTCCCGCCGAAACCAGCGGCCGAGGGCGGCACGAAGAAGAAATAAACCTTTCAGATGTCCAGCAGAATCACAGGGTTAAGCCATTCGAATCTTTCGAAAATACCGTATCCTTGTCGCACGTGCACTTACTGGATAGATACGGACAAGGTAAAGCTCATCCTCAAGGAATGGGGGACCTGCGGTTTTGTCATCTTTGAGGATAATAACCCGGTAGGGTATACACTTTTTGGACCACCGTCCTATTTTCCAAAGATCGCCGAATACCCGGCAGGGCCTGTGGGCGAGGATGCCATATTCCTGGCATGCATGTATATAATGCCCGACAACAGGGGGAGCGGACTCGGCGAAAAGCTTTTGATGGATATTGAAAAACACGTATTGAAAAGGAAATACAAGGCATTGGAGCTTTTCGGTTCCAGATCGGATGATCTTATTCCGGCCAATCCCATCCGCTTCTATCTGGAACGCGGTTTTTATATTAAGAAAGACGATGACCGTTTCCCCTTGCTACGTTTGGACGTCAAGAGCCTTGTAGCCTGGCAAGAGAACGTTGAAGCTGCCTTAAAGCAGCTAAGCAAACCTTTAAGTTCGCCATATCCGAAAAAAGCGCCAGTACCGTTATAAGGAGATCATGGAAACACAGACTCGAGAACATCACGACCGCATCCAACCCACTCTCCGGGTGATCCTATTCATAATCGCGTTCCTCGGTCTGTCGGTCGTGATCGGTATGTTCGGAGTAGCGGCTGGGACTACGGCGGGTCTGTATCTTAGCATGATCTCTTTGATCATGCCGATCGGTTTGGTCATACTCTTCCGGCGCTTATGGGACAAGAAGACCGTTCAAAGCCTGGGGCTCGAATTCGACAAGGGATGGACTGTTGACTCCGCCGTCGGCTTCGGCACGGCGTTTCTGCTGGTCACTTTGATGTTCGGCGTACAATATGCGGGCGGGTGGCTTAAGTACAGCTTCCACTTCGGCCTCTCGGCCTTCAATATCTTCTTTTTTCTGACTTTCCTATTCGTCCTCGCCGGAGCGTTGGGGGCAGCCATCTCTGAAGAACTGGTTTTTCGCGGTTATCTTCTGGCCAACATCACGGAAGGATGGGGGATCATCGCCGCCATAATCGTGACGTCGCTCTTGTTCGGTTTTGCCCACATCTTCAATCCGAATTTCTCATGGATGATCGGGTTGAACCTCTCACTGGCCGGCGTCTTGCTGGCATACGGATATTTCGTGACCGGGTCTCTTTGGTTCCCGATCTGTTTTCATCTGGCATGGAACCTGTTCGAAGGCTATATATACGGGCTGCCCGTCAGCGGGCTTAATCCGGGTATGATCAGCTTTATCATCTCCAAGATAAGCGGGCCGGCATGGCTGACCGGCGGCGTCTTCGGTCCGGAAGGTGGGCTGATCTCGACTTTTACCTATATGCTCGGCTTTTTACTGGTATGGTTCCTGTATACAAAAGTATTCACCGGCCGGTTAGAGAAAGATGCCTGAACTGCCGGAGGTCGAAACCGTAAGACTGGACCTCCAAAGGTCGATAGTCGGTCTTAAGTTAACAAGCGTCGAAATCTTTCTACCTAAGATGCTGAAAGACACTCAAGCCGAAGACCTAGCGCATATCCTTAAAGATGCAAAGATAACGGCCGTCGACCGGCGGGGCAAGATCATCCTCTTACGGCTTTCATCCGGCTATACGATCATGATCCACTTGAAGATGAGCGGACAGCTTCTATATATGGATGCCGAGGACCCTATCGGCAAATGGACCCATATCATCTTCGGTCTTTCCAACGGACACCTTCTCCACCTGCGCGACCAGAGGCAATTCGGTTATGTAAAGGCGCTCAAGACGGAAGACGCGGGCAATGACACGACGCTGGCCGGCATGGGCCCGGAACCGTTCAGCACCGATTTCACTGTCGCTTATCTTAAAGACAGATTTACGCGGCGAAAAAAGGCGAAGATAAAAGCGGTCCTTCTTGACCAGAGCGTCATCGCGGGCATCGGTAATATCTATGCCGATGAGATACTGCACGAAGCGCGGATCAAACCGACACGTTCACCAGACGTGCTTACCCGGCAAGAGCTGGCAGCGCTGCATGACGCGACTTTGGAGATCCTTAGAGCGGCCATCGAGAACCGGGGCTCGTCATTCTCAAAGTATGTCGACCTTAGTGGCAAGCAGGGCGGGTATGTAAAACACCACCGCGTTTATCGCCGCGAAGGCGAACCCTGTTTCAGAGATGACGGCGGGACGATCAAGAGGATAAAGATAGCCGGAAGGTCTACATTCTACTGCCCGAAGTGTCAAAAGTAAGACTATTTGCAGATTATGACGCGTGAGTCGGTTACAATAGCGTCGAGCTTTATATCATGCGGTTGCCTGGGGATGGCATTTACTATCTGTTCTTCGAAAGCGACTCCGATGAATGCCGTACCTGGAGAGACCTTTTCTGAAAAGCGGTCGTACCAGCCGCCGCCATATCCTATCCGGTGCCCGTTCAGGTCGAATGCTATAGCGGGAACGATAACGAGGTCTATATCTCGAGCGTTCCCTCTTGAAGCACCCGGCTGTTTTATTTCCAGAACGCCGGCATGATCCGGGACAAAGACCCGTTTACCTACCTTGAGAGCACGCTTTAAAGCGCGTCCGCAGTCCGGTTCGCTTCCGAACGCTACGTAGAACATGATGTTCTTATGCTCGTTGAAAGCGCGGCTTTCGATCAACCTGGTCGAGATGAGCCGGCTTTTCATCTCCCGCTCATCCTCCGGCATCGCATTCCGCCTGTCCAGGACCTCTTGTCTTAGTGTCTTCTTTATTCTTTCCGGCATGGTATCATTATACTCATATGTCCGACAATGGAGCTATCATACATGTCAGAGAGATAACCAAGCGCTTTGGTGATGTCGAAGCCGTCAAAGGGATAACGTTCGATGTCGAAAAGGGCGAACTCTTCGGATTTCTCGGGCCGAATGGAGCCGGTAAGACTACCACCATCAACATCCTTTGCACATTGCTTAAGCCGACTTCCGGGACCGCTGTCTTGAACGGTTTCGATGTCACGGCAAAACCGAACGACGTACGGCGTTCGATCGGGCTCGTTTTTCAAGATCCCAGTCTGGATGACAGGCTGACCGCATGGGAGAACCTGCAGTTCCACGCCCTTGTTTATGGTGTTCCGACAGAGGAGCGATTAGGCCGGATAGAGAACGTACTGAAGATGGTCGAGTTATACGAGCGCCGCAATGACGCGGTCAAGACGTTCTCCGGTGGTATGAAACGCAGACTGGAGATAGCGCGCGGTCTTCTTCATTATCCCAAGGTCCTATTTCTGGATGAGCCGACCCTTGGACTGGACCCGCAGACGAGAAGCCACATCTGGGAATATATCCACGAACTCAAAAAGAGGGAAGGGACTACGGTATTCTTGACCACTCACTACATGGACGAAGCGGAGAATTGCGGCCGGATCGCCATCATCGACCACGGTAAGATCGTCGCACTTGATACGCCGGACAATCTTAAGGATAAGGTGGGCGGGGATGTTATCACCGTTAAGACCGATGACGATGGAGCGGCAAAAAGGCTGATCGAGGAGCGCTACAAGCTGGAAGCCGCGGTCGATCCGCATGGGGTCAGTTTTAAGGTCAAAGGCGGCGAAGAGTTCATCCCGTCATTCGTCAAGGATTTCGAGCGCAAGATCCTTTCCATCTCACTAAGGCGGCCGACTTTAGAGGATGTTTTCTTAAGTCTGACAGGCAGAGCCATCCGCGACGAAGAAAGCGGAGCAAAGGACCAGATGAGAGTGGCAGCAAAAGCTTGGACGAGGAGAAGATGAACGATCTAGTAGGCGTCTATACGATATGGCTTAGGGATCTCATCAGGTTCTGGAGGGATAAGTCGCGGATCATCGGTTCGATCGCACAGCCGACACTGTTTCTCTTTGTCCTGGGTACCGGGCTATCCAGCGGTTTCTCCAAGGCCTTCGGCGGGGCGCGGCAAGGCGCCTCCATCCTAGGCGGTAAGGATTATATAACTTTCATGTACCCCGGCATCATCGGGATGACCATTCTTTTCACCAGCATCTTCTCGGCAGTCTCGATCATATGGGACAGGGAGTTCGGATTCCTCAAAGAAGTGCTTGTAGCGCCTATATCCAGATGGTCCGTGGCCATCGGGAAAGCGCTCGGAGGAAGCACTATAGCGATGATACAGGGATCTATCATGCTTGTTTTCGCGCCTTTTGTCGGTGTAAAACTTACACCTTTGATCATTGTTGAACTGTTTCCGTTGATGTTTCTGATCGCCTTCGCTATGACGTCGACCGGAATTGTGGTTGCCGCCAGGATGAAAAGCATGGAGGGCTTCCAAGTGATCATGAACTTTATACTCATGCCTATGTTCTTCTTAAGCGGCGCTATGTTTCCGTTACGCGGTCTGCCTGAATGGTTGGACTTGCTGGTCAAGATCAATCCGTTGTCTTACGGAGTAGACATCATGCGTTATGTCGTGATAGGCGTCAACACGTATCCTGTCGGAAGGGACCTGGCAGTCATCAGCGCGTTCAGTGTCGTGATGATAGTGCTCGCAGTCGTGCAGTTCGGGAAGCAGGAATAGCTAAAAATGTAGCCGCCGACCTTTAGGTCGGCTAAGGAAAGGATAGCTAAAAATGTAGCCGCCGACCTTTAGGTCGGCTAAGGAAAGGATAGAGATAATTGAGGATAGGCGTGATTGCGGATACGCATATTCCGGAGGTGGCGGAGAAGGTACCGGACGAGGTACTTAAGCGATTTGAGGATGTAGACATGATATTGCATGCCGGCGACCTGGTGTCACTCGACGTTTTAAAGCAGTTGAACTCGATAGCAAAGACGGTCGCGGTCTATGGCAATATGGACTATAGCGCGGCGCGCTCTTCTTTACCCGAAAAGACGGTTGTAGAGGTAGGTAAGTATAAGATCGGCTTGATCCACGGAGGCGGTGCGCCATGGGATATAGTCGAGCGTGTGCGAGCGGAATTCGAACATGTCGACGCGATCATATTCGGGCATACCCACCAACCGTTGAACGAATCGATCGACGGCATCCTGTTTTTTAATCCGGGGACACCGACCGATCTGCGTTTCTCCTCAAAACAGTCGATCGGCATCATCGAAACCGGTGATGATATCAAAGGCCGGATAATAGAGCTATGACCTCTCTAAGGATCGTCGTCAAGGGGATCGTCCAGGGTGTCGGTTTCCGTCCGTTTATATACCAGCTGGCACATAAGAACGATATCAAGGGGTGGGTACTCAACTCTAGCGAAGGCGTGATCATCGAAGCCGAGGGTGCATCCGGAAAAGTAGACGCATTTGTCGAAGGTATCAGGAAAGAGTCTCCGCCAAGGTCGGTCATCGAATCGGTCGAGATAGAAGATATCGAACCACAGGGTTTTAAGGACTTCACGATAAAAAAGAGCGTTGAGAAACCGGATGAGTTTCAGCTGGTATCTCCCGATATCGCCATCTGTGATGATTGTCTGGCGGAGATGTTCGATGAGACCGACCGTCGGTATCGCTATCCGTTCATCAACTGTACGAACTGCGGTCCGCGCTTTACCATTATCAAAGACATCCCGTATGACAGGCCGAAGACTACGATGTACAAGTTCACGATGTGCCCCGAGTGCCAGGCGGAGTATGACGACCCGACGAACAGAAGGTTCCATGCCCAACCTAATGCCTGCCCCGTCTGCGGCCCGCAAGTGGAATACGTTTCTCAAGTGTCATTGCGAGGAGCGATGCCCGCAAGCGCGACGAAGCAAACTAAGCAAAAGGCAATGGAGTCTGCTGTTGCTGATCTAAAGAGCGGAAAGGTCGTCGCCGTCAAGGGGCTGGGCGGTTTTCATCTGGCATGCGACGCGGCGAGTGCTGATGCAGTTCATACACTAAGAGTCAGAAAGCAGCGATATGGGAAACCGTTAGCCATCATGGTAAGGGATGCGAAACGGGCGGCCGAGTTATGCGAGGTAAACGGGAAGGAAAAAGAGCTACTGGAATCACCAAGAAGACCGATCGTCCTTCTAAAGCGGAAACAAGCGGCGGATGCTCTAGCCGGCGAGGTCGCTCCAAATAATAATTATCTTGGCATCATGCTGCCGTATACACCTTTACACTTCCTTCTACTTGAAGACACAGGACTTGATCTGGTCATGACCAGTGGAAATCTAAGCGAGGAACCGATCACCGCGGAGAACGAAGAGGCCTTCCGGCGACTTGGACACATCGCGGATGGTTTCCTTGTCAACAATAGGGATATCTATTCTCGTTACGACGACTCGGTTGTCAGAGTCATCGGCGGTCGCGAGGTGATCGTCAGACGGGCGAGAAGTTACGCGCCGTATCCGGTGACGCTGCCGTTTAAGGTCGAGCGCGAAGTCTTAGCGGTCGGAGGTGAGCTGAAGAGCACGTTCTGTCTGCTAAAGGACAAATACGCGTTTGTATCCCAACATATAGGGGACATGGAGAACGCTGAGACGTTCGAGCATTACGAGAACACGGTGGAACTTTATGAAAAGCTCTTCCGGGTGAAGCCGGAGATCGTCGCTCATGACCTGCACCCTGATTATTTCTCGACCAAATATGCGCGTTCGATCCCGGATGTGAAACTCGTCGGTGTCCAGCATCACCATGCCCACATAGTAAGCTGCATGGTGGAGAACGGAGTAGAAAAAAAGGTGATCGGCGTCTCTTTCGACGGTACCGGATACGGGACGGACGGTACAGTATGGGGCGGCGAGTTCCTGGTATCCGATCTTCAGGATTTCGAAAGGGCGGGGTACTTGAGGACTGTGAGGTTGCCTGGCGGCGAGGTCGCCATCAAGAAGCCATACCGGACGGCGTTCTCTTATATCTATTCGTTCTTTCCGGTGGAATATGAGAAGCTGGCAAGGGAGTTCCTTAAACGCGTCGATACTGTCGAGGTCGATATCCTGAAAAAACAAGTGGAGACCGGACTTCTTTCTCCGATGACATCGAGCGCCGGCCGTTTCTTTGATGCAGCGTCGTCGTTGATGGGCATCCGCGACGAGATAGACTACGAAGGACAGGCGGCGATCGAGATGGAGATGGCCGCGGACGAAAACGCAACCGCCTCCTATGCCTTCGATCTTACAACGGTTCACCCGACTCACGACTCACGACTCACGACTCACGATGTAGTAGTCGTAGACACTCAGTCGATTATCAGAGGAATCCTCGATGACGTGAATAGCGGAGTCGGAACTCCGGTCATGGCAGCCAAGTTCCACAATGCAGTCGTGGAGATCATCGTCGCTGTTTGCGGGCGATTGAAAGAGCAATGTCATTGTAGTACGGTGGCCTTAGCGGGCGGTGTCTTCCAGAACGCGCTGCTTTCGACCCGCACTGTATCAAGACTTAAGAAAGAGGGTTTTGAAGTGCTTGAGCACAGCCAGGTGCCGACGAATGACGGCGGCATCTCGCTCGGCCAGGCAGTAGTAGGCTATAAGAGAGCTGAAGAGCTGAAGAGCTGAAGGGTCATAGAATCCCCAACTACTCAAATTCCGTTCAAACAAAGTTCCTTCAGAGCTTCATCCTTCAGCACTATTCACGGGGGTGAACGCTATGGGAACGGTCATTGCGGAGATCAGCGTAGTGCCGATCGGCACTGGAGAAACCGGTGTCGGTGAATACGTACACGATGTCATCGAGAAGCTCAAAGGTGAGACTTCCGTCAGGTTCGAGGTAAATCCGATGGGAACGGTCCTGGAAGGCGAACTCGAGGATGTGCTGAACGTCATCAGGCACCTTCACGAGGTCCCCTTCAAGGATGGCGCCAAAAGGGTGCTGACAGACATAAAGATCGACGACAGGCGCGACAAGACGGAGTCGATGCACCGCAAAGTCGCCCGCGCCACCGGCACCGTATAAAAGTGAGTGCTCGCGGAGGATGTTGTGCTCAAATCATCCTCCTGGGAACCGTCCTTGATTTGTACTCGCATTTCCACAGGTCGTTCGGAGAGACTCTCTTTGACGCTTGACCAGGAGGTCTTCCTCACAGACCTGGTAAATGTTCGCACAAATCTAAGGTCAGCCCCCAATGGAGGCTGATTTGAGCACAACATCCTCACGCTCACACGAAATATCTAAAGGTGCCGGCGGCTTCGGCTCCGGATATGCGAAACGAAAATGTAGCCGCCGACCTTCAGGTCGGCTTTGTTTATCAGAGTTCGAGGGTCTTCAGGTTGTCTGTGGCCGATCTCTCTTTGACATCCTTGACATCCTTACCGCAGGAACAGGTTGCCCAATAATCCTCTCTTGAAACCGACTGCTCTTTGCGGGCATAACTCAAGGCAGCAGAAGCAGCGGATGCATTTATCTAGGTCGAACTGGGGCATGCCTTCGATCATCGTGATCGCGTCGACCGGACAGGCTTTGCGGCAGTTGTCGCATTTCGAGCACATCTTTCTATTCAGTACCGGCCGTTCTTTGCCAAGCAGTAAGCGGGCGATGCTGATTCCAAGAGCCGGGACGGTAAAGATCTTCGGTCTTTCCCGGTCCCTCGCGTATAGCTCTTCCGGTTTGACACCCACGATCTCTATCTCGTCTAAGTCAGCGGTACCAAGTCCCCGGTCATGAGCGATCTTCAACAGATCGATCATCAAAGGATGAAGGCCGAAGTATCTGGCCATTACGGCATCGACGGCGATGGCGTCTTCCCCGGCCAGTATCAGACCGGGTCTTATGATGTCCTGGTCGCGCCACATCCCGCCGAGCCCGACGACCGCGTCCATCACCGAGACATCCGGCTTGATGACCGAATAGATATCGACGATCAGCGAGGCGAACCGGTTCGGAGTGAAACCGACGGAATGAAGGTAACTCTTTTGTCCGCCGGGGACGCAGCCGAATATGTTTTTCGTGGCTCCTGTTATTGTCGTTAATATATGCGTTTTCATCTTAGGTACGTTGATAAAGATATCCGAATCGACGACCGGTTTTGCTATATGGATCTCTTTCAGGATGCGGCCTTCCGGGATCTCCAACCGTACGGGTTCGGTTGCGTCGAAACTGACTACTTCGGCTCCGGTGTTCTCGCAGTACTCTCTCATGCCTGTCTGTTTTAAGACCTGCTCGGTGGCGCCATGCCACCGCAATCCGGATGAGTCCCCGACAATTGCATTCGAACCGGCGCTCCCAACGGTCTTGATCAGCGCACCGACGATCCGCCTATCGGTGGTCGATCCTGATTCTCCGTCTCTCAGATCGACCAGATTAGGTTTAATAAGGATGTTCTTCCCGGCTTGTTCGATGATACCGGAACATCCGGCCAACTCGACAGCTTCCTCGACCGCCGCCTCCACCCCCGAATAATCGACCGCCGTCCTAATAACGCTGACCTTTGCCTTCTTTTTCATACACGCTCCTCAAAGTTAATAATATATCAAATGTGAAAAAGCTCTTTAATAAAGTTAATATAAACCTATTGACATAAAACGAATACATAAATAGCATTACATCAAAGCAATACACAAAATGATGAATATCACCATATAATAGCGGATAACTACTTATACAAGGTGGTGTTTGTTTTATGTTAAGTCTCCTGGTAGGATCACGTTTACGTGTTCAAAACACGGATTATTATGTATATCCTACTTATAATGGTTATTGGTAAAAATATATATACTTATATAATATGAATCATATTAATAGGATTATCATCCTAATGTTCATGACAATATTAATACCGGGGTGTTGCCTTTATAAGAATCGTGAACGCGAGATTAGAGGTGATCTGCAGCAGCATTTTAAGCTTTTGGTTAATAGAGCCGATTCCGGTGGGACGGATCTTTCTCAAGATGGTAAAAGTCTTGTATATGTCACGTTTGATCCGGATGAATCGAATAGCTGCATTTGTATTCTTAACATTGCTAGTGGTAAAGAAGATCAGATCGTATTAAGTGCTATATGGCCTAAGTGGTCTCCTGACAAATCTAAAATAGCATTCTATCGCGTAGATAGCCTTTACAATTGGAAACTGCTGTATTTGGATGTAAAATCGCGCAAGCTGCACGAGATCGATGTTAAAGGACTCACGGGTTATCGTATCCTAAACTGGTCTCCTGAAGGCGATAAGATAGTACTGACAATAGGGCATGAATATGCTGGCAAATTAGTAATTGTTGACCTAACTGGTCGCATTCTTCGAGAAATTAGCAAATCGAACATACAAGGACTCTCAGATCCATGTTGGTCGCCGGATGGAAAGAAGATAGCGTTCTCGGGTATGGAACCCCTTGAATGGCATGATCATGGAGCAAATCCATATGGGTTGCAAAGGATTTGGGTTACCGACTTATCGTCAGGTTCATCAAACAAACTGACGTCCGCCAACATACTCGAAAGAGTCATTCACCACAGCACACTTCGTGACGAGGTACCCAGGTGGTCACCAAACGGTAAATGGATAGCTTATTTACGAACTAATGAAGGAGCAGCGGCCGGATCTATTTATATTGTCAGTAGCGACGGAAAAAGTAATTACGAGGTTGTTTCTGATGAATGCCGTCAACCGCTTAGCTGGACTCCTGACAGCAAAGGAATTGTTTTTACAGGAAAACACAATGGGCAAAGTGGAATCTGGCTAGTGCGTTTTCAATTGGATTAATGGATTATTCTTACCTTTGTCCCGACTTGTAAGACTTCGTAGATTTCATTTATATCTCTTCTGGTCAACGAAATGCATCCATGTGTCCAGTTGATTCCTTCTGTGATTAATCTATCATCCCTCGATGGCACTCCATGAATACCGATTTCGCCACCTATCCCGTCATTAGCTCCGATTAAACCCTTAGCTTTTGCTTGTTCGTGTTTCTTCCACGAATCCTTGGTCGGATAGTTTATCCATATGAACTTTGACCATGAAGGATGCGGATATAGGTCCTGGACACGGAACTCACCTTCGGGTGTTCTGCCATCACCCTCTCTCAACTTATCGTGTACAGGATCGGGGCCTAGGACAATTGCATACTCTTTCGTATTCTCACCGTCATAAAAAACTGCTAATTTGTAGGCTGACTTATTGATGTGGATCTCAATCTTGTTCTTATCTATTGGCTCATTGACCAGATCCCGAAGAGGTTTATCTTTATTAATTAAGTTTCTCGGTAAGTCCTCAGGCCTGTAGGACATAAAAGGTTTGCTGATTGTCTGTATTGGTTGAGAAGCTAAAAAGACGTGCCACAGATCAATCTCAATCACACCTAGCTGCCAGAGGAAGAGACAAAGCAGCAAAAAAACAACAAAAACTGCACAAATGTTGATGATGTTTATGTGCGGTCTAGTCCGCCTCAAACTTTTTGCTCCTTCTCAAACTGCCCTTAGATTGCTTCGTCAGCCGCCTTTCAGGCGGCTTCCTCGCAACGACACATAAGGTTATTTGTTCTCTAGGCTCTTGTAGACTTCCTCTATCAAGATGTGGCCGGCCAGGTGCTGGACGCTGTCGTTCGTTTCCGGATCTATCTTCATCGAGCCGATGCACGGGTAGCTGCCCCAGAACTTGGCGGTCCACCAGTCCAGTTTGTCGCCGACATCCCGGTCTTTCATGTTCCTGGCGACATAATACGTATCGCCGCAAGGAGCGCTTACCTCGACGTCGAACCGCTTAACCACAGTTCCCGCGATCTCCACGTTCACCTTTGGTCTACCGATCTTGAATGCGTCGATGAACACGTTGATCACGGGATGCAAGTCGTCTTTTTCAAGGGCGCAGAAAGGTTTCGGAAAAGCAATATCCATTCCTAGGTCGGTGCATTGCTGGCTGATGCTTTCCATCGTCCAGGGGGTGACCCATTCATGGTCTTCACGCGGGACCAAGATCGCCCGGCATCCGGCTTCTTTGGCTAACAAGGGGATATGTAGCAATAGTTCCTCGTGGATGTTTATGCAAACCAGAACGTCGTGAGCTTTGAATACATGTGGAAGATGGTCCGCCGGATCATCGATGAAATAAGGGAGCGAAGCCGGTGTCTTGATGACTTGCGCGATATTCTTACCGGAATTGGCGCGGAGCACTTTTACAAATCTGATCGCGTATCTATTGTCGCGGAATGTCGAAAACGGCGCGGATTCCTTTGAAGTCTCACTGTCGGTGTGGATTATCGAGACCTTCATTGTGCTTGTATGAGGTCTATAATTTGCATTCGCCGGCATGAAGGCAGATCTGATTGCCGCCTTGCTTTTTGGCTCTGTACATCGCCTGGTCCGCTATATGGACGAAATCAACGGGTTCGAGGTCTTCAGTATAAGTGGCGATACCGATACTCAAGGTTATATGGTCTAGTTGGGCCTTTTCAATAGCTTTTCTAAGCCTTTCCGCCGCATTGACCGCTCTATCTTCATCCGCTTCGGGAAGGATGATCGTGAACTCGTCTCCGCCGTACCGGAACGCCTCGTCGATATGCTGTCTTATATTCTGCCTAACGAGCTTTCCTATCTTCTTTAAAGTGCGGTCGCCTTCGGCGTGTCCTTTGGTATCGTTCACCAGTTTGAATCTATCGAGGTCGAAAAGAAGCAAAGACAAGGGAGCTCCATATCGTTTTGACCTGGTCATCTCACGTTGCAGTTGCTGGTAGAAATACCTGTGGTTAAAAAGTCCTGTCAAACCGTCGGTTATGGATAGCTTAGCCAGTTTCTTGTCGAGCTTGATCTTCTCCGTTATATCACGCGACGTAGCGAGGGTTCCCAGGTAGTCTGCGCCTTTTCCAAACACAGCCGTATAGTTTATCTCGAAAGTCCGTCCGTCTGTATTGACAAGGCGCGTGTGGACTGAACCCGGTTCTTTTCTTAGCTTGTCGATGACTTTGAAGACTGCGGGTATGCTTGAAGGCTGGTGACATTTATCTATCCGCCTGCCGATGATCTTCTCCGCGGGGACGCTGCGTAATTCCGCCGCTTTTTCATTGCAGAGTGATACCTTGTTGTCTTTATCGACAAACAAGATGCCCTCGGCCATGCTCGCAATGATGAAACGGTCGAATTGAGTTTTATCCATAATAGGACAATTATATCAATAATACGAGGGTAAACTCTATGCCGGGCAGACCGGGACGGGGCAGCCGCCGCTGAATTCGGGTTTGGCTGTCGCGAATTCCAGGTCTTTTTCCGGCTGTTTATCGAAAGCCGGGTTCAAGTACAGTACCTGCTCGTTCTTGCTGCCATACCGGTAGACAGTTATTCCCTTGCACCTTAATTCATATGCAAGAAGGTATGATTTCCGTATATCATCCGGTACAGCTTCCGGGCGCAGGTTGATGGTCTTTGAAACGGCGTTATCGGTATATACCTGAAAGGCGGCTTGCATCCTGACGTGCCACTCCGGGTCGATATCCATAGCTGTCACGAACAGCCGCCGCACATCCTCCGGGATCTTCTTGTTTTCCTGGACACTGCCTGTCCGGGCGATCTCCGTCATCAGTTCTTCGCTGTAGAAACCGCGTTCCCTGGCTAGTGCCTCAAAAACGGGGTTTGCTTCCATCAGGCGGGTACCTTCCATGACATCTCGCACATACGATATGGCGAAAAGGGGTTCGATACCGCTTGTTGTACCGGCGACGATGCTGATAGTGCCTGTCGGCGCGATCGTCGTCACGGTCGCGTTGCGCAGGGCGTCATATCCGTTATCCCTCCACGAGCTGATGTCGAAATTCGGGAACGAACCCCGCGACTTAGCGATCTCCCGGGACATATCAAGCGCGTTTTCCCGGATGAACTTCATGACATGCGTAGCGAAGTCGAGCGCTTCCTGCGAGTCGTACGGTATTCCTAACAAGAGCAACGCGTCGGCGAAGCCCATCACCCCAAGCCCGATACGCCTGTTCTTTAGCGTTATCTCTTCGGTCTGTCTGACCGGGAATATATTGACGTCGATGACATTATCCAGGAAATGAACACCTGCCCGTACGAGATCGTGCAGTTTGTCGGAATCGAGAGCTCCGTCGTTTATGACCTTGCTTAGATTTATAGAACCCAGGTTGCACGATTCGTAAGGATGCAGGATCTGCTCCCCGCACGGATTGGTGCTTTCGATAGGGCCGAGCTTTGCCGTCTGGTTCTTCCTGTTGATCTCATCAATGAATATGAGTCCGGGGTCGCCTGATTCCCAGGCGCTCTGGACGATCAGGTCAAAAACATCAGCCGCGCGCATGCTCTTAACTGTCTTCCCTGTTCTCGGATTGATCAGGTCATAGGATCCGCCTTCGGCGGCCTTTTTCATAAACACATCGGTTACGGCAACGGACAGGTTGAAGTTCCTCAGGACGCGGTTTTTCTTCTTTGCGGTGATGAATTTGACGATATCCGGATGGTCGCATCTCAAGATCCCCATGTTAGCGCCGCGCCGGCGGCCGCCCTGCTTGATGACCTCAGTCGCAGTGTCGAATACGTTCATGAATGAGACCGGTCCTGAAGCTATGCCTTTTGTTGAGACGACGATGTCGCCTTCCGGCCGAAGTTTTGAAAAACTGAATCCGGTACCTCCGCCGCTCTGATGGATGACCGCCATGTTTTTTACCGCGTCAAAGATATCGACGATCGAGTCCTCGACCGGCAGTACGAAGCAGGCGCTTAGCTGGCCGACATCCGTACCCGCGTTCATCAAGGTAGGACTGTTCGGTAGGAACTCAAGAGCCGTCATCATCTCGAAAAACTTCTGTTCGCTGCCCTTAGCTTGAGCATCCGTACCGTACTTGAGATCGGCAGAGGCGACCGCCTTGGCGACGCGCCGGAAGACCTGCTCCGGCGTCTCGATCACCTTTCCCGTTTCGTCTTTCAATGCATATCTGCGGTTTAGAACACGCAGAGCATTGACACCAAGCGTATCGATCATCGGCCCGTCTCCTTAAGGATCCGTCTTCCCGACTATGAGATCATACGCGGATAAAGCAGCCTTGGCGCCTTCTCCGGCAGCTATTATTATCTGTTTCTCAGGCACATCGGTGACATCTCCGGCGGCGAAGACTCCCTTGATGTTTGTCCGGCAACCTTTGTCTACAATGATCTCATCAAGGTTATTCAGCGAGATATCTTGCGGTAAGAAAGAGACATTCGGTTTTAGGCCGACCTCGATGAAGACACCGCCCGCGCGTAGATCTCTGACTTTTCCGCTCACCTTATTCTTAACAGTCACCGATTCGACCAGTGTCAATCCTTTTATCTCGATGACCTCGGTCTCTGTTATAATCTCCACATTCGCTGCCGCATATATCTTCGTTTGAAGGGCTTCGTCGGCAGATAAAGAAGAAGACGCTTCGATGAGATAGACCTTCGGGGAGATCTTCGCCAGCTGGATCACGGCGTCCGCTCCGGAGTTTCCTCCACCAACGACCACTACGTCTTTTCCGGCAAAGAGAGGGGCGTCACAAATGGCGCAATAGGTGATCCCGCGGGACATGAACGTATCTTCACCGGGTACATCGAGTATTCGGGGAGTCTTTCCGGATGCGATGATGACGGTGTGTGCTGTATATTCTCTGCTCGTATCCGTATTTATCAGGAACGCGTCGCCTTCTCGAGCAAATGTAGTTACGGATTCGTATCTTATGTCCACATCAAACCGGTTCAGATGGTCTTCGAACTTTTTCACCAGCTCTTCCCCGCTTATATAGTTATAACCAAGATAGTTCTCGACGCTGGAACTGAGTAGGGTCTGACCGCCGATGTCTTTGGTCAAGACGAGGACGCTGAGTTGTTTTCGCGCGGCATAGATGGCGGCTGTCATCCCGGCGGGGCCGGCGCCGATTATCGCGATGTCGTACATCTAGATCCCTAGAAGTTGAGCCAACCTATCGCGATCGAAACCGACGGTGACATCTCCATCGATATCGATGACGGGAACGCCCATCTGGCCGGAGATATTGACCATCTCTCTAAGAGCCTCTTTATCGGAAGCTACATCGACGTCTTCAAAAGTGACACTTTTGGAAGTAAGCCAATCCTTGGCTTGATGGCAGTAGGGTCAAGTCGTAGTAGTGTATATCTTGATGTGATGAGTTTCACCTGCGGACATATCGATCCCCTCCTAAAAGACTTAAAGATAAGTCGATCGGACAGAGTACTTAATTACCAGTAAATCAGTATAGCATAGGAGGGGAATACTATCTGCCGATGAGAGCTGCGGCTATCTCGACTATCGAGGCCACGCTCATACCGGCTATCAACAACAGGAATCTGTACTGTTTTTGTCCGGTGGATGAATCGAATATGAATCGCGGCAATGCGTAAACAAACAAGCCGACCGCCAGGCTTTGGATGAACGGATTGACAAACGTCGTGGCGCTTGGTGAAGCAAAGAACAGTCCGAGGACCGCCGGTAAAGCGACGATCGCCAGGATCACATAGAAGTCTCTTATCTCGAATTCATCGTCGAAGGTCGATGAACTAAGGGCCAGGCCTTCAAGGATATAACGGATGACAAGCAAGACGATCGTTACCGCGCCAAGCGCGAGCACGCCGCTGGACAAGTCTTCGTTGAGCGCGAAGGCAAAACTTAGATTTATCAACCCGAAAGCCATAGCCATTAGGTAAGGTACATTCTTTTGTTTAAGGACGAAGATAACGAAAAGGGGGCCGGCGATCAGGCCGGTAAAGATCGCGACACAGAATAAAATGGTATTGCCGACGAATATCGCGCCCTGGCCTGTGTTGAAGATCAGATTTCTGGCTCCGTTCACAAGGTCCGCCAGAGTCGATCCGATGTAGTAGATGAGGACTCCGCCCGTAAAGGCCTTGAGCAGGTCTTTTGAATCGCTGCTATAGGTTTTGATAAGCGCTGGTAATATACTCAACGCCAAGGCCAAGACCGTTAGACCGGCCAGGACTGACATATCCTATCCTGCCTAGCCTTTTTTCTTCTTCGACCGGTAGTCTTCGATGGCGGCATGCAGCGCGTCGGCCGCCAGGTTCGAGCAATGCATCTTGACCGGCGGCAGTCCGCCGAGTTCATCGGCTACGTCGGCGCGCGTGATCTTCATTGCTTCGTCGAGGGTCTTCCCGATGGCCATATCTGTGACCATACTGCTCGTCGCAACGGCGGCACCGCACCCGAACGTCCTGAATTTGACGTCCTCAAGCCGGTCATCTTTGACTCTGATCTGTATCTCCATCAGGTCGCCGCAGACGGGATTTCCGACCTTGCCGACACCGTCCGGGTTTTCGATCTGACCTACATTGTGAGGGTCTTTAAAATGCTCCATGACCTTATCTGTATACTGAAACATCTCCATATCTAATCCAATCTCCAATCTCCAATCTCCAATTTCTAATTTCTAGTATCTACAATCTAATCTCTAGGGTGTAAGCGGGCTCATCATCCTTAGACGCTCTACGATTCCCGGCAGTACATCTATTATATAATCTACATCTTCTTCAGTGTTACTGCGGCTAAGAGTCAGGACGACGGAACCGTGCGCCTCTTCATGCTTGAGTCCCAAAGCGATCAAGACATGAGACGCTTTCAGGGTATGTGACGTGCAAGCGGAGCCTGATGCTGCCGCAACTCCCATCATATCAAGGTTTAACGTTATGCTCTCGCCTTCGATATAACTGAACCTCACGCTTGCATGATTCGGCAGCCGGTCTGTCCGCGACCCGGTGATATAGCAATCGCTTACCTTTGATGCCAATCCGTCAAGAAGCTTATCGCGAAGTCCGCTCGTATAGATCGCGTTCTCTTTCATGTCATTCATCGAGATCTCGGCGGCTTTTCCCATGCCCGCGATACCCGCGATGTTCTCCGTGCCTGACCTGACACCGCGTTCCTGGCCGCCTCCGAACATGACAGGATCGAGCTTGATGCCCCTTTTTATATAAAGCGCGCCGGCGCCCTGGGGCCCGGCCATGTCGTTCGATGAGACGGTTAGGATATCGATATGATCGGCGGTTACATCGACCGGTATCTTTCCGCATGCCGCTGTAGCGTCGACATGAAACATTTTTTTGTTCTGTACGGCCAGCTCTCCGATCTTCCGGATGGACTGGATCGTTCCGATCTCTCCATTGGCATACATGACGGAGATCAGAACCGTCTTGTCAGTTATCGCTTTCTCAATACCTTCGATATCGACGACACCCTGATCGTTGACAGGGATGATAGATACTTCGAACCCGTGTTTCATCAATTCCTTGCACGGATTCAGAATAGAGACGTGTTCGATGGCCGAGACGATTATATGATTGCCCTTGTCTTTTAGGGATCCGGCTCCGCTGAGAATAGCGATGTTGTTCGACTCAGTAGCTCCTCCCGTAAAGACCACTTCACGCGGATTATCCACTCCTATCAGGGCGGCGACTTTTTCTCTTGCGTCTTCAAGCGCCTTCTTGGCCGCCAGTCCCCAACTGATGATAGAAGAAGGATTTCCTGCCGTTTCCATAAAAGGCTGCATCGTCTCGATCACGCGGGCGTCGACAGGGCAAGCTGAACCGTAGTCCATATAGATTCTTTTCATGATAGATTTTAATATAGAGGACGTTACAGGCCAGCGTCAAGCGTGGGGTCAGGTCTTGTATTTTGACATTTCATTCGCGGCGGTTAAGAAAAATTTAAAGAATGTCAAAATACAAGACCTGACCCCACGCTATTCTACTTTGAAACAGTAGTAACGAGTGGATAACCATGCTATCATATAAGATAATCCCTTTAAATCATTAAGGAGTGGCGGTATATGTGTCTTTCAGTACCTGGTAAAGTTGTCGAAAAAAAAGGTTTGGCGGCCGACGTCGATGTGGGCGGAACGATACGGAAAATAAGCCTTAAGTTCGTACCGGAAGCCAAAGTCGGCGAGTACGTCCTGGTGCATACAGGATTCGCGATGCAGATCGTGGACGAAGAGGAAGCCAACGAGATGATGAAACTTCTTAAGGAGCTGACTGATGGTCCGGTTTCTTAGCGAATATCGCGATAAAGATCTGGCCCAGGGTATTCTGAAACGTATCGAAAAGATCTCAAAAAAGCCCGCCAACTTCATGGAGGTCTGCGGGACGCATACGGTGGCCATATCGAAGAACGGGATCAGGCATGCTCTACCGGAGAACGTACAGCTGATCTCCGGTCCTGGTTGCCCCGTTTGCGTAACGGCCAATGTCGATATAGACAAGATGCTGGCTGTTCTTTCTTTGCCGGATGTGATCGTGACGACGTTCGGCGATATGATGAAAGTACCCGGGTCATATTCGTCGCTTTCTAAAGAGAGAGCGAAAGGCGCGGATGTCAGAGTCGTTTACTCGACGCTCGACGCGATCGAGATAGCCAAGAATAACCCTGAAAAGAAAGTAGTCTTCTTCGGAGTGGGATTTGAGACGACGACTCCTACTATAGCTGAATCGATCATCGAGGCAAAGGAACAGAACGTCAAGAACTATTCGATCTTAGGCGCGCACAAAGTCGTGCCACCGGCCATGAAAGCTTTGCTGGATCTGGGCGAAGTCGATCTGCACGGGTTCCTCTGTCCCGGACATGTCTCGATGGTGATCGGGAGCAAACCATATGAGTTTATCGCCAGAGATTATCATATACCATGCGTGATCGCCGGTTTTGAGCCGCTCGACATCCTTGAATCGATATATATGCTGATCAAGCAGATCGAAGATGGTAGATCAGAAGTCGAAGTCCAGTATAAACGAGCTGTAAAACCGGATGGGAACCCGGTGGCTGTCGGTGTAATGAACCAGGTGTTCGAACCGGCGGACGCCGACTGGCGCGGTATCGGAGTCATACCCGGAAGCGGGCTGAAGATACGTGACGAATATGCCGATTTCGATGCGGCTCGTCTGTTCCCCGACATAGAAGTCCCTCCGACACGCGAGCATAAGGGATGCCGTTGCGGCGATGTCCTGCGAGGACTTATTTTTCCGTACGAATGCGCGTTATTCGGCAAGGTGTGTACCCCGACGGAACCGGTAGGCCCGTGCATGGTATCTTCCGAAGGTTCATGCGCTGCATATTATAGATATGACGATAGAGTTAAAGCGTGAAAGACGACAGGATCCTGCTTGCACACGGCAGCGGTGGCGCCGTATCACACAGTCTTATCAGTGATTTTTTCCTGAAGATATTCACCGATCCGACATTGAAGCGGCTCGACGATTCGGCTGTTCTAGAACTCGGTAGTGACAGAGTCGCCTTTACGACTGATAGTTACGTAGTCAAACCTCTCTTTTTTCCAGGTGGAGATATTGGACGTCTGGCTGTTTGCGGCACGGTCAACGATCTGGCGATGAGCGGCGCGGAACCCAGGTTCATCTCAGTCGGTTTTGTCATCGAAGAGGGGCTTGAGGTCAGCGAGCTCGAGAAGATCCTTAAGTCGATGGCCGGGGCCTGTGAAGAAGCCGGAGTCCCTGTTGTCACCGGTGACACAAAAGTCGTCGACAGAGGTAGCGCCGACCAGATATTCATCAATACGGCAGGGGTAGGATATATCAAAGACGGTGTCGACATCTCCGGCTCAAACGTCAAAGACGGGGATGCGATCCTTCTATCCGGATCTATCGGAGACCATGGGGTCGCTGTCATGAGTAAGAGAGAAGGCCTTGCTTTCGGGACACCGGTCATAAGTGATTGCGCACCACTGAACGGCATGGTAAAAGCGGTCCTGGATTCAGGAGCCGATGTGCACGCGTTCAGGGACCCGACACGCGGCGGCCTGGCCTCGACTTTGAACGAGTTCGCGGAGCAATCCGGTGTGGCAATAACAATCGATGAATCCAAGGTGCCGATAAGCGAAGGCGTTCTCGGAGCATGCGAAATGCTCGGTCTTGATCCTTACCAGGTAGCGAACGAAGGCAAACTCGTAGCGGCTGTCGCGGGTAAAGATGCCGACCGGGCTCTCGAAGCCATTCGCGCGAACAAGTACGGTAAAGATGCTCGAATCATCGGCACGGCCAAGCAGACGGACAGACCCAAGGTGTTCGTCTCGACGGCGATCGGTACTACCAGGATCCTCGACATGCTCTCCGGTGAGCAACTTCCCCGCATCTGCTGATATCGAAGTCTCTTTGACCTCCTCGACATCCTTGATATCCTCGACATTGTTTTCTTTTCTTATTTCTTATAAGTAAATATATAATGTATAATGTTCTGGCGGTTTTAAGTTAGCATATAGCGGGAGGTGTCTTGTGACAGCAGATGAGTCCAAAGACAAGTCAATGATAAAACCGGAACTTCCGATCATTCCCCTTAAGGAACTTGTGATATTTCCATTTCTGGTAGTGCCTTTGCTCGTAGGCCGGAAGAGGTCGATTGAGGCTCTTGAGGAGGCGATGAAGAGCGACCACATGGTTTTGCTTGTGGCGCAGAAGAAACAGATCGCCGAGGACAAGGAGCCCGAGCAGTCGGATCTCTACCAGGTAGGGACGGCCGCCACGATACTGCAGGTATTAAGGCTCCCGGACGGTACGGCTAGGGCGTTGGTCGAAGGGGTCGCCCGGATAAAGGTCAAAGATTTTGTTCAGGCCGATCCTTACCTGAAGGCAAAAGTCGAGCAGGTCACTGACAAGATCGAACGTAGAAAAGAGAAGACAGTCGAACTGGAGGCGTTGATGAGCAACGCTGTCAACCAGTTCGAACGTGCCGCGCAACTTGGCAAACCGATACCTTCGGAAGTCGTAGTGGCGGCTTTGAACATTGACGAACCCGGGCGGCTGGCGGACTTTATCGCATTCCATATATCCCTTAAGACTGCCGAGCGGCAGGAGATACTTGAGGCATTGAATTCGATGGAGCGTCTGGAAAAGGTGACTCATTATCTGGGCAGAGAGCTTGAGATACTTGAGATAGGCGGCAAGATACGATCGAAGGTGGAAGAAAGACTCGGCAAGACGCAGCGGGAATACTTTCTAAGAGAACAGATGAAAGCTATCCAGGAAGAACTCGGAGGCAATGAGACCGGCGTGGGTGAGATGGAAGAGCTCACAAAGAAGGTCGAAGACGCCAAGTTGACGCCGGAAGCTAAGGAGAAAGCGCTCAAAGAGGTGGACCGGTTATCCAAGATGTCTCCCGTGTCCGCCGAAGCCCCTGTGATCAGGACTTATCTGGACTGGTTGATCGGCCTACCGTGGTCGAAGAAGAGCCGGGAGAAACTGGATATCAAGAAAGCCGCGGCGATCCTCGACGAGGATCATTACGGACTAAACCAAGTAAAAGAACGAGTGATCGAGTTCCTCGCCGTACATAAGCTGACGAAGAAGACGCGCGGACCGATCCTCTGTTTTGTGGGGCCGCCCGGTACGGGCAAGACATCGATCGGCAAATCGATAGCCAGGTCGTTGGGCAGGAAGTTCATCCGGATGTCGCTTGGCGGTATACGCGATGAGGCGGAGATCAGAGGGCATAGAAGAACATACGTCGGAGCGCTGCCAGGCCGGATAATCCAGTTGATATCGCAAGTGGGGACGAACAATCCGGTCTTCATGCTTGACGAGATAGACAAGGTCGGTGCCGACTTCAGGGGAGACCCGACAGCGGCGCTGCTGGAAGCCCTTGATCCTGAACAGAACTACGCTTTCAGCGACCACTATCTGGAAGTACCCTTCGACCTGTCCGACGTTATGTTCATAACCACTGCCAATATACTTGACACGATACCTCCTGCTTTACGGGACAGAATGGAAGTCATCCCGTTCGCGGGTTATACGGAAGAAGAGAAGCTGAATATAGCTAAACGGTTTCTGGTGCCGAAGCAGATGAAGTCGCACGGCGTCAAACCAGCCAGACTGGAGATCGCCGACTCGGCCATCGCGGGTGTCGTACGCGAATACACGAGAGAGGCAGGAGTAAGAAACCTGGAACGCGAGGTCGCCACGATCTGCCGGAAGATAGCAAGAAACATCGTCGAGGGCAAGAAAGGGAAGGTAAAGGTCAATGGCAAGACGTTGAGCGACTACCTTGGCGTACCAAGGTTCCGCTGGGGTGTTGCCGAAGAGAAGGAGCAGATAGGCGTTGCGACCGCATTGGCTTGGACTGAAGTCGGAGGAGATATTCTATCGGTCGAATCGACTATCATGAAAGGCAAGGGCCATTTGACTTTGACCGGGCAACTGGGCGAGGTCATGCAGGAAAGCGCTCAAGCTGCGTACAGTTATACGCGAGCGAACGCGAAACGGTTAGGTATAAGCGAGGATTTCTACGATAAGGTGGATATCCATATCCACGTGCCGGCCGGCGCCATACCTAAAGACGGCCCATCCGCCGGTATAACGCTGGCAGCTTCATTGATATCGGCATTGACGGGAAAGCCGGTGCGCAAGGACACGGCGATGACCGGCGAGATCACACTAAGAGGGCGTATATTGCCCATAGGGGGCCTGAAGGATAAAGTCCTGGCTGCTCACCGTGCGGGTATAAAGCGCGTCATAGTACCGGCCGAGAATAAGAAAGACCTTGAAGAGATCCCAGAACATGTGCAGAAGGAGCTCAAATTCTTCTTTGTCAACACGATGGATGAAGTGATAAAAGAGTCGATAAAGGGAATAAAGATAAAGGGAATGACGAAGAAGAAAGTAGCCGCCGACCTTCAGGTCGGCCAGCAAAAGAAGAAAAAGACGCCGAAAAAACAGAAGGCGGGAATAGCTCAGTAGGTAGAGCGTCAGCTTCCCAAGCTGAAGGTCGCGGGTTCGAGACCCGTTTCCCGCTCCAAACATTATCCAAGTACAGAGGGGTAATAGGTCTCTAAATCTTGTGTTTCAGATTCCGTTTTTTGCGAATCTTCTAACACTTTTCTAACAGAATTTCCAAAGACACTTTCTTGAAGCCGTTCCCCGGCACCTTCTTGAACCTGTGGCATTAAGTGTCCGTAGCGATCAAGGGTGACTTGTATCGAGCTGTGTCCGAGTTGTTGCTGGATGAATTTCAGGTTCTCACCCTGACTAATGAGAAGCGCTGTGTAGGTGTGTCTTAGATCGTGGAATCGGATCTTTCGAAGTCCAGCCCGTCGTAAAGCCATCAGGAAGTGCCGTTTATACAGGTTATCGGCATTCATTATGTCCCCGTTTTTGTTTGGGAAGACAAGATCTAATTCACCGATAGGGCAAGATAGATGATGTTTCTTAAGCTCAGATATAAGCATTGGTGGAACAATCAGTGCCCTTATCGAAGTCTTAGACTTTGGTTCATCTAACCTTCCTAAGACTAAAGACCGTCTCACGTGAATCTGGTTCGTTGCCCAGTTAATATCACTCCATTTTAGAGCAAGCAACTCACCGCGCCTTAAACCGGTTAATGCGGCTGTAAGAAAGAGGGGATAGTATTCAGGCTCTGTGTTTGCCAGAAATATCCTTAACTCTTCAGGAGTCAAGAAATCCATCTCTTTCCTGGCTATTCTCGGTTTCTGAATGTACTCAGCCGGATTCTTAGTCAGGTATCCCCATATGATCGCCCTTTTAAGGATCGTCTTCATAACCCTCAGATGGTAGCCGATAGTAGTTGGAGATAGAGAGGTCTCTCTAATCTCTTTAGCAAGGAATTCCTCGATCATATGTGTTGTTATTGAAGACATGTTAAGTCTCCCGAAATGCGGTGTAAGGTGTAGATCAACGATGTCTTTGTAGAATCGGTGGGTTGAAGTCTTAACCCTTGATGCTGAATAGTCAGCCAGCCATTTATTGCTGAAGTCCTTGAATGTTATCTCTTTAGTCTCTTGGTATCCACCTGTGTGGATCTGTGCCATTATCTCAGTTAGCATTCTTTCTGCTTTTTTCTTGTTTGGTCCGGCAGACTTCCAGGTTTGCTTTCCATCGAGCCTATAGACGATGTAGTAGCTACTACCTTTCTTTACAATCGATCCCCGAGCCATTTTTCACCTCCTTTCTTTTTATCTTTTTAGGTTTTATCTGGTGTGAGGTTATATATTTGTCAATATCTTCGTATTTGAATCATACACCTTTCCCGATCTCGTATGCTTTATTGCAGAAAGACCGTTAGAAATTTGTTAGTAGCCTTTAAATTAATGCAGGTCATAGTAAGTGTATTTAGGTCTCATTGGAATATTCTGTCCGGAGGTCAGGACCTGCATGTTGGTTGCTAAGCCATGCCTCGATCTCGTCAAGATCGAATCGCAAGAGCTTGCCGAGTTTGTAGTGAGGTAGTTTTTGTTTATAAACCATGTCATACACCCAAGAGCGTTTGACCTGCAAATATTCTGTGAGCTGATCGACGTTTAGAATCAGCCTAGAAGTCATGCGATCACCAGCTTATAGGTTTGAAAACCGAGTGCTCTAAAAGCATAGAGGTGGTTAAAATAGGAGGAGGCAAAAATGGCTCCCGCACCCGCTAGAAGTGAATAATTCATAAATTCATGTACTTTCTTATATATCCTTAAAAAGAGGCTTTTTATAGTCTTGTATATAAGAACTATATAAAATATGAAGTATTTAAGATAACTACAGAACAGAGCGTATAAATACTTCATGTTAGAGCATATGAAGTATTGTGAACTATTCAGCCAAGTAGCCGAATCTTTATATGAACTATTATGAAGTTTTTTGAAGTATTTACCCCAAGTACACATAGATAATCCGCTTCTTCGTTCTAGTGGCTTCTTCATCTTGATCAATGTGATCCTCTTCAAGTAAGGTTTTGATTACGGAATCCAGCGTGCGCGAGGAGATTTGTATAGCTCGCGAGAGGTCGCTTCTGCTTATCTTACCAGTTTGTTTTATGCGCTTTAGGACACGATTCTTAATCTGCGCAAACTTACCAAATACGAGTTCTTCTGTGTAAAGTCTCTTAAGTTCGCCCTTGAGAAAATCAATCGTCGTTAGGGCTTTTGCCATAGACTGTTCCGAGATGACGAGCTTGCGTGAGGTTGCGACCTCGTTTAACATGGCAAACTTTATACCGTACACACTAAGGCGAGAATAGAATGGGCCTAGAATGTCACGTCCTTCCTCCATGGTTGATGCCTCTCGTTCATAGCTCCCATACCAATGGTCATAGAGGCTGTGGGCTTCTTCTGACAATGTCATCTCTCCCTGTATCTCCCGGAGAGTGTTTAAACTCGCCACCAGGAGCCGCCGCTTACTTTCATCAGCCGGAGGCGGGATACTCATGATAGTTTCTTTAGGTAAAGCCGGAATCCAGAGAAAACGCGTTAAAAAACCACTCTCAAGATCTTTCCGGTCTATCCTGTCAACTAACCAGGCAAGGGTTGAGGCTGCGAGTATAGAGATAATGGGATTATGGACTTCGAAATTATCTTTGCAAGTTTTTCGACAGTAAAGAGGCGGGCAATCATAGAGATTAGTCAGTATCTCGCGGAAGCCTGTCATGTAGTCTTTTTTCATAGATCCTAATAATGAACCGAACTCGCTAAGCATAAATGTACCCGTTGGTTCTTGCCTGTTATCAAGGCTGGCGACAAGCGCCTCCGGCGTGATCTCATGTGGTAGTAGAAGGTCCGCATCAACGTCAGATATGATGCCCTCTGCTATCCCTAAGGCGGTTGATTTCCGAGAGAGTGAAGATTCGGCAAGAATAGCTATATAGAGATTTGTCCGTATCTTCTGCTCGCCCATTTGGAAATAGATAGATCGGCTGAGAGTTGTACCAAGCGTGTGATAGCCACAGAACAGGTGAAATACAGAAGGCGCATCAGTGATTTCTCTAGCATACTCCATATAGTCATGTATGAAGCCTGTACTTCCAAGCACCCCCTTAAGATCATCCCAGCTCACGTTCTGAGGTTTGTCTTGCAAATTCACGGGCTTGTCCACCGGCAATGGGTAGGGAATGGCCGTATCAATTAGGGTCTGTATCGTCTCTGTGAATGTGTCTCGTGAGGCAAGGTAAAGATCATTAATGTCTTTGCCGTTAGGAAGTATCAAGATACCAACATCAAGAGGCTTACCGGCTTTACGGTACGCAGCCTGTAAGGCCGTAGCGACCCTGCGACTACCGGTACGGCCTGGCTCGTCACCATCGTAGGCAATATAGACACGATTGGGACCACGGTAGGCTATAAGATCGGCCCAGTCTTCCTTGAAAGTGCTTGCATTGGCTCCAACGGCATGAAAGCCAGCCTGTAGAAGTGTTAGACAGTCAATCTCGCCTTCAGAGATGTAGAGATACGGCAGACTCTGTTTGTTTTTAAGCAATCCGAAGTTATAAAGGTGCCGAGGTTTACCGGAAGCGTACAGATATTTGGGTTCCTGATCGCTTAATGAGCGAGCGATCCATGCTATTTCAGTACCGTGCTCATCGAGGTAGGGAATAACTGCCCACTTGCCGTCGATTCTAAGCTCGTATTTATCTATTGTCTCTTTAATGAGACCTCTTTTTGCGTAGAAGTCATTCACTGGATCTTCTGCATTTAAGCAGGACTTCACTATTTCACCTTCTCGTCTTCAAATAGATCTTCTTTGGTGAGTCCGGTAACCTCACAGAATGAGGCAATGAATCTCTTTGACGGTTTTTGGGTTCCGTTGACTACCCGGTTTGCGTAAGTTATTGAAAAGTTACCTCGTCTTGCTATTTCACTCTGGCTTACTCCTACTAACATAAGTTGTATTTTAAGCTTAGTTAATTGCATTTTTATTCCTCCTATCTTGGTATATTGAAGTTCTCGTATGTAAAGTCTAAAGTGTAGAATAGCCGTATACAAGTTATAAAACGGTAACGTTTTCGGTCTGATTAAGGAGTTTCGTTGATAAGAAGCAAGCGCTTCGATAACGAAGCCATCAAAAAAATGAATATCTGGAAAGGCGAGTATAGGCTCAAATGGTATAAGACTGACTATGAAATTGATAATAAGAACGTTCCAAGGAGAGAAGATGGAGATGTCTATCCGGGGGGTGTCTTTAGGCAGAAAAAAGGATCAATAAAAGACGAGTCTTATAATCCATTAGAGATAGGCTCGCCGATTTTGCTAGAACTCTATGGAGTGAATGAAAGAAGCGAAAATCACATCCTTGAATTTGTCAACAAATATGGTACTCTTGGCACCCGTTTTGTATATCACGGCTTCGAACAACACACTGAAGATCTGGTATTTGATTTCAAAAGAGAAGTAAGGCAGGTAAAGAAACTACTCGGAATATATGAAGCGCTAAAAGATCGAGATCGGAAGAAGATGCGAAAAGTACTACAACTAGAGAAGGAAGATTTGAAGAGGCTAATGCTTGATCAAGACGGTGGTGAAAAACAAAAAAAACTTATAGTTCCTATGTTTCCATTTACTCGAAGACGGCCACGAGAGGACTCACAGCGTCCAAGCACTCGCTCCCTTACTGTTGATGAAGAACCGCAGTTCGAATATAGCTATAATCCGGATGATGATATTCTGCAAACTGGCTCGTTCTATCTATGCAAAGTACTGAATGCATATCTAGCTGACACCGCTCTTTTTATAAACTACGAGAATATAAAATTAAAAGGCCATTATCTCTGCGATACACTTCTAGGTGCTATTTATCTACAAATGTATTTGCTAGTGAAAGAGAACAAAAATCTAGAAAGATGTACTGGCTGTCACACTCTTTTTCTTCCGAAACGGTTAAACAATCAATATTGTGGCGAATCGTGCCGTATAGCGACCAAACAGCGAACATATCGGAAGAGACGTCGGACATAGACGTTGACTTATTTTGGTTACAGTTTGCGCTGATGGCTCAATAAAAAACACCTCTTTACGATCTCTGTCAGTCATGCATCTCAAAGATTGCCAGGTACTGCAAATAAGTGTCGGGGGTTCTTCCTTCCCTTCCATCACTCTACATACATCACCCCCCTTTGATTCTTTACTCATCAAAATGTTCAATGTCGTGCCTGGCCGCGCGCGGCGGTCTCTAGAACGTGATCGGCACGTCGGTGGCACGACGCCAAGCAAAGACCTACTGTAAAGATCCGTGCTTGTCGTCTCTGACTAGAGGACAGTCAGACCACGCGTCCCGGCCAAGAATAGATGTGAGTGGGTGTAGACTGTCAGTGAATAGCTAGAAAGGGCCGTGATAACTCCGACAATATCTCAAGCTGAATCAAGCAAGAACGTATAGGCTATATGCATTATACTGATTGAGTCGATCTATCACACCATCCACAATAGTCTTGATATCAACGTCCGTGTGCTTTGACTGATCTACTCATACTTCGAGTATTCGCAGTCAGACGCGAGATAAGAGTAAGCAAGCGTAGGACTCCGCCAGTTCCTAGTTCTTCCTGGTCATCCCAAGTATGCTTTGTCACTCATTGTTATTCCGCGTCAAGGATAGAACCTCTTTTAAGTACTTTTGTAAAGGGTAGATTCTTAGAAGAACTTTTGCATGTTTAGACTCTTGTATCTCTGTTAAAGACTTTTTGAAGAACATGCTGGCCGGGAAGGATTTACTGAGATTGCCAAACAGACCTTTTGGGTAGGGATTGTCTACAAAAATAATGACATTCGAGCCAAGATTCTTCGTAGTTCTGTATCAGAATGTAAAGAGCAAAGTCCTTCCTTGTCCTTCTTATAAACATAACGATGACGATCTATAAAATCTTTAAGTATCTCTCGTCAGGTTTGGCTAAGGATTCACTAAGACCTGCGCCGAAGACGATCCACAATTAGTAAATATATATTTTGTTTCAGGTCAATCTTGATTAAGGTTACCACTAGACAAAGATATCGATAGAATAATACGTAATGGTGGCAGTTTGTAGGTGGCCTGTACATGATAGCACCAAACAGATCATTCAAGCGGACGGCTAAAGGCACCGCCGCTGATTTCAGGCGTTATGTGGTGAAAAGGAGATAGGATGAAAACGAAGGAAGCAAGAAGTGGTATTCGGTTTGCCATCACGGTTGTCTTCATCGCAGGACTGGCAAGTGTTATTGCTGTGTCAGGTAGTGACAAGCTCACAGATAAGAAAGCATTATCTGTGGGATATCGGGATCCAAAACAGATGGAAAGGGATCTGGTTACAGAATTTAGAAGGATCAGATCTGGAGATGTTGGGTTTGTGGATACGACTAACGAGGATGGAACAACCACTAAGGAGTATACAGGTAATGAATCTATCAGAACGATATGGAAGAACAATCCTAAAGTGCAAGAGATTATGAAGAAGTGGGAGAACACGAATAGGACTGTAGGACAGGAAAGTATGGCTTTGCAATTCGAACTCTTACCATCGGGACTACGTGAGATGAAAATAATGATGGCTGGTTTATATAGTGGATTGACCGAGGAACAGGCGAGAGAACAGGCGAGGATAAGTGAACAGCAGAGGATATTTACAGTTGGACAGGCGAACATGGATCCGAATGAAAGTTGGAATCAATCGATGAGGCAGGCGGGGGAAATAATAATTGTAGAGATGCAGGATAAAGAGGTGTTTAACGCGGCTAAGGTCTGTGATGATGCAACATTGGCGATAGAGATAATCGTACATAATGATCTTGGAGTACCCTGGCCGGTGGCGGGAAGTAATGAAGCAGAGATCGAGATGTACTCGATGAAAACGATAAGTGATTGGACACATCGAGAGTTGAAAGATGAGCAAAAAAGAGAGGATTATCTTGCAAGGGCAGCATCCCCGGGATGGATAGCGACGACTACCAGAGTAAGATCGATGTGCATGCTAGGATTAGCGGGGATAGCTGACTGGATCCCGAAGTTGACAGAGCATATATACTTTGCGATCTCAGAAGCGGTATAGATGGACAAGGAAAGAAGCAGAAGAAGGATGCAAGGCGGGAAAAAGATCAGAATGGAAAGCTAAAACATACGGGATGGAGGTAGCGGTGGAACGGCAATGCTCATCTTGCGGTAGAATTCTGGGGGAGAATGAGGACTTTTGTCCCGATTGTGGTGTAAGCAATGTTAAAGAACATCAGCCCACAAATACAAAAGACACGAGTCGTATAAAAGCGATACTAATTGCGCATAGAGAGAAGAAAATAAAACAGTCTGTTATTTATGCTGGTTTCTGGCGACGCGGTTTAGCGTTTATGATTGACTGGATCGTAGTTGGTGTAATTACTGGCCTGCTGGTTATTCTTATAATGATAGTAGCCAATAAATATGGATACTATATAGATTCCTTTAAGACAATGAATATGGTTGTTATGTATCCACTATTATTTTTTTACTTTTCAGTTCATGGCTTACTTGGTGTGGCAACAACCGGTAAGAAATGTATGGGAATAAAGATTGTTGATAAACAAGTTCAAACTGTTAAAGGTTTAAGAGGGTTTTTACGAACGATTGCATATATCGTATCTATTATTCCATTAGGCGCTGGATTTATAGCAGTTGCATTTGACAATGAAAAGCAGGGTTTTCATGACCATTTTGCTCAAACATTTGTAATAAGAGATGAAAAGAATAGCTAATATAATTTCAAATGGATCACCCATTAAAAGGCCCGCTGTCAAGAGTTAAGAATATCCCCTAGTGATATGCGACTACCATCACTCACAGTTTTAGCTAATATATGTTGACAAGACGTTTTACTGCTCCCGTTATTTCTTTAGGATTTCGGTGTCAATATGATTCTTATTCTATAGGGATCAGTAATTACCTGAAGAGTAGACAACGGGATATAATGCTTGATTTCAACTCACATGATGCTGCGATTTTAATCGATTTATGAGCGATAGCGGGAGCCAATCTTCTAACATTCTTCTAACAAAAGCATCCAAAACAGACAGAAATAGGGCAAACTATACCGAAGTAAAGTTTGCCCTTATTCCTGTTCAACCTAACTATACTAAACCAAACCGAAACAGAACGAACAGCCAAAATTAGCTTCCCAAGCTGAAGGTCGCGGGTTCGAGACCCGTTTCCCGCTCCAAACTCCCGTCAACAATGAGTGCTAGCGAGGAACGGTTTGCCGTATTCTCGTACGTCAACGGAATCGGGGCAGCTCCATTAAATCTTGCAATATTTATGCCACACTGGAATAATAGAATTGTATCAAAACAGTGACTGATATCCTGAAATTCCCTTATCACACCAAAGCGGGAAAAAAGCCTATTTTGTATAATATGTAAGATGTGTATATATTGGCGCAAATATTTCATATAGAAACGAGGTATGTGAAATTATGGCGTCTACAAAATCCAATAAACGGGAGATAATTGCTTATGGACAAGATCAAAGTAGGGATTGTAGGAGTTGGTAACTGCGCAAGTTCATTACTCCAAGGCATTGAGTACTATAAAAATAAAGATAGCAAAGAGGCCATCGGATTGATGCACTGGGACATCGGTGGTTACAAGCCCTACGATATTGAAGTGGTAGCTGCATTTGACATTGATAAAAGGAAAGTTGGAGAGGATATATCTGAGGCTATCTTTGAACTTCCAAACTGCACGATAGTATTCTGCAATAATGTCCCTAAACTAAATGTGGAAGTGAGGATGGGCAAGATACTTGATGGCTTTTCAGATCATATGAAAAACTATGACGATAAATATACATTCGTTTTAAGTGATAGAAAGGAAGCATCTAAAGAAGACGTAATCAATGTATTAAAGGAATCAGGGGCTGAGATACTTTTGAATTATCTTCCGGTAGGTTCTGAAGAAGCTACAAGGTTCTATGCTGAATGTGCTCTTGATGCCGGTGCGGCGTTTATAAACAATGTACCCGTTTTTATAGCAAGCAATCATGAGTGGGCGAATAGATTTAAAGAAAAAGGCATACCGATAGTGGGTGATGATATAAAAGCTCAACTGGGGGCAACTGTAACCCACAGGATACTGGCTGATTTGTTCAAGAAGAGAGGCGTAAGGCTAGAAAGAACTTACCAGCTAAATGTAGGGGGCAATACCGATTTCCTCAACATGCTTGACAGAAGCAGACTTATTTCAAAAAAGAGATCAAAAACCGAGGCGGTACAGTCAGTTCTTGCTGAAAGGCTTAAATCCGAAAATATTCATATTGGGCCTAGTGATTATGTTACCTGGCAAAAGGACAACAAGGTTTGTTTCATCAGGATGGAAGGTAAACTTTTTGGCAACATTCCCATGAACCTCGAATTGCGGCTTTCTGTTGAAGATTCTCCGAACTCTGCAGGAGTGGTAGTAGATGCGATTAGGTGTTGTAAGCTGGCTCTTAAGAGAGGCCAAGGAGGTGTTTTGTATTCACCTTCTGCATACTTCATGAAACATCCACCGCAACAGTTCACTGATGATGAAGCAGGTAGGATGACTGAGGAATTTATTGCGGGAAAGAGGAAAGATTAAGCTAGTGAGATGCCTAATCATCGCTGCAGGACGGGGAGGTAGATTATCAAGTAGGGGCGATTCAAAGCCCCTCATTCCTCTCCTGGGATTATCTCTTATCGAACGGGTGATATTAACCGCAAAGAAGCAGAGTCTTACTGATTTCTATATGGTAACAGGATATAACAGTGAGAAGGTAAAGCAATATCTTGACAGATTTAGCCAGAGCAGAAACATAAATATAACCCATATCACAAATGAAGAATGGGAAAAGGGGAACGGCATATCTGTCCTTAAGGCAAATAAACTATTAAATGAGAATTTTATTCTGTTGATGGGGGATCATGTCTTTGATGACTTGATACTGAAAAAACTAAAGAATGAAAGAATAGCCGATGGCGAAGTTATGCTGGCTGTAGACTATAACATTAAAACCAATAAGCTTGTTGATGTTAATGATGTTACCAAAGTTTTGGTCGAAGACAATAGAATCTTAGATATAGGGAAGAATATCAAGAAATATAACGCTTATGATACAGGAATTTTTCTTTGTTCTCCAGCAATATTTAGCGCTATCGAAGAAAGCTTACATAATGACGACAGCTCCCTTTCAGGAGGGATAAGGGTACTGGCCAGCAAGGGAAAAGCTAAAGTCTTTGATATTAAAGATGATTACTGGATTGATGTGGATGATGAGAAGACATTTAAGAAAGCGGAAAGCAAGCTTTTAGATACTTTGAAAAAGACCTCTGATGGACCTATATCAAGATACTTAAACAGACCCGTATCAACCAGGATTACAAGGCATTTTTTAAGAACAGATATTACTCCAAACTATGTTTCATTTCTTTCCTTTATCCTTGCTACGCTGGGTGCTATTTTTTTCTTTTTGGGGGGATATGTTAATTTAGTTATTGGAGCAATATTAGCACAGGTGTCATCTGTTATTGATGGCTGTGACGGGGAAATAGCAAGGCTGAAATTCCAGATCACAGAATTTGGTGGATGGTTTGACGCTGTCTTAGACCGCTATGCTGATGCCTTTCTTCTTTTCGGTTTGACTTATTATGTTTATTCTGCAAATAGGAATTTTCTTGCCCTCTTCATCGGTTTTCTAGCAATAATAGGCGCTTTCATGAATAGTTATACAGCCGACAAATATGATGGTTTAATGAAGAGAAAACTTAGGCCAGGAAAGCACTATTTCAGGATAGGGCGTGATGTTAGAATGTTTATCATATTTCTTGGGGCTTTAATAAATCAGCCTCTTTTAACTCTTGTTTTAATTGCTCTTTTGATGAATGCAGAAAATATTAGGAGAGTAGTGGTTCTATATAAAAATGGATAATATTGACTGTGTAAAAAAGAAGATCGAGGAGATTATTAAAAAATCTCCAGTTCCTGAAGACCCAGTCCACTCGAAAAATACTCTGGAGTGGCTGCTTAAATTAAAGCCTGATGTCGATGAGGCCTTAAAAGTAGCTGCTTTAGGCCATGATATAGAAAGAGCTATTGAGGAGCGGAAAGTAGGGCGCGAAGATTATAAATATTACGATGAGTTTAAAGATGCCCATGCTTTAAACAGCGCTAAGATCCTGGCAGAAATAATGAAAGAGTGTAACATAAGCAAAAAACTAACCGATGATATATTTTTTCTGGTGTGCCATCATGAAAGAGGAGGCACGAGGCGTGTTGACATTTTAAGAGATGCCGACAGCATCTCATTTTTTCATGTAAATCTGCCCTATTACTTTATTCGAAATAGTGTAGAAGAGACAAAAAAGCGGTGCTTGTGGGGATACAGGAAGTTACCCGATAACCTGAAAAGGGTTATGATCGACTTCGATTACCAAAATAAAGAACTTGAGTCACTGGTAAGGGCTTGTATTGGTGAGAGTGAACAATGATATTGCCAAAACTTTAAAAAACGATCAGGACTCAAACTATTAATCTTCTGCTACCAAATTGCTACCAAAAGAGCGTAAAATATGGCGAATCACCCTTCGGAGTGGTTCGCCATACTCCCTAAACAGAGGCAATATTATGGAAAAGCATAAACTACTATTTTCGCTTCCCAAGCTGAAGGCCGCGGGTTAGAGACCCGTTTCCCGCTCCAAACACATAGCAGAAATGAGTGCGAGAGGGAAGATATTATTTTTCGCGACTGCTCACCGACCTGGCTTTTGTTCTCATTTCCCTAGGTCATTCGTAAGACTCTTTTTAACGCTTTACCCAAAGGTCTTCCTCATAGACCTGGAAAATGCTCACAAAATCACAGGTCAGTTTCGCTTATGTCGCTAAAACAATATCTTCCCTCTCGTACATGATATTAATCTCCGCCAACATGGTTGGAACTTTCCACTCCTAGAGTTGGAGCTAGGATAGCATAAGTAAGTTCATTAGAGATATCTTGATATATTTATAATGCGGGTATATGATTGTTAAACTAATTAACAACAAGACCGGTTAAGGTTTTTGATCTATAAAAGAGTATCTAGTATGAATCAAAACATAAAGCTCTGCTTTTTACTATTACTGGTCTTTGTCTTCGTTGCGCTACACACAAGTTCAGCGTTAGCGGCGCCGATTCCTTTCATAACGGATCCTGTAAAAGATGAGCTATTACATGGTTCACACCCCGTAATCTGTGAAGATCAAGTAGATATTTCAGCGGTCGATCTCAATGACATACCTGACGTAGCCCAAACAGTCTTCGAATACTCTTCTAATGGATCAGACTGGTATCTACTGGAAGTAGACTCCGATCCTCATGTAGAACCAATAGGTTTTGACCAAAAAGGGGAATCTACAGATGAAGCAAGATCCGGATGGGAGACTGTGTGGGATACATCGTTGCTTTCTGAAGGTCAATACTATTTACGTATTAGAATGACCGACAGCTATGGAAATCCTGCGGAGTATACTTCGATCGTCAATCTAGACCGGACACCGCCTATTCCGGATATCGTACTTCCTGGTTTTGATTCCCACATGAGCGGTCTCGTCAGTTTTCAAGTCGATACTGAAGATACGGATGTAACGACTTTAGAGCTTGAGTTCCTACCGTACAACGAAGTCTCAAGTATTGAATATCTCGGGACGAAATCTACGCAAAAAGACTTGGGGAATAAGAAACAAGGGGATGTCGGTCCTGATGGTGACGATGGTATTAATAGGTTTTGTGTACCTACAGCTATAAAAAACGCATTGGATCGACTTGCCAAAAAAGACCCAAGGATATACCCGCCGGTTGTTCCGGGAGAAGACCGGAATACGACCATGGTAAAAGAGTTGATGAGAAAGCTTGGGACGGACCAACGTTGGGGGACAGCTCCGGGGGATGTCTTTAGAGGCATCATTGACTATCTAAGAGAAAGAGGTTTGCTTCCAAGTGAGTATTATACAACCAGGTGGCGTAATGGAAAGCGAAAGAACGGGGTATCTGACGCGAACTTTAAAAACTATAAAAGCCAGATCCGTAGTGGAGAGGCTGTAGTCATCGAGGTGGGTATATATAAAGGTCCGGGTAAAGATGGCAAGAATCCGTCAAAAGATGATGTATTTTCGGGGCGGCACATGCTTACCGGAGAAGATGAAAATAACAAACCGGATAGGTCCGGCGATTATGACGTAAGTTTTGTCGATCCTAAGACGGGAAAGACAGTCAACTGTAAGTGGCACCCGGGCTCAGGGCCAAATGGCTATGATCAAATTGAATATGACTTAGACGGAGACGGTCAGCCGAATAGGGTTGATGTCATAAGCATGATCGCCATTTCACCCGCCAAGAACTCTCCAACCCCGGGTTTCCAGACAATAGGTTTTGATTCCAATGGAGCCGATGGTTGGACGGTCGATTGGGATACAGCCGGGTTGCCAAGTGGGTACTATGTTGTTGCTGCGACCCTTACAGACGATGATAATAACAGTGGCACCGTCAGGACAGTCATTTATGTCCGTAATATGCAGAATCTTTCTACCGGCTATAATAAATATATGCTTGTGTTTCTTACATTGGTACTGATATCAGCCGGTGTGTTGATAACAAGACTTCAAGTTCGCAAACAAAACGCTTTCAAAACTTAATGACGGAAATGATTGAGAATCTAGTTGTGTTTTTTTGATTTGTACATGATGCGGTCGGCGCGGTCGAGCAACGTTTCCGGTTTAAACTGTCCATCTATCAGAACGATTCCTGAACTGCAGCCGAGCTTGATGTCACCGGCTCCCGCCGGTATATTGATTCCGCACAGAGTTTGATTGATCCGTTCGGCCGTTGCCTGTCCTTTCGTCAAGGATGCATGTTCCATCAGGACCGCAAACTCGTCTCCACCGACGCGGGCCAGTATATCTTCGGAGCGGAGCGAGCCTTTTATACGTTTTGCGACTTCTATCAGGATCTGATCTCCATAGACGTGTCCCAGGAGGTCATTGATCTCCTTAAAGTGGTTCATATCCAGGTAGATCAGTATGCTCTTGGTGCCTCGCTGTGCCCGGGCGACCGCCCGGCGAAGGGCTTCATCCATCACGCGACGGTTGGAAAGATCAGTCAGCGGATCATGTGTCGCCATATGGAAGAGTTTTTTGTCGGCCTCTTTGCGTTTAAGTATGACGGTAATCTGCTCTCCTATTACTGACAATCGTTCCATGTCTGATCGGTCGAACGGTCTATGACGGGAGATATCCAGAAGGCCGAAGATGGTGTTCTCGGATATCAGCGGAACACTGATCACTGACTGTATTGATAGCGCTTTGTATATTACGGGTATGAGCCGCTTGAACATCTTGTTGTCTGTACACTCTGCCATCATCCGCTTGATCGTCGCAGGGTCGTTCGTTATCCAGCTCGAACCCGAATCAAGGATGCTCCTATACACTCCGTCTTTATCAAGCCGTATTCTTACTTTGTCTATTTTGGTGTCGATGAGCTTGTCGATGCCCAACTCCTTGAAATAGCGATGGGGTTTATGTAACATCTCAAGATAGTTCTTATCCTTACTGATGAAATAGATGGTAGCGGAAAACGAATCGAAGATCTTTTTAGTCTCCTTGTACAGAAGAGTAGTTATCTTTTCAAGACTCTCACCCTGGTTGACGGCACTATTAAGAGCGTTTAGTAAGGCCAGGTCTTGCGTCGTTTGCCTGTTCTTTTCTTCTATGTGCTTGCGCTCGGTGATGTCTGTGAAAGTTACAACTCCTCCTGTGATAACGCCATTATCCAAAATAGGATATGTCGAGTATTCAACAGGAAACGGTTTACCGTTTTTGGACCAATAGACCTCGTTGTCTATCCGAGAACCTATTCCTGTTTTTAGTGCTTTGTAGATACCACATTGTTCAAGGGGATAAGGCGAGCCGTCATTATGTTTATAGTGCCATAGTCTATGAGGTTCTTTCCCTAGAACCTCCGTGGACTTGTAACCTAGCATTTTCATAGCCGATTTGTTAATAAATGTACACCGGTTTTCTGAGTCTACTCCAAAAACTCCTTCGTCAGTAGACTGCAAGATCAGCTTTAAACGATTCGCCGTTTCCTTTAATTCTTGCTCGTCCTTTTTACGTTCGGTGATGATGTGCTGTATGGATATTGAATGGATGATCTTTCCTTGTTTGTCTCTTACTACGTCAGCGTTTAGTTCGATATCGATTATCTTGCCGGACTTGCTCTTGATCCGAAGTTCTTCGTTTCTAAGCCTCCCTGTTTCTTTCCACTGTTCGAAGAGCTTTTTTGCTTTCTCTTGAGAGGATGGGTCATAGATGGTGGAGATGAGGGGTTTACCGATCAGCTCTTTCTTTTTATAACCGAGAACTTTAAGAACCCGCTTGTTTATCTCTATGATCTTGCCGTCGGTGTCTATTTGATAGCAAAGATCGGAAGTTTCTTCAAAGAATTTAGCGTGACTCAAAAGCCTTTGATGCTTATTGTCGGTAATCTCAACCATTTTAAGGCACCTGACCCATAGAAAATAATTAACATATATGAATATTATATGCCGGAGTCTGGATATTGAGCAATTCACGGTGATGGTATGTGTTGACACTGAACCGTACGGGTAATAGAATTATCAATATAAATGAGTGAGTGCTCACTCATAAATACAAGGAGATATCTTGATCTTCGACGACATCAGAGAATTCATAAGCCATCTTGAGGATTCGGGACAACTGGTTCGAATCAAGGAAGAAGTCGATCCTGTTCTTGAGATCACCGAGATCACTGATAGGGTTTCAAAAAATCACGGACCGGCGCTGCTCTTCGAAAACGTAAAGGGATCGGGAATACCCCTCTTGATCAATACATTCGGCTCCTATGACAGAATGAGCCAGGCTCTTGGCGTACAGCAGTTCAGCGACATAACAGAGCGCTTTTCATCTTTACTTAAGATGGATCTGGAAAAGACATTCGGACAAAAGATCGACGTGCTGCTCGAGGTGTATAAACTCACGAAAGCCAAACCCAAGGTGGTTCAAAAAGCGCCATGCCAGGAAATCGTTAAGACCGATGATCTTTCTTTGTTCGATTATCCCGTATTGAAATGCTGGCCGGAGGACGGCGGACGGTTTATTACGTTGCCGCTGGTCATTACAAAGAATCCGGAGACAGGCAGGCAGAATATGGGCATGTACCGGCTCCAGGTCTTCGATGAGAAAACAACGGGTATGCACTGGCATACCCATCATGATGGCGCGGTCAACTATCGCAAGGCGGCCGATGGAAAAGAGAAGCTGGAGGTGGCGGTCGCTCTTGGCGGGGATCCGATCACGATCTACTCGGCTACCGCGCCGCTTCCATATGAGATTGACGAGTTATTGTTCGCCGGTTTTCTACGCGGCAAACCGGTCGAGGTCGTAAAGGCGAAGACGGTCGATCTTTTGGTACCGGCCCGGGCGGAGGTCATCCTGGAAGGATACGTGGAACCGGGCGAGACAAGGCGGGAAGGTCCCTTCGGCGACCATACCGGATACTATTCCCTTGCCGACGATTATCCCGTTTTTCACCTGACATGTATTACCCAGCGAAAAGACCCGGTATACCCGGCGACGGTCGTAGGCAAGCCGCCCATGGAAGACTGTTATCTCGGCAAGGCCACCGAACGCATTTTCCTGCCTTTCATCAAAGCTGTGATCCCCGAGATAGTCGATGTCAATCTACCGCTTGAAGGCGTATTCCATAATTGTGCGTTGATCTCCATAGATAAAACGCTTCCACACCAAGCACGTAAGGTGATCAGCGCAGTCTGGGGGCTTGGCCAGATGATGTTTACGAAGTTCATCGTTATCGTCGACAAGGATGTGGATGTCTATAACCCTTCAGAGGTAGCATGGCGTGCTTTTAACAACGTCGATGCGCGCCGCGATATCCTGATCACCGAAGGCCCGGTCGATGTACTGGATCATTCATCGGACACCCCCAAAGTAGGCGCCAAGATGGGGATCGACGCCACGCGAAAATGGGCGGATGAAGGATACGAACGCGAGTGGCCTGCTGATATCGAGATGAGCGAGGAGGTCAAACAGCGTGTCGATAGGCGCTGGTCGGAATATGGACTATAGCGACATACATCACCCCTCAGTCTTCGACCGAATCGTCATCTACCTGAAGATGATCAAATTCGAACACAGCGTTTTTGCTTTACCGTTCGCCTATGTAGGAGCGTTTCTAGCCCGGATGAAAACGCCGTCTATCGCGAATCTGGTCTGGATAACCGTTGCCATGGTAGGCGCGAGGACCTTTGCCATGTCGCTCAACCGGATAATCGACGCTCATATTGACCGGTCCAATCCCAGAACAGCCGACCGGGCGATCCCTAAAGGCCTGTTATCAGAAACGGATGTCTGGATGTTCGCATTCGTCAGTCTGGCGGTCTTCTTACTGGCGGTCTTCAACCTGGCACCTATCACTCATTACCTCTGGCCGCTTGTGATCATTCCTTTTGTGATCTATCCGTATATGAAAAGGTTTACCTGGGCATCACACTTTGTCCTGGGACTATCGCTCGGCCTGGCTCCAATCGGCGCGTGGACGGCCATAACGAACAGCTTGAATATCATACCGTTCGCCATCGGTCTGGCCGTGATGCTGTGGACGGCCGGATTTGACATCATCTATGCATGTCAGGATATTGATTTTGACCGTGCACACAACCTCTATTCCATACCCGCTGGTTTCGGAGTACCGGCAGGACTGGTAATAACGCGCATCCTACATGTCTTATCGATCTCGATATTTATCGCAGTAGGGGTGGTCTTGCAGCTGAATGTGATCTATTTCAGCGGTGTGGTCTTGGTTGCAGCGCTTCTCTTATATGAGAACAGTCTGGTCAAACCGGATGACCTCTCATCACTTAATACGGCTTTCTTCACCGTAAACGGTGTTATCAGTGTATTGATGTCCGTGTTCGTTGTTGCTTCGATCATCGCACAGGGGAGGATCAATGGCTGAATACGTCGTCGGGATAACGGGCGCGAGCGGCAGCATCTATGCTATCAGACTCATTCATGAGTTGGTGTTACGGGAAAACAAGGTGCACGTGGTCATAACAGACGCAGGCCGGATGGTTATGAAAGAAGAGTTGGGTTTCGGTTTGGAGGAGGCCGAGGGAAAGCTCAAGGTATGGGGCAACAGTGATTTTTCGGCACCGTTCATGAGCGGCTCCAATCCAACGGACGGAGTAATCGTCATCCCTTGCAGTATGGGCAAGTTGGGTGCTATAGCCGCGGGCATATCGACGAATCTGCTTGAACGAGCAGCGGATGTCGCTCTTAAAGAGAAACGACGGCTTATTCTGGTTGTCAGGGAGACACCATTGAACCTGATACACATCGAGAATATGGCAAAAGTCACCCGTGCCGGCGGTGTCATCCTACCGGCGACTCCGGCTTTCTATAATATGCCGAAGACGGTTGAAGACATGATCGATTTCGTTGTCGGTCGGGTACTCGACCTGACCGGCATCCAACATGATCTTTATAAGAAGTGGCAGGAATCGACAAAGGAGTAGATGGCGTGAGTCGCATCAGTCTGTTGGAACTGCAAAAAAAAGTAATAAACGGGGAGAGATTGACCAGAGAAGAAGCGATCCATCTGGCCGGTGTGGACGATCTACTATATCTGGGCCGTCTGGCGAACATCGTCAAAGAGCGCAAGACCGGCAGTGATGTTTACTTCAACGTCAACCGGCACATCAACTTGACGAATGTATGCGTATCGCGCTGTAAGTTCTGTGCTTTCAGTAAGGATAAAGGTGATCCGGACGCGTACGCGATGACAGTCGATGACGTACTGACCGATGCTGTATCAGCGGTTCCGCTGGGTATCACTGAAGTGCATATCGTAAGTGGTCTACATCCGGATCTTCCTTTCGAGTATTATCTTGAAGTCATATCAAAACTGAAGCAGACCATGCCTGAGATCCATATACAAGCTTTCACAGCTGTTGAGATATGGTATTTTGCCGGGATATCAGGTTTGTCCGTTGAACAGGTATTAAAACGGCTTAAGGATGCGGGGTTGGGGTCGATGCCGGGTGGCGGAGCCGAGATACTGAACGATCAGATACGACAGACCGTATGTCCGAAAAAGGGGTCGTCGTCAGACTGGCTTGAAACAACACGGATCGCCCATAAGATCGGCATCAGATCTAACGCGACGATGCTTTACGGACATGTTGAGACTATGGAAGACCGGATCGATCATCTTATTGCGCTTCGTGACCTTCAGGATGAGACAGGCGGATTCCAGTCATTCATCCCGCTTCCCTTCCATCCGAAGAATACGGGGCTTGACGGTTTGCAGAAACCGACTGCGTTTGAAAGCCTCAAGGTCTTGGCGCTATCCCGGCTTATTCTCGACAATTTCGATCACATCAAGGCCTTTTGGATCATGATGGGCATCAAGGTCTCGCAACTGTCTCTTCTGTTCGGCGTTGATGATCTGGACGGAACAGTGGTCGAAGAGAAGATCACCCATGCGGCGGGAGCCGAGACCGGCGAGTCGATCTCGCGCGCGGAACTTATCGACTTGATCTTTGAAGCGGACCGTATACCGGTGGAGAGAGACACCCTCTACAACGTCATTCAAGTCCATAAAGCAGGAAAAGAGGATCCTTCTCATGAGGCCTAAGGTCGGGCATATCGAGTTCTTGAACTGTCTGCCTTTGTACTACGGGCTGGTGAAGGGGGATATGATCCTTGACCTTGATCTGGTCAAAGGAAGCCCTACGGAACTCAATGATCTGCTTCTAAAGGATAAGTTGGATATCTCCCCGGTCTCCTCGATCGAGTACGCGCGAAACAGCGGATCTCTTATTCTTTTTCCGGATTTTACGGTGAGTTCAGACGACAAGGTAAGAAGTATCATTCTTTTGAGCAAGGTGCCGCTTGAAGAGCTCGCGGGAAGGACTGTCGCTCTATCGAGCACATCTGCGACCTCACAGGTCTTGACGAAGATCGTTCTTAAAATGGGTTACGATATCGAGCCGGACTATCTTGTGGTTCCACCTGTTGTGACCGATATGTTTGCTTCCGCAGATGCCGCTCTTCTGATCGGTGACATAGCTCTCCGGTATTATGTGGAGCGACAAGGGTTTTTTGTCTATGACCTTGGTGCGGAATGGAAAAAACTGACCGGGAAACGGATGGTATACGCGGTCTGGGCGGCGAGGCGCGGATTTGCAGTAGAGCATCCTGAACTTTTGACACATGTATTCATGCTCTTTCGCAGATCTATGGAATACTCTAAACAACATATCGGTGAGATATGTGATCATGCAGTGAAGTGGGAGCCCTTCAGCAGGTTCATTCTCGATGAATACTTCAGGGGGTTAAGATTCGACTTCGGACCCGACGCGCGTGAAGGGTTACGGACATATTATGAACTGGCATGCAAGATCGGCGCTCTGGATGAGATCCCTTCATTGCATTTTATAGACGATGTTTTGGAGGCGACAGGATGAAGGTAAAAGACACCCTTGAAGTTGTTACCGACAGAGGAAGGTTGACGCCGGATGATGCTTTGACTCTTCTTGAAGAAGGCGATCTGATCGATCTCGGTCGGGCCGCCGATACGGTCCGGCGTGAGAAACATCCTGATGGTGTGGCAACATTCATCATAGACCGCAACATCAACTATACGAACATCTGCCGGAACAGATGCAGATTCTGCGCTTTCTATCGTGAGCCGGATGATCCCAAGGCGTATGTTCTGGACCAATCGACCATCGAGCGGAAGATCGCCGAGATGATCGATCTGGGAGGTACTCAAGTCATGTTGCAGGGAGGCATAAACCCTGACTTGCATCTGGACTACTATACGAACATGTTCTCATCCATCAAGGCCAGATTCGACGTGAGGATCCACAGTCTATCCCCTCCCGAGATCGCGTATATCGCTGAATCCGAAGGGATAGCGGTACGCGAAGCGCTCTCTGCTCTTAAAGCGGCCGGCCTCGATTCTCTGCCTGGCGGAGGTGCCGAGATACTGGTCGATAGCGTGCGCGGCAAGGTCAGTCCCCACAAGGTCTCTTCGGAGACATGGCTTCATGTTATGGAAGAAGCACATGCGATCGGATTGAAAGGTACGGCGACTATGATGCTCGGTACTGTCGAGACTATGACGGACAGGGTACAGCACCTGGCCAAGATACGTGATCTACAAGACCGCACGGGTGGTTTTATGTCATTCATCCCCTGGACGTACCAACCGGGCAACACGGAACTCGGCGGGCGCTCTATGTCATCGCTCGCGTATATCAAGATGCTGGCAGTCTCACGCTTGTTTTTAGACAATATCGACAACATCCAGGGGTCTTGGGTCACACAGGGTAAAGATATCGGTCAGCTATGCCTTTCTTTTGGCGCCAACGATCTTGGCAGCGTAATGATCGAAGAGAATGTCGTTCGAGCGACAGGTGTATCTTACAAGATGAGCGTCGATGAGATGGTCCGGATGATAAAAAGTGCCGGTAGGATTCCAGTCCAGCGCGACACGGAATTCAATCTCGTGAAGACTCACTGTTAGGAAGGCATGATGGATCGCGTTTCTATTCCTACAGCAGATAAAGGGTTCATAGGAGGTTCAAGCACGTTCTCGCTGAATTTTCCGGACGATCTTTGCTTACCTTATGTAAAGACGATCGAAAGAGCCGGTTTTGATACCCCTTTCGGCAGAAGCCCGGAATTCACACTTTTTTCTGTCGACGAGCAGCTCGTTTTAACCGTTAAAATGCATGGTTGGCGGGAAGGAATAAGCCGGGCGGATGCCTCGCGCCAGGTGTTCTGGGTCTTCGAACAAGCTGGAGTCAAGACTTTATTTGCGGAGGGCGGTGTCGGTTCTATCCGTAATGATCTGGCAATGCGCCAGTTCTTTGTCCCCGATGACTATATCGATCTCTCCTTACGAAAAGACGTGAGGTTGTCGGATCGATATCTACTTATAATGAGAGACCCTTTTTGTCCGAAGCTGACATCGATCCTTCAAGAGACTGTCTCCGGTCTGGATCCCGATAGACATATCGGCAAGGGTGTATATGTTGTGACGGACGGAAGGCATTTTGAAAGCTGTGCCGAAGTGCGAATGATCGAAAAACTCGGTGGCGATGTCATCGGTCAGACGGTATGTCCGGAGGTCTATCTTGCCCGTGAGATCGGCGCTTGTTACGCAGGCATCTATTTGGTGGTCAACAGGGCGGAAGGGGTCGGCGAAGATTGGGAACATGAAGAACTGACGGACATCTTCTTCAATGAAGCTTCGACGATGGGCAGGATTATTATTGAGGCCTTGCGAACGAAACGATCTATGACATGCAACTGTGGGACCTTGCGAAAAGAGACTTTGTTAAAAGATGGACGGTGAGTCCTAAGGGCTATGCGATCTTGCGTTTGAGGCCTTCGAGGTAGGTGACATGGGAGCCTTCGTCATGGACGACCTTGTCAAGCAAGGGGCGTTCACGGCGCGTCAGGTAAGGCCGTAAAGTGTTATAGAACATGATCGAGCTGTATTCCATGTCTAACGCGTAGTCAAGTATTTCATCGACTGACAGAAATTCGTCGGCATCGAGCATCTCGTCGATCTTGCTCCGTACGAACACATTCTCATCAGCCAGCGCTTTTATATAGAGTTCCTGGTTGCCAGGACAATCAAGGTAACATACCTGTCCTTTTATACGGTTTCTTAGAGTCTGAAAGTACTCATAATGCGAAGTCTCCTGATTTGCTAGATCGACAAACAGGTCTTTGAGCACTCCCTTGGGTAGTCTTTTCGCGTGTTCGGAGTAGAAATACTCACCGTTCTTCTCCACGTCCATCGCGAGTTCTATGAATTCATAAGCTGTGAATCTGGCATTCATCTTCGCTGCCTCTCTTCTATTACAATAGTCGGCATCTGTGCTACTATCCTTAAATAAGGAGCGCGCATATGTCCCCAAAAGTCTTATACGCAGAGCGAAATCAACTCTGCATACACCTTATGAAAGGGTGTCTGGAAAAGGCCGGCTGGGATGTAACAGGTGTCTTATCTACCGACGAAGCGCTGGAAGCGATCCAACGTGACACGCCGGATATCGTCATCACAGGTGTTGTCCTTCTTGCTTCAAGCGGTTACGAACTATGCCGCGCGATCCGTAATGCCGGCGACCCCGTGACTAAGAGACTTCCTTTGATAGTCCTTTCCTGGCACGAGCGTCCGGAAGATATCGGCCAGGGTTTTCGGGCAGGCGCCGATGCCTACCTGGCTAAACCCTGCGATCTTGACGAGGTCAAGGCTGTGATGGACGGGCTGCTTAAGAAAAAGCTGAAAGCCACGAAGACGGGGAGACAATAGTCATGTTGACGACTGAAGCGTTGTTCGTGATCGTCCTGGTATTCTCAGCCATCACCGTATTGACTTTTTTAGCAATACTCGTAAGGCATATAGTGCTCGTGATCCTTAGATCACTTAGACTGATCCGGCAGCGACATTTTTCATCGATCATCGACAAAACCTTGTTTGAACGCTCGGTCGACAAGTCATTCAGTATTCCGCCAATAGAGTTAAAAAACCCGATCGATGCCTTCATTCTGCAGAATGTCATCAGCAGGCGTTTATTCATCGTCAAAGGCGACCTTGGGCATGTGTTGACAAGGTTTGCGGAACATAGCGGACTTGTAAAGAAACATGTCAGGAAACTTAAGAGTCGCTCAAAGTCACACCGGCGTGTTTCAACGAATATCCTTGGTGACATGGGAAGCAAAACGGCGGTGTTTCCACTGATAGTCTCTTTGCGCGATCCGGATGAGGATGTGCGGGCTATTTCGGCTCAATCATTGGGAGAACTCAAAGCGGAATCGGTGATCGAGTTCATTGCGAGTCTGTTCCAGGATATAGACGACAGCAGATGCTACAAAGTCGCGGATACGCTGATCACATTCGGAGAACAGGCGGTACCTGTTCTCGCGAAACATGTAACCCACAAAGAAAGAAAAGTCCGTTACTGGACGACGCGCTGTATCAGTCTGATAAAACCGGACGATCCGGACGATGACTACAATGAGGTGGCAGGGTTACTGGCTGAGCGAGCCAGGGTCGAGAACTGCCATCGTGTCAAGTCTGTCATGAGCAAGGTCATATCGAACAGCCATCGCAAAGAACTTCTGCCGGCTATCATGAAACTATCGATGGACGACGGTCCGGTGGTCAGGGAGAAGGCCGCGGAAGCATTGGGACAGCTTAAGAATGAGGCGGCTATAGACAGACTGATCGAGATGTTCTCCGATCCTGTTTGGGAAGTAAACTATGCCGCGTCAAGAGGCCTTCTCGAGTTTGAGTCAAAAGGCCTTGATGCTGTCGAACGGGCCCTTTCCGGGCTGCAAGGGATGGCAAAAGAAAGATCGATAGAGATCCTGATAATGAAAGGCAGGATGGTGGCGTAGACATGGATAGGCTGACGAGTATACAGGTCTTGATCCTTGCTTACTTCATCTTTATCAATGGCACCTACACTTTGTTTAATATTATCGCGTTCTTCGAAGCGCACAGGCAGATGCGCCGGAGTCTTATAGAAGACCCTGACTTCCTGTACAAATCGAAACTGGCTCCGTCCATATCAATGATCGTTCCGGCATATAACGAACACAGGATCATAGCCGAGAGCGTGGAATCCCTGCTGACGTGCCGTTATCCAAAGCTGATGGTCATAGTCATAAACGACGGGTCGGATGACGACACACTTAAGGTGTTGATCGACAAGTTCAAATTGAAAAAAGTCTACCGTTTGATACACGAAGACATCAAGACAGCAAGGGTCAGGGGGTACTATACCTCGGACGCGGCGTCGAACCTCTATGTCCTGGACAAGGAGCGGGGCGGGAAAGCGGACGCTCTAAACGCCGGTATAAACGTGACTCGAAGCGAATATTTTTTCAGTATCGACGCCGACGTGATCATGGAGGAAGACGCGATCTTAAAGATCGTCAGGCCGATCCTCGAGAGGCCTGACGAAGTGATAGCCGCGGGCGGTATCCTGCGGATCGCGAACGGCTGCGATATTCGAAGGGCAAGAGTCGTACACCCGGGTCTTGACCGCTACGCATTGCCTGTCCTCCAGGTCTTAGAATACAGCCGGGCTTTAAACATGACTCGCACCGCATTGAGCGCGCTTCACTCCGTAGTACTTCTATCAGGTGCTTTTGGCGTATTTCGTACCGATATCGCCAGAGAGGTAGGGGGGTATTCGAAAGGAACAGTGGGAGAGGATATGGAGATCCTCGTGCGCATGCATAAATATCTTAGACGGAAAAAGAGGAAGTACAGGGTTCAGTTCATGACATATCCCATTGCATGGACAGAGGCGCCGAGCGATTTCAGCAATCTGGCGCGTCAAAGAAGCCGCTGGCAAAGAGGTCTGGCCGAGACTCTATGGCAGCATAAATCGATGCTCTTCAATCCGAGATACGGACACATCGGACTCTTTGCAATGCCGTTCTTTCTTGTCGTTGAGCTCATAGGACCGTTCGTGGAACTTTTCGGCTACGGTTACTTGATATTTCTGGCCTTGACGAGGTATCTTGAAGTCGAGTTCTTGATTTTATTCGCGATACTCGCTATTCTTTGGGGAATACTGCTGACATTCTGGTCGATCCTTCTGGAGAACGTCTATTTTGTCCGGTATATCAAGTGGAGAGACCTCTTAAGGCTTCTTATCTATGGCTTTTTTGAGAATCTCGGGTACAGGCAATTAACGGTGCTATGGCGTATCCGCGGGTTCTTTAGTTTTATTTTCAGGAAGACGGAATGGGGCAGGATGGAAAGACAAGGTTTCAAGGTGAGAGCCGATGCTGAAGTTTAAACGGATATATATAGATGCCGACCGGCCGTTTGATGATATAAAGAACGACCTTACGGACGCGGGCAGTCACGAAGGCGTCGTTTTGATCGGGGACTACCTTGTTTACAGGGAAGACTGCATGAAGGTCGTCGAGACTGTAAAATCCGCCGGATATAAGAGGATCCGCATCCAGAGTACCGGGCACAAACTGCAAGAAGCCGGTTTTGTGCAAGAATTGATCGATGCCGGCGTTTTTCAATACGAGATAGAGCTATCGGAATTTCATACTGATGTTGCTCAGGTCTTCAACAATATAAGGATGTTCGAAGGCTACGGCCAGCCTGATTTCAGTCCTTATCTAGCAGCCAGGATAAGTATTACTAAGAACAACTTCACACGCATCGGAGATGTTGTCAGGATGGTCCTCCAGTGCAGAACCGATAGGATAACACTGTTTTTTGACGACTACGATGTCAAGATGTCCGACGTCACACCATATCTGTCTCTCGCTATAGAGACCGGTCTCCTGACACAGGTGTGGATCCAGACCGAGAATATACCTCTTTGCCTGATGGACGGCTACGAACATCATGTCTCGGAGATCTACATGGAGGACGAGTGGGAAAGAAAACACGTAGCGGCATGCGGCAAATGTGTTTACAAGACGTCATGCGAGGGTATTGAAGTCGAATATACAAAAATGCATGGAGACGGTGAGTTTAAAGCGGTCTTAAAGAGCGGCTATGCAAAAGAGATGGTGGGTCTAAGACGATGAAAACACAGAACGTGCTGCTGACTACGTTTAACGTTCATCATCAGAACCACTACACATCACTCGCTCTGGGGTACCTGAAGGCCTATGCTGTGAAAGACAAGTTGATACAGGAAAACGCCAATATCGAGATCGTCGATTTCTGTATGGACTGCAATAGCACCGAACAGGTCCTGTTCTACTTGTCCGGATTGAAGCCGGACGTGATCGGTTTTGCTTGTTACGTCTGGAACACAGGGAGGGTCCTCGATCTTGTCCGCCTCGTCAGGCAGGTCATGCCCGATGTACGGATCATTCTCGGAGGACCTGAAGTCGGGCCTGTGGCGGAGGACATCCTCCGGAGTAACCTCGCGGTGGATATCGTTGTACGAGGAGAAGGCGAATCAACATTTTCTGAACTGTTGTCCTTCTATATCAAAGAAAAGTCCGATTTATCGAAGATCACGGGTATCGCGTATAGAAAAGGGGATACTGTCGTCGTGGCCCCGGATCGTCCTTTGATCGAGGACCTCGACGAGATCCCTTCGCCTTATCTGACCGGCGCGATATATCCTAAGGATCAAGTCGCTTATCTTGAGACCTATCGTGGTTGCCCTTACAATTGCGCGTATTGCTATGAAGGAAAGGACTATCGCAAGCTAAGGCATTTCTCCGCAGGACGGACGAGGAAAGAGCTGGAGCTCTTTATGAAGACCCCCGGCATAACAAGCTTCTCATTCGTAGACCCGGTTTTCAATCTCAACAAAGCGAAGGTCAAAGAACTGACCGGCTTGATAACAAGGACAAACGAAAGGGATGTAACGCTTCATACCATAGAGATAGCGAGTGAGCTTATAGACAAAGAAACGGTTGACGCTTTTAAGAAGGCTAAAGTCGTCAGTGTAGAAACAGGCCCGCAATCCGCCAACGTCGATACGCTGGAAAACGTAAAGCGTAGCTTCAATAGAGAGAAGTTTGCCGAAGGCGTCCGGTTATGCGTG